>JBIJBZ010000156.1:0-8310 GCA_044344945.1 Bdellovibrionota bacterium | reverse complement strand
CGTTGGAGCCGCCGAAAAAATCCTCAACGTATCTCAGAGGATACGCTTCTTGTTTTTTCGTCGTCTTCCCCTCGTTTCGTCAAAACTCAAAATGCTCACAAAGGAACCTTTTTTTCACCAGCCTACTCGCGAACCTAGGACAAACCCTCCCTGCTACGAAAGGGGATCTTGAGTAGCTCCTCGAGCTTTCGCAGGGGAAAATTCCTGCATGTATCTGAGCGGATACATGTCAGGTTTTCCCCCGCACAAAAAATCGAATATCAACTGGACCTACACTTTCTCGCTTCGGGTATGTTGTGGCTTGCTTACCTAGCCCGCATTTTTCATGAAACTGCGTCGCGAGAGCGCCGAGAGTGGCGATTTTTCGGGCGCGAAGGGCGAATTCAACAAAGTATCTGCAGGGCGGAATTGTATCGAGATACCTTCCGGTCTGAAGGTAGTATTTGGGACCGAAAAAGCACCATTATCGGCGCTCACAGTAGCAGGCTTCATGAAATATGCGGCCAGCTCCGCTCACGGACGCCGAGGGCACAGATATCCACGACCGCAAATAATCTGGACCGCGGAGGTTTTAGCTCCGCATTTTTCATGAAACTGCGTCGCGACAGCGCCGAGAGTGGTGATTGTTCGGGCGCGAAGGGCGAATTCAACTAAGTATCTGCAGGGCGGAATTGTATCGAGATACCTTCCGGTCTGAAGGTAGTCTTTTGGAACGAAAAAGCAACATTATCGGCGTTCGTAGTAGCAGGCTTCATGAAATATGCGGGTTAGGGGCAGATTTGAAAGAGTCTGTCGATCTCCTCAAATCTGCCCCTGATTACTTAAGCACCAGCAGTTTTAATGCTGACCCTCCTAGCACCTTTCACGGCTCGCGCAGATTTTGGAATCCGCACGGTGAGGACCCCGTTCTTCATCTCGGCCGTGGTGCTATCCTCATCAACCTCAACTCCGAGCTGGATCGTCCGACTAAACGAGCCGTAGCTTCGCTCCACGTGGAGACGTTCGCCGTCTTTGACCTCGCGGTTTTCACGTTTCTCACCGCTTAGGGTGATCGAGTTGTCGCGTAGTTCAATCTGAATATCCGCAGCCTCAAGCCCCGGAAACTCGCCGGTTAAGGTGTAGTCCTTTTCGCTTTCTACGAGGTCGAGGCTCGGTTTAAACGAGGAGAGCCCCTGTGCAACCCGAGCGACCGGAGTCGCGTCCTCAAATAAGCGATTCATCTCATCAAACAAACTTAAGATCGGATAGGCGTTGCTACGTACTAACCCACGATTGTTCCTTCCACTTGCACCAAACATATGAAGTCTCCTCATCAATAAGCACTGTTCACATCTCTGCGCGCAGAGATCAGATAATCACGATTTGGAATCTTTCAAGGGGCTGGGTGAGGGCGATTTATTCGCCTGGTTTGGCGAGCTTAATGCGCAGAATTGCTAAAAAATTATACACTGCATGGAGTACTGCGCCACAGAAGAGGGAGTCCGTTGTATGAGCAACGCCCCACATATACCCGCCCATCAGCGTGTACAGCGGTATCATGCCCCCGAAGCGCCGAAAGTTCCCGATGAAGTGGATCGCAGCGAAGAGGATACTCGTAATAATGCAGGCCGCAATAACGCCGAGGTAGGCAGCGGTAATTAGGTTGAGGGCTCCTCGAAAAAACATCTCTTCGCATGCGCCAGAGAGCAGCGCCACGATGATGGCGGTAGGAACGGAGATCTGTCGACAGAGTGGCACGATAATCTCACGCGAGAAGCGGCTGTAGACGGACGCTGGGTGGCGTAGAGAGATACGCCACAACACCTCGTTGAGGCAGAGCGGTGGAATCGCCAGCATCGCTCCAAGGATCAGTGAATACAGAGATGCGTGCCAGGTAATGTGCACGGAGAAGAGTGCGCCGAAAGCAACTGAAAGGAGAACGAGGAGCCCCTCCGAAACAATTGCGGCGACTAAGACCTTCATTGTGTCGGCGTCGAATCGCCCAGTAACGGATCTACGTTCAAGCCAAGACACTTGATCAGAGCGTGAGCTGCATTAGTGCTTGCACCTTCGAGAACCTCATTAAGTTCGTTCTCAAAAGCAAACGGGGAAAGCTTTGACTCGTCTCCGGTAACCGTACAGGTTCGAACAACACCACGGGCAGGATGAAATTCACCGCTTAAAGTGATGGAGGCGCTCGGGCGCCGAATGATAAGGAGGTCCCAGCCCTGGATTGATGCCGACGAGACCGTTACCATCAACCGTGGAACCGTCATTCCCTCGTTGGTGGTCGGTGTCAGGAGCCCATAACGGTTAAAGCCGGCCTGTGTCGTGAGTGAGCTACGCAGGAGTTGCGACAGGTGTGGGTGGTACACCCGGGCAAACGGAATTATTCCGAGGAGATACTGGAAACCGAGTCGATCGTTCTCTTCAGGCGTCCAAAGATAGAGGGGCATCTGGACCTCTGCGGCGTCAACAAGGCGCGGCAGATCTGGCGGAGTAGGGATTGCGGGAAGGGTGGTTGAAAAGCACCCGCTGAGGAACGATGTGGCTAGCAGCCAGAGGTATACTGTGCGCCTAGGAGCGGAGCTTGGTGCTGCGTTTGACCGAAAATATGTGGAGAATCGATGGGTTGTGGTAGTGCTCATCGGAAGATTTATCGCCCTGGGCTCTTCAGTAGCGGCGGGATAGCCTGTACCATAGATCACAGGGCTACGGTCAGCATAGCCTCTAAATGGCCCCGGTATTCGGGCGCTGCTTCTCCGTGAGGTAGCTCCAGAGCGATGCAGGGCCCCAACTGGTTGCATTTTTACGAGTGGCTGTTGAGCCATGGCAGATAAGTCTAAGGGTCCAGCGCAAAAACTCGATCTCGGGTTGTCAGCGATCCTCTCGCGGGCGGAGGGCGCAGACCCTTCATCTCACTGTGAGCCTGCTGCGTCGAAAGCGCCCACTGAGATCCTCTCCTTAAGTGAATCCGAAGGAGATTTTGATTCTGAGCTGCTCTCTCTAGCGCAGAGCAAGCGCTGGGGGGTGTTAGTGAGCAGGGCAGAAGCGTCCTTTTCGAGTCGTGAGGATGTTGGCGCGCGGTTGTGGTGGATTAGGGGACATCTCGGCGCGTTTTCACTGCCGGTCTCGCTGCTGGCCGCACCCTTTGAGACGGTGTGCCGTCATGCTGATGACCCAGCCAGAGAGCGCCATCGAAAACTCATTCAGGAGATCGGCGAATTGATGCTGAATCGCTTGCGCGAAGTGGGAGACAAGCGACAGGAGTACGCCGTGCGTTTGGCGCTCCATCAAGTAGGGATGTTGAAATCGACGGAGGAGGCACTGCAAAAGACTCCTCCGCGGGTGCCGGATTTTCAGAGTGCTCAAACAGCACCGCGCGAGGAGAAACCGGCCGTGCAGGGTTCAGTTCCGACGAGCGGTCGAAGGATGGGGAAGGTATGGGCCCTTGCGGTTGGTATGGTCCTTGCGGGTGTTGCCCTATGTCTGCTCGTGTTTGATTTAACCGAATCTCCAGCCGCGCCAGCATCGGAGGACTTTATTGTGCATAGACCGGCGCTCGATCAGGTCTTTCCTGTAGTGCGAGCGCGTGAGGCGGTGAGCAACCTCGGAGCGCTTTACTACTCTCTTTCAGAAACGCCAAAGGCCGATGCTCCCACCGTGGTGGCTTCCGCTGCTCCAGGAGCTGGTGCCGCTGCGGTCGCGCCGCAGCAGAGGGGGACCGACGTGCCAGTGGCGCCAGTCGAGAAGCCCGCGGCGAGGCAGAAGGACGTGGTGCGAACGGATGGTCCAATCGAGAGTCCGGATTTTGCCAAGGAGGCGCGACGTTCATCAGCCCCGCAACAGGCGCGGCTGCCAGATCCACTTTTTGGCCGACCTCCAGCTCCCGATATCAGTTCAGGAAGCACGAATGGTAGCGCGAATCTCTCAGAGTCAGTTCGGTCGGTAATCACGTCGACCGATGTGTTCTCCTCGCCAAGTTATCACGCGCGTGTTCTTGGAAGGCTCCTTGTCGGAGACGAAGTAAACGTTGAGGGGCAGGTGGGGCGTTGGTTGCGCATTCGATCGCGCAAGGGCAGGATCGGTTTTATCTACTCGCAAGACGTAGGGGTTCGCGAGGATTTTCGCGCTGAGGGTAGTAGCCGCTAGCAGGGTGGTGAAAAAAGACTTCATGTTGCGCATTTCGATAGTTTGACTGCAACTTTGTTTGAGCCCCCGAAAAAATCCTCAACGTATCTCGGAGGATACGCTTCCGGTTTCTTCGTAGTCTCCGCCTTGTTTCGTCAAAACTCTCAAAATGCTCACAACGGAACCTTTTTTCACCACCCTGCTAGGGGAGGCGCGACTACATAAAAAAAACACCCCTTGGCTCCGGTTGGTAGCCAAGAGGTGGTTTCGTTTGACCAGACTAGAAGATTACTCTTGGTCGTCGGTTTCCAAAGATTCATCGCTCGCAGAAGTCTCCTCAGAGGAAGACGACTGCTCAGGCGCTGCAGTGCGAAGCACCTTCGATGCTTGAAGCCCCTTGGGTCCCTCCTTCAGCTCATACTCAACGGTCTCACCGTCTTTGAGAGTCTTGAAACCCTCTGAAGCGATGACAGAGTAATGAACGAAAACGTCGCGACCGCTGGTGTGCTCAATGAAGCCAAAACCTTTGGCATCGTTGAACCACTTAACTATCCCTTTCAATGTGCTGGACTCAGACTCAGACATAACTACTGGCTCCCGTAAAAAAACCACGGTGTGTAAAACCTACCATATTCAAATTAGGTTACAAGACCGCTCATCATTGAGTGGACCGTTCACCATGAGAGTTGAGATTCGCGGCAACGGGTAAGGGATCCATATTTTTCTCGATTTTGTGTCAGCTAAGTAGGCGGCTGAAGCGAGACGCCTCTTTTACTATCTGCTCTCTTAGTAGAAAAAACGTGAAAATACAGCATTTTAGCGACGCTCGTCTCAGAGACCGCGCGCGTTGCTCAGAGCAACCGGGCGGGTAGTTGGGAGGCCTCGGCACGCGCGGTTTTTGGGCTCCGAGATCAGTTTTTGGCTATTCCGGATGGTGCGTTGATAAGAGACCGGTGCTGCTGATACTATCCCCCAGTACTAATTGGAAAATTTAGTGTGATGGACCTCTCGGAAGCGCTCTTAGAAAGTTTACCTGACCCCCTTTTTATTGTGGGAAAAGACCTCGTATGTGTGGCTGTGAATCAGCCGTTCGCGGACCTGGTGGGGCGTAACCCGCAGGAGCTGCGCGGGGCCTCGGTCTCCCTGTTTTGGCCGAATACGCAGCGGGCATGCTCCGCGGCAGGTGAGCACACTGTGGAATTTCGCGGGCCGAACGGCAAGGTGGTCACCGCAAGTATTTCGAGTTGGGTTTCCGAGCTGGTTGTTGTTCGGGTACTTGCAAGCATCACCGAGGGGGACACCGCGAGGGTTCATCACAAGCAGCGGATCGAGACGTTAGGGCTCTTGGCCGGCGGTATCGCTCACGATTTTAACAATGTCCTCACCGGTATTCTTGGTCACGTCGCATACATGAAGCACGTCCTACTTGGGGGTGGAGCGATCAGTGAGTCGATTAAGGCTATTGAAGAAGGCGCGGTGCGGGCCTCTGGTCTCACTCAGCAGATCCTCAAGTTTTCGAAGCTCGATGCAAACGAGCAGTCTGTGCAGGTCGATGTAGCCGATATGGTTGGTCGCATCGGTGGGTTACTCAAGAGTGCGATTCCCGCAGAGGTAACACTGCACATCGCTCCAGCTCAACACGGATTTCGAGTGCTCGCCTCAGAGGCTCAGATTACGCAGGTTCTGATCAACCTAATCATTAACGCTCGGGATGCAATTAGGGGTAAGGGGGCAATCAACATCTCACTTGAGAGCCCGTGCAGCTCCGATGAGGTGCGTGCGCTCTTTGGTGATGAGCCGGCAGCATCGGAGTACGGTGCGATCGTCGTTCGGGATGATGGTATGGGGATGGACGATGTTGTGAAATCCCGCCTCTTTGAGCCCTATTTCACGACGAAAAATTCGGCAGGCACTGGTCTTGGATTGGCAACAGTTCGCTCGATTGTGAAGCAATTGGGGGGTGCAATTGAGGTCACATCGGCTCCCAATAAGGGTACTACCTTCAGGATTGTGTTGCCGATCTTGGCGGAGGCCGAGGGAGTTGTAGAGGGGGGCCCCTGTGAAGGATCCGGGTTGCGCCGCGGGAGCGGTGAGCGCGTGTTGGTTATTGATGACGAATCTGCTGTGCGGAATGTGTTGGGTCTAAGTCTAGCCCACCTTGGGTACGAGGTGGAGACCGCAGGAGGCGGCGCAGAAGGGGTTGAGAAGTTCGAGGCAAATCCCGATTCGGTGAATTTGGTTATCCTCGATCTCCTGATGCCAGGTTTATCGGGAGAAGAGGTGTTCCACAGGCTGCGCGCAATACGCCCCGACCTGCCGGTATTGATAGTGAGTGGCTTTAGCTCTGAGCATGTCGTCGAGCGGATCCTGGATGATGGCGCTCGCGATTTTATTCAAAAACCTTTTTCAATCGAAGTTTTGTCTGAAAAAGTCAGGGGGTGTCTACGTGATTAAGTCGTATCAGGTCCGTGCCATCGATATTTCGCCGGGTCTAGTTCTTTCGCCCATGAGCGGAGTTACCACGCGTGCCTTTCGGAAGCTCGTAAAGGAGCTCAATCCGGGAGCGGTTGGCTTAGTTGTCAGCGAATTCGTATCGGTAGAAGGGATGACGCGTGGTTCAAGGCGCACGATGGAGATGATGCGCTACTGCGAGAGCGAGCGTCCGTACTGTGTGCAGATATTCGGGTACGATGTCGATCGCATGCGAGACGCAGCAGTAATGGTGCAGGATATCGGGGCTGATATCGTTGACATCAATTGTGGGTGTCCTGCTCCGAAAGTTGTTAAGCGCGGCGGCGGATGTGAGTTGATGCGCCAGCCGCAGCACCTACAGTCGATTATTCGAGAAGTTCGCAAGGCGGTATCGATACCTTTGACCCTGAAGATTCGGGCCGGATGGGACGAGAGTTCGCGCAACGCAATCGAGATCGCTCGCATGGCAGAGTCGGAGGGGATTGAGGCGTTGGCGATCCATGGCCGAACGCGGGCGCAGCTCTATCGAGGGCTCGCTGATTGGTCGCTTGTACAAGCGGTTGCCGAGGAGCTTTCAATTCCGGTATTGGGAAGTGGTGATGTCGTTGATCGTGCCTCGGCAGAGGAGCGTCTCCAAGGCAAGGTGGCGGGTCTCTTTATTGGGCGGGCGAGCCTCTGGAATCCCCTCGTCTTCTCGGAGATTATCGAAGGTACCAGCAACACGATTCGGAACAGCCAGAGCCTTATGCTCGATATCCTGTTCCGATACATCGAGCTACTGCGGGAAGATTTTCAAGATAGTACGTGCCCGGGCAAGGTCAAGCAGCTCGCATCCCAGATGTGCAGGGGAGCTCTGTGGCGTAAAACGCTTCTGGGCTTGAACACGCTCCAGGAGCAGCTCGACCTGCTCGCGCGAGTTCGGGATGGTGCTTTTGTTCAGTCCGGTCGAGACTTGGGGGTCGCAGAGGTTGAGGGCAGTCCTGAAGACATCTCCTGCGATACGTATTCGGTGGCGTAAATGAGCTACGTTGGTGTTGCGCATGTTTCTTTTTCGAGGGGTGTAGATAGACGGTGTTGAAGGTAACGAGTCTGACCAGATCGTTTGGCGATAAGGCGGTGCTCCGTGATGTAAATTTCGCGCTCAAGCCGGCCTCGATTAACGGACTGATCGGACCAAGTGGCGGTGGAAAGAGCACCCTCTTTAAGATTATAGCGAATACCTGCCGAACGGATCTCGGTTGGGTAACATTTCCCCCCGGTTGTTCATCCCTCGATGTCGGATTGATGTTTCAAGAGGGAGCGCTCTTTGACTCACTCTCGGTGTACGACAATGTTGCCTTTCCATTGGTCGCGGGCAGGGTGCCAACGACATCGCTTCCGCGCGAGGACCGACAGGCCGTGTGCGACAAGGTAAGCGATATTTTAGCGCGAGTGGGGCTTACGCGGGCTGCATACAAGATGCCGGGTCAACTAAGTGGTGGAATGCGGCGACGTGTGTCGCTGGCCCGTGCCCTCGTAGGACGTCCGAAGATCCTGCTTCTCGATGATCCGACGAGCGGTCTCGACCCAGTGGCGAGCAGCGTCATCATGAACCTTATTGTTGAACTCCATAATGAGTACAAGCCCACCACGTTTTTGGTGAGCCACGATCTGCGACGCCTCCTCCCGGTGGTGGAGCGGATCATCGGGCTCTTCGATGGAACGATCGCATTTGACGGGACTCTGCAG
>JBIJBZ010000023.1:0-26412 GCA_044344945.1 Bdellovibrionota bacterium | reverse complement strand
ATTCCGACCCGGAAGCACTTCGATTAACAAGCGAGGCTTTAGAGAGTTGCATCTCCCTGACCGCGCGATTCTTTGAACCTGGACGGGCCGTCGTTACTCAGCATCCATCCGTCAATGCGCACACAGAGCTTCAACGCATCGTTGCCCTACTCCAACCGATGATTCCCTCGGCGATTCAGATCACGATCAAGCCGGAGAATCCTGAGCTCTTCGTCCGAGCTGGCAAAGCGATCTTCTATCAGATATTTTCGAATCTGATCATAAACGCATCAGAAGCGCTCGGCACGTCTGGCTCGATTACACTCTCAATTCGTCCTACCACCGCACTCCTCACCCAGGGCAAGGGAATCGAGGATGCAGTCTGCATTGAGGTATCGGATAACGGTCCAGGCATCGCCGATTCGGTTCACTCGAATCTCTTCAATTCACATACCTCAACAAAAGCCGATGGCGGCCACCATGGTCTTGGATTAGCCTCCGTCAAGAATTCAGTTGAAAGCCTCGGAGGATCGATTCGGGTTGAATCATCGCCCGATGGTGCCCTATTTGGGGTCATACTTCCGCTTTCAGCAGCTGCAGACCAAGATACAATGGAGACCTCCGGCGCGCACACTGTTCCTGCTACAGGTCGTGAGAAGCTACGAATCTTGGTCGCCGATGATGAACCGCTTATTCGAGAGGCGATAAAGAGCATCCTGTCGAGCATGGGGCACTCAGTCTCAGTCGTGCCCGATGGCGGAGCTGCCCTCAAATGTATAAGCGCAGAAGCATCCAATGTTGATGTTATACTGCTCGATGATCACATGCCGTCGGGACGCGCCTCTCCGATCGCCCAGCAGCTTATCTCCACACGTCCGAATCTGCGAGTGATCGTTACCAGCGGAGACCCCGAGGTGGCTAGCTCACTGGACCGGTGCGGTAGTCAGATCACGTTTCTGCCGAAGCCATTTACACCAACGGAATTTGAGGCTGCCCTACTCAGGGCTCAAGCTCCGCGCTCGTAACGAAGCCCAGTTTAAACGCTATGCCACCAGGCTGCCAGGTGTCGGTCATCCACCCGTCTTGAAACCGGTTTGACTCTCCTGCTCCCGGAGCCTCTTTCGTTTCTGCTCCTCTGCGCGCTCTTGTTGAAACTTGAGCCGCTGAGCTTCCGCCTTCTTCAAGCGCTCCTCTTGCTGCTGTCGCCGGAGCGCCGCCTGCTCCTGCTGAAGCTTCATCTGTAGTTGACGTTTATCGAGTACCGGAGTTGGTGTGTACGGAACTACCTGCTGTCGATAGCGCCCTGGCACCTGGCTTAGGTCGTCTACAAAGTGCAGGTTACCCGAGCTGTCCATATATCGGATCTGCTGCGCCATACAGACGGCGATACCGCCGGCGAAACAAACCACAAGAGCTGCTATCAATGGAAATGAACCTTTTGTGACCATAGACTGTCTCTCAATTTTCCCAGAGCTACCCCCGTAATACTACCACAATCCGCTCTGCGAGGGCACGGGGCATCCGACCTACCTTAGCAATATCCGCGGGGCTCGCCGCTGCAATCCCCTCAATACTCTTGAAATGCTTAAGGAGACGTTGCCGCATCTCCGCACTAACCCCCGAAATCGAATCAAGTTTAGAGGCGAAGACCCGCTTTGAGCGCTTCGAGCGGTGGAAGGTAATTACAAAGCGGTGAACCTCGTCTCGAATACGAGCAAGGAACCGAGTCATCGGAGCGCCTTCATCGAGAAGAAGCGGCAACTCCTCCCCCGGAATGTAGAGACGCTCGGGTTTACGCGCTATCTCTTGAGCGAGAACCTCGCTCTCAGTGCGCATCTTGGCAAGGGCAACTATCTCCACTCCCACTCCGAGCTCATCACGCGCCTGCAGCGCCATTGATAACTGCCCAGGGCCGCCATCGATGATTAAAAGATCGGGGAGCGTATTTTCGGCGGCACCGCGCTGCAATCGACGAAATACAACCTCGTGCATCGCTGCAAAATCGTTCGGCACTCCGAGTTGCTTTACGTTGTATTTGCGGTACGAAGACTTATCTGCAATCCCGTCGAAGAAGGTGACGATAGCACCAACCGTATCGGAGCCCTGAAAGTTTGAGATATCAACACACTCAACCCGTCTGGGGATCTGCCGTAACCCCAGCGTCTGTGCGAGAGCCTCCCCAACGAGATCCCACTCCGATTCCTGCGTTCGAGTTGCTAAAAACGCGTGACGGGCATTAAGCTCCGCCATCGAAAGCAATCGAGCCTTCGACCCACGCTGGGCATGCACCACTGACACGGCACCTCCGGCCCGAGCAGACAACCCCGCCTCAAGGAGTGAGCTGTTTTCGAGAGCACGGGGCACTATCACCTCATTGGGTATCTCTCGACCCCCTTCATAGAATTGCTGCAAAACGCCCTCAAGCAACTCTTCATCGGAAACGTGGATATCAGAGAGCACAAAGGGTTTGCTCTCAAGAATTCTCCCATTTCGCACTAAGAGAACGCACACTGCAGCAGATCCTCCCTCGCGCACAAAATTGAAAACATCGCGATTCTCTCCCCGAAAGGTGACCAGAGAGTGTGTTGATTGAAAGTTTTGGAGCGCGTCAATTCTGTCTCGCCACGCGGCAGCTTCTTCGAAGCGCAATCCCTCCGCTGCGGCATCCATCTTTGCTGTGAGCTGCTTTATGGTGCCTGAGGTTTTCCCCTCAAGGATGCCGATAGCCTGCTTCAGATAGTCACGATACTCCGCAGGCTCAACACTGATACAACACGGAGCGCAGCAGCGCTTAATCTGATACTCAAGACATGGGCGCTGGCGGTTGTAGAGCACGGAGTCTGAACAGGTACGCAGCGGCACGACCTTACGAATAACCTCCAGAAGGTTTCGCAATTCTCCTCCGAAGGCATACGGTCCAAAATAGGTTGCGCCGTCATTCTGAGTTCGCCGCACCAGTTCGAGCCGCGGCCACTGGGCTTTCTCATCAATTCGAATCGAGTAGTACGCTTTATCATCCTTCAGAAGGATATTGTAGCGCGGCTTGTATTTCCCGATAAGATCCCGCTCGAGCAGAAACGCCTGCTCCTCTGTCTGGGTAACGATCGTTTCATAGGAGACGATCCGTCTCAGTAGGAACTCGATCTGATATCGGTCGTCTCCACCGGTAAAATAGGTCTTCAGTCGTGCGCGCAGATTTTTTGCCTTTCCGACGTAAATGACCACCCCTTCGTGATCACGCATCAGGTATACGCCCGGCTCATCGCAGACGTTACGCGCTTGGCGCCGCAGCAGGTCGAGCTTCTCGTTTTCTGGGTCGCTAGTCATATGGCAGAAAAACCGAAATCATGAAAGCCTCCGGGTTACCTGTGCCATGAAGGCGTCCGTCGGGATAACGCGAGCAGAAACGTTCATCACCGCTATTCGCGTCTTTACCGCGGCCGACATTGTATGCAGCTTGACCGCATCTTTAGCAGTGCATACGAAGGTAACATCTGGGTGCGCTGCACAGAGATTCTCAAGATCCTGATTCGTGTAAGCGTGATGATCACGAAATGCGAAGCGCTCTTTGATGGAAAAGCCGAGACTCTCAAGCGACTGAAAAAAACCCTCCGGATTTGCGATCGCCGCAAAAGCGCACACTATTCCCGGAGGCACCACGTCGTTTGTACCCATCCGCACAACGTTTCCAGGCTCTAGATACGATCGAAAGACCGAGCTTCCCTCTGGAAGGATCTTGAGAATCCTCTGATCTACGGGAGGCAAGGACTCAAGCGTCATTACTTTGCGCTGCGAAACGATTATCAGCGAGGCTCGCTGAAGTGCTCGCCGTCGACTCTCTCGAAACATCCCAAGAGGTAGAAGCTCACCTTTGAGGAACTCGACGATGGAGCGCTCGGTTCCGGCAAAAATTGAGATGATCTCAACATCCCTGTGTAACGCCCGGTGCTGCAAACCGTCATCCAATACTATCACATCGCCGGCTATATCGCGCTCGATACGCTTGGCGCCAAGCACCCGGCGGCGCGCCACGTACACGGGAAATCCTGCTTGTGCCATTAATACCGGCTCATCACCAACGAGTTCGGCGGTGTCGGTGGGCAGAACTCGATGCGGCCTCCGCGTACGCCCCCCATATCCACGCGAGAGGATAACAGGCCTGCGGCCCCGATTGGCCAACTCATGCGCGACAAAGAGACAGAGCGGTGTTTTGCCGTTACCGCCGGCTGTAATATTACCGACGCTCACGACCGGTATTGAACTTCGATAGGTACGTAGGATACGACGGTCGTACAACCAGCCGCGAAGCCAAGTTATCGCGCCAAAAAGTGTGGATGAGAGCCTTAGGAGGAGTGACATTGATACTCCTCACTTTCATTAATCACAGAGAGAGCTCGCACGGATGAACCCTGATGGAGCTGAGAAACAACCTGACCCGCAGCACCAATTTCACGCAGCCCTGGGTCGCCATCACAAAGGCGAATCACGAGCCGATAGATACTCTCGACATCACGCACCTCCAATATGCCTGAGCGATTACGCATCTCGCGAGCAAGCTCTCGAATTACAGAGTGGTGTGGGCCAATAACAACGGGCACTCCGTACATCGCCGCCTCAAGGGGGTTGTGCCCACCGATATCCACCAGTGTGGCCCCTATGAAGGCGAGGTCGGCGGCGGCGTACGCTCGCTCAAGCTCCCCCATCGTATCGAGGAGCAGAATATCAACGTCTCGTCCCGCCATCGCTGGCCCCAAGGATCGTCGCACAGCACTCTTGGATACCCGTTGCAGCTCCTCCCAGAAAAATGAAAACTTCTCGGCGTGCCGCGGAGCCACGACAACCTTGCACCGCCTCCCCTCGCTCCATACCCGCTCAAGCGCCGCAAACCAGAGCTTGTCCTCTCCAGGTCTGATACTACCAAGTACGAGTATAGGCGTTTCTGCACTAACTCCAGGAAAGAATTCGTGGCGTGCCTCATTTCGAGCTTCATCACCTGCATAACGAGGCGCAACATCGTACTTAGTATGCCCCGTGACGTGAATTCGCGATGCCTCTACCCCTAACTCGAGGAATCGAAGACGCTGTTCATCATCGGGAACCGAAACACTCACAAACCCTCTCAGTATCGGGGAGAAGAGCCCACGCATACCCATGTAACGGCTAATCGTATAATCAGAAACCCGCCCGTTAATGATGTGACACGGCACCCCGCGGCGTAACACAGCTTTGAATAGTGTCGGCCAGAACTCAGTCTCGCACACGACGAATCGATCGAATGAGAGTTTACGCAATGCGCGAGCCACTACCCATGGCGCATCCAAAGGCACAAGTCGAGTCAAATCGGCCGCCGCAGCTCCGCGATCAAGTCCGGTAGGAGAGGTAGCAGAGAGCAGTATTCTATCCCCACTCATGGTGTCTCTCACTTTTTGTATAAAGGGTAACAGCCCCTGCACCTCACCAACTGAAGCTCCGTGCATCCACCAACCAATCGGTGGCAGATCACCCCAGTCTCCCAACCTCTCCTCGTACCGTCGACGACCACGTTGAAACGCGAGCAAGCCTACGCTCACCAGGGGAACGGCGCAGGTTGTAGCAACCTCGTATGCCTTACCGAGCAGACCAGTGTCGATCGGCTCTCTCTGTAATCCCATGTAACGCTTCCTGTACCCTCTTACGCGCCTCTCCGATGTCACTCTCTGAGCCAACAAAGATCGGCTCTCCAAGGATCAGCAATCCCCGGGAGAACGGTTTGGGTATTATCATGCCATCCCATGAGCGCAACTGCCACTTACGGTCGGTCGAATAACTAACCGGATATATCGGAACCCCCGTTTTTTGAGCTAATGCCACCACCCCCTCCTTACACTCGTACCGTGGTCCCCTTGGACCATCAGGGGTAACCCCCACATCGGCCCCCGCCTGAATACGCCGTATCATCTCAAAGAAAGCTCTACTGCCTCCCCGAGACGAAGACCCCGCCACAGAGTGGATGCCCAACAAACGAACCGCAAATGCTATCAGGCGACCATCGCCGTGGCGACTGATGAGCATGTGAAGACCCAACCGACGCTTCCCACGCACTCGATGGTAGTGTCGCGGTAGCATTAGCATCCGGCCGTGCCAGAAGGCGAAGATACAGGGCTCCTGCGAGGGGCCAGCGCGGATCTCGCCGAGATCGAGCCGTTCCCACCGGATCGTTCTCCCCAACACACGGATTATGGCAGCGGCTAGTACACCACCGACAATAGTTTTAAAAGTTGTCAAAATCGGCCGGGATCCCATAGAGGGTTAGTCTAACCGTCCAGGCAACCCCGAGCAAATGGGGTAACACGAGCCCTCCTGAAGCCCCAAGTCCCATGCCATACAGGCATTACAGGCTCTGGAAGAGCCTATTTCGCTCTGTATCAGTTGGGGGCTAGTACCGGCTGCAGTTTGCACATCGCACGATGATGCGAGGCGGCCCGGAGCCAAGAATGAGCCGCCGAGAGCCAAGGGTGTAAAGCGCCTTACGGCCCGGCCCGAGCCGTTTAGAGCCCTTCACCGCATACAGTACTCCACCGCCCCACTCAGCGGTGACCTCGATCCCGTAGGCCGGCGCGAGGCCGACATTCATCACCTCAACGTGTAAGTGCTCAAGCCGAGTCGTTCCCGCTCGGGAGATATAAATGACCGCCGGCTGCTTGGCTCGAAGACGGGTGGTCTCTGTGACGGAAATGGGAGTCTGCGGCTTTGGCTGAGTCGCCGAGCGCTTGCGTGGTGCAGCCTCTGCCGAACGCGGATGTAGACTACATGCAATCAAGAGCAGAACGGCGCCGAGCCGTACCTTAATTTTTTTCATGTAGGCAGTTCGATCTGCAACCGAGAAAAGTTTCGCGGGAGCTAACAGCTATCGTTTGCGATTAGGCCTGCTCACCCTCTCGAAACTGCAACGCGTGCAGCCTTGAGTACTCAGCCCCGAGCGTCAGAAGCTGCTCGTGTGTCCCCTGCTCGACGATCCGTCCGGAACTCATCACAACGATTAGGTCCGCATCTCGTATAGTCGAGAGCCGATGGGCGATAACAACAGTAGTCCTGCCCGCAACCAACGCCTCAATCGCCATCTGCACCTCTCGCTCTGCTCGGTTGTCGAGGGATGCCGTCGCCTCATCCAGGATCAGGATAGGTGCATTCTTTAAGATCGCCCGGGCAATCGCCAGCCGCTGTCTCTCTCCGCCGGAGAGGCTCATTCCTCCCTCTCCTACGACCGTCTCAAACCCAGAGGGGAGTCGCTCGATAAAATCAGTTGCATACGCTGCCTGTGCAGCTGCAAGGATCTCCTCCCGCGAAGCCTGTGGATTTCCGTACGCGATGTTGTTGTAAACGGTGTCATTAAAGAGAAATGTGTGTTGCCCCACCATAGCGATGCGGGCACGGAGCTCAGCCAAACGCAGGGTACGAATGTCGACTCCACCCAAAGTTACACTGCCTTTTGTTGGATCGATGAAGCGCGGGATAAGATCGACGAGGGTGCTCTTTCCTGCTCCTGAAAATCCAACGAGCGCAACTTTTCGCGACTCCGGGATAACGAGCGAAATATCTGTGAGCGCAGCTACTCGCTCATCCCCTTCATTTCGAGTTGGGTACTCGTACGATACTGAATCAAAAGCGAGCACGTGGCTGGCCGGAATCGCACGGGGAGATTCAGGCTCCCTGATGGTCGGCGGAGTATCGAGGATCTCAAAGATCCGCTGAGCCCCAGCAAGCCCCTGTTGAACGGTGGCGTTGACACGGGTGAGCTTTTTAAAGGGTTCGTACATCAGAAAAACGGAGACCAGAAACGCCATGAAGCCACCGGCCGTACGCGCGCCTGAGATCACCGTATAACCACCGTAGAGCAACACACCCGAAACAGCCAAGCTCGCGAACACTTCGTTGATTGGACCGGCAAGCGCCCGCACCCGCTCGGAACGGATAAAGGTCTTGGTCAATTCGTGATTGCCGCGTTCAAACCGGTCCTGCTCGAACTGCTCCCGCGAAAATATCTTAACAACTCGATGCCCCTGCATACTCTCTTGGAAGAGCGCTGATAGCTGTCCGATTGCATCTTGGCCACGCTTGGCAAGTTTACGCATGCGCTTCCCAATACGGGCAATCGGAAACCCGGCCAACGGAAAGAACACAACTGCTAAGGCTGAGAGCATCGGATCAAGATACATGCAGGCACACAGCAACACCACCACTCGAATAACATCGCGAATAATCGCTGCGGAGGAATCGGTAAGCAGGCTACGAATGAGGAGCACATCCGAAGTTACTCGCGAAAGGATTTCGGCGGTGGAGTTACGCACAAAGAAGTCTGGAGAGAGCGACAGAACGTGGCGATTGACATCGTTTCGAAGATCCTCCGTCACTTTGTGACCAACCGAGGCCATCAAATACTGCTGCCCGAAGTCAGCGCCAGCTCGAATGAAGGAGAAACCAACCAGCAAGCCAGGGAGGATCCAGAGGAGCTGTTCGTTGTGTTGCGTAAAGACCCCGTCGAGGATGTACTTCACAAGAAATGGCACAACACCATCGGTTGCTCCAAAGAGGACCATCAGGGCAAGCGCTGTCCAAAACTGCCGCGCGTGAGGCGTCAGGTATCGAAGGATTCTCTTGTACATACCCAACTAACGCCCTACACAATACGTCGTTACAACTGTTGGGAGATAAGAAAGCCCGCTCCCCGAAGCGATAGACACCAGGAAGCCTAGGGCAGCAAGCAATCCAGCTTTGGGAAGAACTTTTCCGGACTCGGCCCTATTCTCTCCCCGACCTAATGAAACTATCATCTCTGCAACCCTTTCAGATACCGTTGCTCCTGAGCCCTCGCTACTATCAGCTGAGAAGAGCAGGTCACGCACTTCACCGAGATCGGCGATCATCTGCTGGCGATCCCTTCCATCGCCTATAATCCGCTCAAGTTCACTCACCAGTATGTCCTCGGGGACCTGTGGCTCCATGAGCTCTCGAACGGTGTGTGCTTTGATGATATTAACCGGCGAGTATTCGCTCAATGCAACCAATCTTGTAAGTACCACTTTCGCTATCCAGGTACCAGCGTACACACATACAAACGGCAGCCCTGCGATTGCTCCCTCAAGGTTGCAGGTGCCCGATTTCAGCACTCCTACTCGAGCTCGGCGCATCTCCGCTAAAGGCTCGCCATGCCTCCATTCAGTGGCGGTGAGCACCTCTGCCGGAATCTGGCCTTCGACTATCTTCTGCGCCCACGCTGCCTCCATGTTCGGCGCAAGCAACACAACGGCACGTAGGTCAGTATGCCGCTCGCGAACTCGACCAAAACATCGCAACATCGGCTCCAGAAGGCGCTCAACCTCAAATCGCCTGCTGCCCGGAAGCAAGAGGATAGTATTCTCACGCTCACGCGCATCGCTTGCACGCTTGATTGTCTCTGCCAGTGGATGCCCGACATACGTCACATTTGAGTATCCATGTCTCTCATAGAACTCAGGTTCAAATGGAAATATCGCAGCGACGCGATCGACCAAGCGCCGGATCTGCTTTACTCGACCACTCCTCCACGCCCATACTTTGGGTGGGATGTAGTACAAGACTTTCACGCCATGTTTGCGGGCTACCTTGGCGAGTCTCAGATTGAAATCAGGGTAATCGACTAGGACGAGAACATCAGGCTTCCAATCGCGCACGAGCGCAGCCATGGTTCTAAATGACGAGATGATGTTGGTAAGTGAGCGGCCAAGCTCCAAAAAGCCCATTGCGGCCCCAGATCGGTAACAGTCAACATCAAGCCCCGCACCAGCCTGTTGGCTCTCCTTCCCCGCCATTCCACGAATATGGGCATCCGGGTGCCGAATCTTCAAAGCCCGAACAACTCGCGCCAGGTGTTGATCACCAGAAACCTCACCTGCGCTGATAAGAACCTTAAGAGCCATGCCTTGGTGTTGTACCCCGGATTCCCACCCGGGTAAACATCCCAACGGAACCAATACGTTAGATCGCCTATGTGCCGGACTGCGTAGTCAGACTAGCTCTTTCGCAAGAGGTCTCGAATCTCGATCAGAAGCTCCTGGTCCTTGGTCAAGCTTGGCGCAGGCGCGGGAGCCGCGGCCTCCTGTTGCTTACTCTTCATCAACCACCCTAGGAACTTCACGATGAAGATAAACAGCGCTAATGCAACAATTATAAAGTTAACGACCTCCCCAATAAACACACCGTAGGGAATGTCCTTGCCATTGATAACGAACTTCCAGCCGAGGTATCCCTGCTCACCGGGGAGCACGCTACCGATCAGCGGCATAATTACACTCTTAACCAGAGAATCAACGATCTTGCCAAACGCAGCTCCGACTATGACACCGACTGCAAGATCAACGACATTGCCCTTAAACGCAAACCCCTTGAATTCATCTACGAGGGACAGCGCCTTCTTTGATACGTTCATATCTTTTTCCTACGATCTCTTAGAGGTTAACTTTAAGACCAGTGATCGTGTACACATCATTCGGCCGACGACCCTCTGCTGGCTGATTGATGTAGTAGTCACGCACTGAAAGAACCAAATTCACTTTTGAGGTCAGCGCTGCCTCCACTCCGACCTCTGCGTTAAAAATATACTGCGACGCATCATCAAAACTGACGAGGTACTCCGCTGATTCGTATATCAAAGCGGTCTCACTAATCTTCCACGTCCATCGATCCGCAATACGCGCTGCCGCGAAATCCTCCTCATCTCCTCCGAGATTTTCCCAGACATACGCGGGGCCAGCCTCAAGGCTGACCGTGGTCACATCATCTTTCAGGACATAGGCACCGAGCGCAGGGCTCACGATAACTCGATAATTGAGGTCTGCAATCTCGTCATACGCGAATGCTGTGTTTCCGCCAGCGAACCACACCGTGTCTAATGTGTGCTTATAGTCAGCATTTGCGCGAGCCATGTTTTTCGTTACTTCACGCTGTCCATCTGGTGTATCCGAGGCATTTCCGTAGTTGTAATCCGCTTCGAACCGCCACGCTTCCTCTAGGTAATCCCGTGCGACCTTACCGTTTAGGTTCAGGCTTGAGGTATTACTGTTACCCTGCGTGTAGTTGAAACCTGCCGTAATACTCTTGTCCCAAATCGAAGGGTCCTTAGGGGTGGTATCGCATGTAGGAGCAGGTTTTGTGGGCGCTCCCTCTAATCCCTTTGAAGCAAATGTCGGGGTCTGGGCCACTGCACAGTTGGAAAATCCTACAGTCAGGCTACAGACAAGTACGGTAACAGCACGCAGTCTCATCGATCCTCCACGGTTGGTAAGGGCTGAAGTCCCAACCGGGCTCAGCTTTGGAGGGTGGTACCATACTCATCACTGAATTGAAAGCATGAGTTTCCGGCATACTAACTCGTAACTAGCTGACACGAACTAAGTTGCATAAACACAATAGAGGGCCGGTGCGTTTCAGTACAAACCATTATCACAATCCAATCAAACCACATCTCAAAAGTCCTTGAGGGTGCGCGGTTTTCGGGCGATATACTTTTCAGTAGGAAGCTATTAAATAGCGAGGACATATGAGGACAGCGCACCACAGCAATTTTTCACTTCTGGCCCTACTTCCCTGCATCATCCTTTCCTGCATCATCTGCTCATCTCCGGTTCGCGCTGACACTGCCATAACCGTGGTTGCACAAAACTTCACCGACGGTCGTCATGAACAATTTCAAATGATCGGCGACGCCGTATTGAACGAGGACTTCATCAAATTGACTCAAAACGTCCTAGCAACCGCAGGCAGCGCCGTCTATAACGAACGAATAACTCTTCCCGATGACAGATCCTTCAGCACGTATTTTACCTTCTCCATGAAAGACCCTGCATGTACGATCAGCGGCAGGGGAGCCGATGGCATCGCGTTTATCCTCAAATCGAACCGCGACTCGCTCGGGCAAAAGGGTCTCGGAATCGGCTACTCCGGAATAGCCCCATCCGTGGCTGTTGAGTTCGATACTTTTGTTAACGGCGAGTTTGCAGATCCTGATGATAACCACATCGGGGTGAACTTCAACGGCATCATGACATCGGTGGCAACTGAGAAAGCCCCGTTTCAACTTAACAGTGGAGATCTCTACCACGCATGGATAGACTTTGACGGAGCGAGACAACTTCTTGAGGTGCGACTAAGTAAAACTGAGGAGCGTCCCAGCACGGCCACCTTTAGCCGTACATTAAACCTCCCTGCGATAATCGAACCTGACGTGTACATCGGATTCACAGCATCCACCGGCGCATGCCGTGAACTCCACTCAATTCATTCGTTTTACTTTAACGCAGACCTCGTACCCGGCGGTATCGATGTCTCGGAGGATACGTACGTATCTAAGTCTTCCGCGAATTAGCGCGAAATTCAGCTATAGCGACTGTGCGAATACGTGCGCTACGCGACGAGTACGTCACGTTCACGTGCATTCCGTGCAGCAGGAACGCGTAACAAATCCGCTAAGACAACCTAAGTACCTTCCGAAGCCACACCATGTACTTTGAGTCACCTGAAAACACGTGCAGCAGAACCGGCATGACGATCAAGGTGAGCGCACCAGCTGAGAGAACTCCTCCGATCACAACGGTAGCCAACGGTCGCTGAACCTCTGAACCAGTGCCATGCGATATCGCCATCGGTACGAACCCAAGGGAGGCGACGAGCGCCGTCATTAAGACCGGTCTTAAGCGGGCCACAGCTCCCTCAATGACCGCATCATGTATCGCAACGCCTCGATTGATGAGTTGTCGCGTGAAACCAACGAGCACGAGACCGTTCAGAACAGCAATACCAGAGAGCGCTATAATTCCGACGGCAGCGGAGATGGAGAATGAGATACCTCGCAACCAAAGCGCTATGATGCCTCCTGATAATGCAAACGGGATACCAGTAAATACCAAGAGTGAATATCCGAATGAGCGGAAGGTCACCATGATAAGTGAAAAGACGCCGAGCAGCACTAACGGCACTACGATTGACAGACGCTGATTCGCTGCCAGGAGATTCTCGTACTGTCCACCCCAACCTAACCAGTACCCGGGTTGTAGTTGCACACCATTCGCCACGACGCTCTGCGCCTCTTTAACAAACGAGCCGAGATCTCTATCTCGAACATTTGCAGTAACTACCACCCTACGCTTTCCGTTATCCCGACTGATCTGATTGGGCCCCTCACCGATAACGATCTCTGCAATAGAGCCAAGGGGCACATACGCTTTCTCTGCGCCTTGCCCATCGAGGTGCTTCATTTGCGGCTCAATCATATGCGTGTGCGCTCCCTCACTCGGAGGCAGAGGAATAGGCAGAGCAGCGATCGATTCAACTCGTTGCCGATCACTCTCTTGTAGCCTCACAACTATCGGGAAGTTTCTATCGCCTTTATAGAGGCGACTTACCTCCTGACCCGCATACGCCGTAGAGACGATCTCTTGAACGGTGCTCGCCTGCAGACCGAGGCGCGCGATCTTGGTTCGGTCTAAACGAACCTCGATCATCGGCAGTCCCGAAACCGGCTCCACTTTCACATCTGAAGCTCCAGGAATACGCTCCACGAGAGCCGCCACCTTTTCGCCTTCGGCAAGAAGCACCTCGGTATCATCTCCAAATACCTTTACCGCCACATCGCTTCTGACACCGGCAAGGAGCTCGTTAAACCGCATCTGGATGGGCTGCGTAAATTCGTAATTGTTGCCCGGGATTCGTTTGGCGACCTCCTCAATCTCGGCTACCAAAACCTGTCGCGGCTTGCGCGGATCGGGCCACTTAGAGCGTGGCTTCATGATCACGTAGCCATCAGCCACGCTCGGTGGCATCGGATCCGTTGCTATCTCGGCTGTTCCGATCTTTGCGAACGCGTGGCTCACCTCAGGGATCTTCCTGATAGCGTCTTCGAGTTGAAACTGCATCTGGATCGCCTGTGTCAGCGAGGTGCCCGGTATACGCAGCGCATGCACCGTCATATCCCCTTCATCAAGGGCCGGCATGAACTCGGAGCCGAGTCGAGTGAACAGAAACGCGGAGAATGCCATCAAAGCTGTTGCGCTGAACAGGACTAGGCGCGGCACCGTGAGTAACCGACCGAGAAATCGACGGTACCGTTCCTGCAATCCCTCGACCAACCGCTCATGTTTGTCCCCTGAGCTTTTCGACACGAATGACGCCACTGCCGCAGGAACAAACGTAAGGGAGAGGATGAAAGCCGCCACAAGGGCCATCAGGACGGTTATCGCCATAGGGCGATACATCTTCCCCTCAACCCCGCCGAGGGTGAGGATCGGAAGATACACCATCATGATAATCACCTCTCCGAACATTGTAGCCTGCCGCACCTCAACCGAGGCGTCAGCGATCTCAGCTATTCGCTCGGACTCGGTCAAGGGACGCCCGAGACGATCTCCAACCTCCCGAATTCTTCGCACGCAGTTCTCAACAAGTATCACGGCTCCATCAACGATCAACCCGAAATCGAGCGCGCCCAGGCTCATTAGGTTGGCACTGACCTTTGACTGCACCATTCCCCAGATCGTGATCATCATCGACAACGGAATTACGAGCGCAGTAATTAGTGCAGCTCGGAAGTTTCCAAGCGCTATCAAAAGAACAACTATCACGAGAACAGCACCCTCAAAGAGATTCTTCTCCACGGTCGCGATAGTTGCATTCACGAGCTCCGAACGATTGTAGAGCGGCTTTACCACCACGCCCGCGGGCAGCGAACGTTGCACCTCTACCAGGCGCTTACTCACCCGCGCGGATACGTTGAGACCATTCTCGCCGATGAGCATAAAGACGGTGCCCAACACGATCTCGTGGCCGTTATCCGTTGCGGCTCCTGCTCGTAGCTCAGATCCGATCTCTACCCGAGCAACATCCGACACACGAATTGGGATCCCTTCGTGCACTCCGACCACTATCTGGGCCAGCTCCCCATATTCGGAAACCTGAGCCGGCACTCGCAGCAGCAGCTGCTCCCCGTTTCGCTCGATAAACCCTGCCCCGGTGTTGTTGTTATTAAGGGCAACTGCCCTCGTGAGGTCATCAAGGGTAAACTCATACGCCCGCAAACGATCGAGATTGGGGGAAATCACTATCTGCTTCGAGGCCCCACCGATTGAATTCACCTCAACCACACCTGGAACCGAAATCAGTTGCGGGCGAACGACCCAATCGTTGATCTCACGCAGCTCTTGCAAAGTTAGCTGTGGGGATGCGTCAGGCGCACTCTCGACGCTAAACATAAATATCTCTCCCAGCCCAGTTGAGATTGGTCCCATCGACGGGCTTACCCCCTCCGGCAACCGCCCCTTTGCCTCCTGAAGCTGCTGCGAGATTAATTGCCGGGCAAAGTATATGTCCGTTCCGTCTTTAAAAACGGCGGTTACCTGAGACAACCCATACCGGGAGAGCGATCGGGTATAATCGAGAGCCGGCATACCTGCCAACATAATCTCAACGGGTACGGTTATGCGCCGCTCCACCTCGAACGGTGAGTAGCCAGGCGCCTCCGTATTTATCTGAACCTGCACATTGGTGATGTCCGGAACTGCATCGATGATGAGGTATCGAAACGAGAACGCACCAATCAAACCGATGATCGCAGTTATCGCTATAACCACCTTCCGGTGTGCGATCGATTTTCGAATGATGGCACCGAACATAGACACCCTCTGCTGCTACCCGCTAATGATCGTGCGCTGCGCCTGATTTCAGGATATCGGCTTTTACAGTGTAAGAATTCTGGGAAACATATTGGCTACCTGCTGTAAGGCCCGACACCACCTCCGCCCACCGATCGTCTGAGCGGCCTAATTCAACAGGGCGCGCCTCGTATACATCCCCAACCTTGAGGAAAACAACCTGCCACTTCTGGAAACTTTGCACGGCCTCCTTTCGAACCGCCACGGGAACCTTGCTCTCTGCTATGACCAGATCCCCTGTCACAAACATACCCGGCACAAATTGCTGATCATCATTCGGCACTACCACCCGCACGAGTTGAGACTGAGAACGTTCGTCTGCATACGGCGCGATATAATTTATGGTACCTGTGACTACCTTTTGATCATGCGCCGAACGCACCTCTACTGTTTGACCCGGGCGAACGAGATCCCGCTCGCTGAGGGGCACGAAGAAGTCAGCCCACACCTCCGACAGGTCAGCAATCACATACACCCATTGATTCTCAGCAACGTACTCACCGACAATCAAGTGGCCCTGAACAACCGTTCCCGAGATCTGCGCACGAACCTCGAATGGTTGCAGGCTCTGGTTGCTCTCGACTATCGCCATAACCTCGCCCTTGGCTACGGAGTCCCCGATATGTTTTTTTCCCTCGCGAACTACACCGGCAAAACGAGGAATAACGTGCGCGATGCGATGTTCACTTGGAACGACCCTCCCCCGAAGACGGAGCATGTTCTTGATCACCTGAGGACCTGCTATCTCGGCCCGAATTCCACTTGCATCAGCAACCGACTGCGGGATCTCAGTTCGCGCCTCATACGACGAGTACTTCCAGCGATGGGTAGCTCCCCGGTAGGTCACTGCCACATCGACATCGAACGAGTGCGGCTCACGAACATCAAGCGTACTTGAGAGGTACTCGTGTAAAGCCTCAAAAGAGAGAGTCTCTGTTACTCCGCCCAATCTGTGTAGTGTAACCTGCGCACTCAGCTCCGCAGGTGGTATCGGATCTCCTCGGTCGGTTGCATACACACGGAACCGCGCAGAGCGCGCCAGATCAACGATTCCGATCTCAACAGCGAGATCTCCCTCTTTCAAGATTCGTCCGTTGTGAGGTCCCTTTACCACCTCCTCTACAAGAGGGGCTGCATGACCGCCATCCTCAGTGGTGGCGGATGTTGATCGATACCCGACTGCCAAAAACGCAAGCACTACGAGCGATGGAATGGCTGTGCGTACCAGATTCATTTACACCTCTTCTCCCACCAGTATCGATAATTGCGCGCGAGTTGATACCGCCTGTGAAATCAGTCCGAGGTAACTCAAGCGAGCTTCATTAAGGGCTCGAAACGTCTGCCATACTGAGAGCACACTCCCCTGCCCGTATGAGAAGAGTCGCTGCTCACCCTTTAACGCGCTCTCGAATGCCGGAACTACCTTGGCTCGATAGGTATCAACCTGCCGCTGAAGGCTGTTCGCCGCCGCACGAATCGACCGCACCTGTAGCTCGATGCCCCCTTCAGTAAAGAAGGTGTTTCTGCTCTCAACGAAGCGCTCCTCAGCCGCCGAGCGCATGCGCTCTCCTTGATTACGATTAAAGAACGGCAGCGGCATCGTAACTCCGAACCCTACGAAATCACCGCCATCGTTCGTGTGTTGGTATACCGCGCGAGGACTGATCATCGGAATGGCATCAAGCTCGGCCAGCTTTACCTGTTCACGCACAAGGCTTCTCAACAGGGTATTACGGGATGCTACGCTCAAGGCGCTCTGCTTGGCCCGTTCAATCAGGACCTCAGCGGAAGGCAGCGCCGCTAGAGATGCACCCTTCTGCGCAACGACCCTGCATTGAGTGCCTATCAAGAGTGCCACCTCACTCTGCACCAGAGCGATCGACGCCATCACTCCGTCACGCTGTGCTTCAAGACGGTACTTCTCACCCTCGAAGAGCGCACCCGTTCCCTCTGAGAGGAGACCTTGCGAGACCCCGCGCGCAGCCAAGGCGGTCTTCTGCGAGGCTACACCGATAGCCTCGGTGAGTGTGCGTTCGGTCTCTTGCAACACATATAAGTTGGTGTGTTCCACCACAAGTTTTTGGCTAAACTCAAGAAGCCGTCCGCGCTTCTCAACATCACCAAAGTTCCGAATCAGGTCAGCCACCCTGCCCCTCTTGCCGAAATTTGAGAGTCGAAGCGGCTGACTGAGCGCTACGTTTGTATTAGGACTATCAGCCCCGCCGATGTACATCCTCGTATAGGCTTGATCGGCGGACACCTCAGGGTTTGCCAAGACCTCTGTCTCGAAGGCCCTTGCCATCTCTTGGGCGAATCCACGATCTATCTCAGCCACCTGCGGGCTATGCACCAGGGCGTATCCACGAAATCCATCAAGCGAGAAGTTCTGAACGCATCCCCCGGGAGCAGCCTCGGACTTTGAGGCACTATCTTTAGGCAGTGCATATGCCGCCGTGGATACAGCGAGCGAAGCAAGGACCAACAAAAGCAAGGCTGAGAGCTGGCGAATAATCACGGGTTCAGCATATACCCGATAGTAGGGAGTTGCCAGACTCGCTTACGCTCAAAATCTCCCCTATTTGCTCGATGGCTGACCGGCTTCGGGTATCTCCCATCCCCCTCCGAGCGCTTTATATAGCTGCACAACCCCCGAAAGGTATCGCTGCAAGCTGTTTGAGCGCCCAAGGTCAGATGTAAACAACGATGTCTCTGTATTCAGAACTTCGAGATACGACGTTACACCATCCTCGTAACGGCGCCGCGAGAGCATGTTTGCACTCTGCGCAGCCTCCACCTGCGTTTGACGCACCCGATACTCCTCCAGGAACGTCTGCACCGTTACTCGAGCGTCTTCAACCTCCCGAACTGCTTGAAGCACCGTTGACTCGTAGCTCTTGAGAGCCTGCTCAGCCTGAGCTTCAGCAGCATCGGTTCGAGACCAGCTCTTACCCAGATCGATGAGTGGACCGACCATATTTCCACCGATACTCCAGAGCCGGCCATCAGAGGTAAACAGCTCTGTGCTCTTATCAGAGTTAAGCCCCAAGACACCGAAGAGACTAATGGCGGGAAACTGAGTCGCCCTCGCAACCCCTATCCGCATCACTGCCGCGCGGGCCTTCTCCTCTGCAGCGCGCACATCCGGACGGCGCGAAAGGAGATCCGCGGGGACCCCTAACGGGATCTCGTGAGTTGTAAGCGGGTCGGTGTTCGGAGGCGATCGTGGAATATCATGCGGTACATGCCCGAGGAGTACACTCATGGCGTTCTCCGCCAGATGCTTCGCCCGTTTCTGGGCAACGAGCGCAGCAGCCGCGTCCTGCTCCTGAATCTGCGCCTGATTCAGATCGATCATCGCGGTATACCCACCTTTGAACCGCTCCTGAATCAGCACCGTGTTCGCATGACGGTTCTTGAGGGTTCGGGCAGAGATAATGATCTGGCGATCAACATCCAAGAGCTGCAGATAGGTTACCGCCACCTGGGCCACGAGAGAGAGGGTCACCGATTTGTAGGCCTCCTCAGATGAAAGAAGTTCTGCACGTTGCGCCTCAGTAGCACTTGCGTACCTGCCCCAGAGATCCACCTCGTAATTGAGCTTTCCGAGCAGGTTAAAGTCGTTCACGGGTGGAACTGGCGTCACCCCGGCCTGACTCGCATCGGTTCGTGTCATCGCCCCAGAATAATCAAGACGTGGAAACTGATCAGGACGAACAACTCCAAGCAGCGCTCGCGCCTCATCAATGCGCGCCATCGCCACCTGAAGATCCCTATTCTGCTCAAGCGAAGTTTTGATTAGCTTTTTGAGCGGCTCGTCCTTAAAGAGATCCCACCACGGCATGTTCACGATAGCTTGACCCGCTTTCACATCGCGGTACGGAGAGGCATCAAGAACAACGGGGCGCTCGTACTCAGGCTTCAATAAGCATCCGCTCAACACCGTAGTTAAGACGATACATGCGATACATGTACGAAATCTTGAGTTACTCATGCACGACAACCTTTTCAGAGCTCCCATCAGAGGAAGTTCTATTATCTTTTCGTTTGCGGTTGGTGATGCGCTCTACCAAGACGAATAACATCGGCACCAAGCACACACCTAAAACGGTAGCCACTAACATCCCGCTAAACACCGCCATACCCATCACCTTTCGCCCTTCGGCACCTGCTCCTTTCGCAAGAACGAGCGGAACCACCCCGAGGATGAACGCAAAAGCCGTCATCAAGATCGGACGGAAGCGCAAGCGAGCGGCCTCCAGAGTCGCCTCAATCAGGGGCGCCCCCTCGTGAACCTTCATACGCGCAAACTCAACGATCAAGATCGCATTCTTTGCCGCCAAGCCCACCAGCGTCAGAATACCGATCTGCGCAAAGATATTATTGAGATAGGTAGGATTTACCTGCCGACAGAGCCAGATTCCGAAGAACGCGCCAAACACCGCAAACGGGGTTCCAAGGAGAACACTAAAGGGAAGCGCCCAACTCTCATACTGCGCGGCAAGGATTAGGAAGACAAAGAGCATCCCGAGAAAAAAGACCGAGCCCCCAGTTCCTGCTGCCTTCTCCTCCTGATACGACATCGCATTCCAGCTATACCCGATATCCGGTGCTAAGACCTCCGATGCAACTTCCTTGAGCGCGGCCAACGTCTGCGCGGAGCTGTACCCAGGGCCCGATCCGCCGATAATCTCCGCCGATCGATACAGATTGAACCGGTTGGTAAACTCGGGGCCACTGGTCGGATTAACGGTGACGAGGGTATTCAACGACACCATCTCTCCTTTCACGTTTCGTACGTAATAGTTTCGGATGTCCTCTATCTTATCACGGTACGAAGAATCAGCTTGCAGGTACACCTTGTAGAGCCGACCGAAGCGATTAAAGTCGTTGATGTACGCGCCACCGAGAAATGTACCCAAGGTAGTATTCACATCAGCTAACGATACGCCAGCGGAGAGAGCCTTATCTTGATCCACCTCGACTGCTATCTGCGGGACAGACGCGCGGTAGAGAGTGATTGCCCGAGCGATCTCAGGCCGCTTCATCGCTGCCAAGATAAAATTCTGCGCCTGCTTCTCTAGATACTCAGGCTTATTTCCCCCGCGATCTTGAAGCATCATGCTAAAGCCACCGCCGTTTCCAAGGCCTGGAATCGCCGGAGGACCGAACGCCATCGCCATCCCCTGGGTGAACTCCGACTGCAAGCGAGCATTAAGGGCCCGAATAATGCCGAACGAAGAATTTCTCAAACCGGGTCGCTCTGACCACGGCTTAAGCCAGATAAAAAAGAACGAGGTGTTCGATGAATACGACGTGGTTAGCATGCTAAAGCCGTTAACCGTCGTTACGCTATCGACCCCGGGCGTCTCTTGAATGATACGCTCAACCTCCTGCGCTGCCATCGATGTGCGCTCAAGCGACGCGGCATCCGGCAACTGCACCGTTGCAAGTACGTAGCCCTGATCCTCTTCGGGAATGAAGCCGGTGGGTATCGCCTTACCCAAGAGCGCAACCCCTGCAACAAGGATTGCAAAGATGCCGATTCCCCGAATCAGCTTGCGAGCGAGGTGGCCTGCAATCCCAACATACATCCCCGTGGCCCGATCAAAGACCGTGTTAAAGCCAGAGAAGAATCGTCCGAGAACCCCTTTGGGTTGCTCACTCTTCTTCAACAAGAGAGTGCACAACGCGGGCGTAAGGGTAAGTGCTCCAAGCGCCGAAAAAAGCACAGAAACGGCTATCGTAACGGCGAACTGCTTGTAAAACAGTCCTGAGATTCCACCCATGAACACTACGGGCACAAACACAGCACACAGAATCAGCGCGATTGCGACTACTGGCCCCGCCACCTCCTGCATCGCGCGATTGGTCGCTTCGCGCGGAGAAAGTCCGTGTTCGATGTGGTGCATCACCGCTTCGACCACGACGATCGCATCATCCACCACGATACCGATCGCCAACACGAGACCGAGTAGTGAAAGCACATTGACTGAGAACCCCAAGAGCGGGAAGACCGCAAAGGTTGCTACAAGAGCAACCGGAACCACCAGGATCGGAATCAAGGTAGCACGCCAGCTCTGAAGGAATATAAACACAACGAGGACTACCAGGATCACCGCATCACGCAGGGTGCTCACGATTTCATCGATACCTTCGGTTACTGCTTTCGTTGTATCGAGTGAGATCACATACTCAACATCCTGCGGGAAGCGCTGAGAGAGATCCTCCATCGTTGCCCGCACCGCATCAGCAACCTGCAACGCGTTGGAACCGGGCACCTGATATATCGCTAGCACGGCAGCCGAGGCGCCGTTATATCGCGCCGACGAATTATATAGCTGCGTGCCCAGTTCAATCCGCGCAACATCACGAAGCCGAATAAGCGCCCCCGTTGATGGATCTGATTTAATGACGATCTCTCCAAATTGCTCAGCGGTCTGGAGGCGGTCTGGAGTCCGCACGACATAGGTAAATTCAGTCCCTGCTGGGGCTGGAGGCCCACCTATCTGGCCGGCTGGAGCGATCACATTTTGCTGCTGGATCGCCTGCGAGACGTCGTTGACCCCAACCCCGAGCTTGGCTAACTGATCGGGCTTCACCCAAACTCGCATCGCGTAATCACTGCCACCGAACTGGTTTACCAGACCAACGCCGTTAATACGCGCTAGGGAATCGACGATGTTAATGGTGGCGTAGTTGTTGAGGAAGGCACTGTCGTAGGTTTTATTCGGCGAGCGGACCGTTACGAGTACAAGTGGAAACGAAAGGGATTTCTTCACGTTCACACCGAGCCGCTTAACGGCGTCGGGCAAGCTCGGCTGCGCTTGCGCAACTCTGTTCTGCACAAGCACGTTAGCCATATCGAGGTTCGTTCCCACCTCGAACGCAACACGAACACTCGTTGTTCCGTCATTGGCGTTGATGCTGCGCATGTAGATCATGTTCTCAACGCCGTTGATCTGCTGCTCAAGTGGCGTTGTCACCGATTGCTCAACGGCGAGAGCATTCGCTCCCGGATACGAGGCACTGATCTGAACCTCGGGCGGAACTACATTCGGGTACTGAGATACCGGGAGACCTTGTAGGGTCACCAATCCGAAGATAACAAGGACGATCGAGAGTACGATCGCAACCGTTGGTCGTCGAACAAAGAAGAAATCTTTCACAGGCGTGTTCACGGTCGAGCTCATAGTCACCCCTCCGTTACTTACTCATCTGCGGATCGATCGTCGTACCAGACTTGAGTCGCTGAATCCCTTCCAGCGCGATCTTCTCCCCTGCAGAGAGTCCGCTCTCGACCACTTGGAACTCCCCCGATACCGGACCTACCTGCACGTTTCGCTGCTCGACGACACCAGCATCGTTCACGACGAAAACCTGGAAGGTTCCCTGGAGCTCTCGGATCGCCGTTCTCGGAACGAGCAGCACATTCGGCCGGGTCTCAGCCACAGTACGGATCTTTGCGAAGAGCCCCGGCCGGAGGATCTTTTGCGGATTCGGGAATGCCGCCTCGGCGGTAATCGCTCCCGAGTTCACATCGACGCCGCGATCTAGCTTCACAAGCTCGCCTGAATAAGGAACCACCGAACCATCAGAGAGAATCATCTGCAAAGCGCGCTTGGGCTGATCAGGACCTGCCTGCTGCGAAAGCCGTGCGAAGTACAGGTACTCCTGCTCGCTTACTGAGAACTGCACATGGATCGGATCAAGCTTAGAGACGACATTCAGCACCACTGCCTTCGATGGTGGCCCAACGACCTCACCTACTTTGGCCTTTGATATTCCGATTGTTCCCGATGTCGGCGCTGTTACCTTCGTGTAGCTGAGTTCAATCTCTGCCGCCTCAAGCTGAGCCTTTGCTGCATCAACTGCGCCCTGCGCTACGCCTTTGGCAGCAACTGCCTTATCGAGGTCGCGCTTACTAACGGCATTAATATCCGCCAGCGGTTTAATTCGTGCGAGGTCGCTATCAGTCTGTGCAAATCGAGTGTTAGCCTCAGCCAACTGCCCCTTGGCCGAAGCTACTTTTGCCTGGAATGGCGCGGGATCAATCGTGTAAAGAAGCTGTCCCTCCGAAACCTCCCTCCCCTCTTCAAAGAAGGCGCCCGTTAAGACACCCTGTACACGGGCTCGAACATCGGCATCAACAGCTCCAACGGTACGCCCGACGAATTCCTTGAAGATCGGGAGGTCCTTCTTCTCAACTGCGCCGACCTGAATCTTGAGTGGTGGTGGCGCAGGCGGCTCATGTTTACCCTCACATCCAGCCCCAACTACTACAATTAAGAGCGAGAGAGTTCCACTGACGAACGCTGGGATAAATCGCTGGACATTGCTCTGCATTCTCAACCCCTTACTATCTCGAATATTTTCTTGCCCTTAGTACCACACCTCTGGGCTTGCCGGAATAGACGAATCTGCTTCGGACGCAGGGCACAACGGGCTGATATGCAAACCGAATTTGGCACTTCCGGCTTTCAGGTCGGTAGATACGTAAACGTGCTCGTGCCCGGAAGAAGGTCTCTGCTAATCAGGCATGGGGTATTAGACCTGGGCGAGCCTCATGTGGAAACGAGGTATTGAGCGCGTTTCGGGTACGTTTACGTGCACGTTCACGTGAGTATTCTCATCGGAACGCAACATGTAAGGTTGATATCACCCTCGATTACCCGAACGGCCCGAATTTATTGCGGAACTGGGGAGTTACACGTATCCTCACACCCAGTACCGGCGCAGAACACTCCAAGGGAACTGTATGAAGAAAAAAATCGTTCGTATTGTTGGCTCACTGATGGCACTTCTAGCCATCGCCGTCGGTGTTGTGACGTGGAGACTCGGAGATGTAGTCGCGGCATACAAGCCTCAGATCCAGGCCGCCCTTGCGCAGGCGCTCGGCACCAACGTGACCCTTGGGGATCTCTCCGTATCACTTATTCCACGCCCAGAGGTCCGTGTGGACTCTGTTGCTGTTGGGGATACGGGTCGTGGAGCCCCCGAGCTCTTCGTTGGCTCACTCGCTGCCCACGCCGCGCTCATCCCCTTACTTCAGAAGCGCTTAGAGATCTCAACACTTCGCATCGACACCCCAAAGATCACGATCGTTAAGAGCGCCACCGGGGTATCGGTTCGGGGGATACCGCAACAGACGAGCGCACCTGCTGATACTACGCGCCCCAAAAGTCTTGATCCTGCGCCCCCCTCTTCTACCGGACTTCCGTTGGCGATCTCGATTCAATCGATCGAGGTTCGTGATGGGGAGCTCACCGTACATGACCAGGTAGCAAATAGCAGCGTGGCGATAAAGAATATCTCCCTCGATGCAGCGGTAGGATTACAGAACGACCAGATCAGCGTTCCAAGCGCTCGGCTCTCTGCTGTTTTGCCGGGCGACCAGAAAGTCACGCTCGATACGGCAGATATCTTGTTTTATAAAAACTCGATGCAGCTCACCTGCGGTAACGCAACGCTGGGAACACCAGCCGGATCTATCTCGGCAAAAGGCAGCGTAAACCCCAATGGCGCCCCTGGCTCGCTTGCTCTTAGCGCTGATGCTATCGATCTCGCTCGATTAGCAACCACCCTGGTATCAACTGCTCCTACTCTGCAGCGGTTGAACCTAGCGGGCAAAGCCGGCATGAAACTCTCTGTTGCACTCACCGGCACAAGCCCTCAAGCTATTTCAGGCCCGATAACCCTCGCAGGTGTATCAGCCGACCTAGCGAACGGAATGAAGATACGAGGTCTCTCTGGAGCGATCGCTCTCGATGGCAGCGCTTCAGACCTTGGGATAAAGAGCGACAAACTCTCCCTTAAACTGCAAGAGGCGCCGATTGAGATCGTGAGCAACGTACGTGTACGACCAACGGAGGTCGTAGTTTCAACGTTTGTCGTAAAAGGTTTTGGAGGCGAACTGCAGGCACCCTCACAGCTCCTTCTCGGGAACTCCCCGCGCTTGCAGACAAACCCCGCGCTTCGAGACATCTCCCTAGAAGCATTCCTGCAAGCGTTTAAGCCGGATCTGGCAAAAACATTTCAAGGAACCCTTAGCTCGTTCAAAGCAGGACTCTCTAATATCGAGCTACAGAATCCAGCTCCAACCACCAGCGGCAACGGGAACCTTCTGTTTAAAAACGGCAAACTCAAAGGCTTCAATCTTCCAAGTGTAGTGCTCTCGAAGATTGAGGGACTCCCAATCGTTCAGATCAACGTGCGCAAGCTCGTACCACCGCAGTTTGAACCCCTTTTTGCCAGCCCGGACACCGCTATTAAAGAGGCGAAGAGCTCATTCAGCATTGCAGGTGGTGTTATTACCGTCCCCGATCTCGTTGTGGTGTCCGATCTCTTTAACCTAACCGGAAAAGGTACTGTCCGCGTGAATGGACAACTCGATCTTACGGCGGAGATCCGCTTTGCACCCGACTTCTCACAAGCCTTGACCAGTCGCAGCAAGGAGCTTAAATCCCTCCTCGACGCAGATGGCCGCTTCACGGTACCCTTTGTAGCACGCGGTCAGGGATCCTCCATCGTAGTTCTCCCGGATGCGGCAGTGCTGGCGCAAAAGCTCGCCTCAGGCACCCTTCGTAAATCACTTGATGGGCTCCTCAAAGGCGACAAAGGTGCCGGCAAATCGATGAAGAAGATCTTGGGATTCTAGTCAATGAGTAGTAGCGACCAAACACCTGACGAGGACAGAGCCCCCCCCCCTGAGAGCATTTCA
>JBIJBZ010000022.1:0-26826 GCA_044344945.1 Bdellovibrionota bacterium | reverse complement strand
TCCGCATTTTTTCATGAAACTGCGTCGCGAGAGCGCCGAGAGTGGTGATTGTTCGGGCCCGAAGGGCGAATTCAACTAAGTATCTGCAGGGCGGAATCGTATCGAGATACCTTCCGGTCTGAAGATAGTCTTGTGGACCGAAAAAGCACCATTATCGGCGCTCGCAGTAGCAGGCTTCATGAAATAAGCGGGTTAGCCTATGTATCCGCGAAAGGCTCGAATCCATTCAACAGGTCCACCCTGTAGAGCAACACTCAAGTCCACCATCATCCGTATTACCCCTGGAGGAGACGGGGGTACCATGTGCAGTTGCAGGAGGATGAGGAGGAGAAGGATTAAGCGCTGGAATGGGCTGGCCTGCTCGGAACTCGATTGAAATGTAACCTATTGAATTAACTGAGTATGACCACAAAAAGTGTAGGCCGAGGCTTGGCATTCCTGCGGTTGATCGCTAGGATGCGGCGCCATGGACATCAAGGACATCGAAAACATCATTAAGATCCTCAAGCAAAACGAGGTAACCGAGTTTGAGCTTACGCAGGAAGGCACCACAATCAAGCTTTCCCGTGCCTCTGCAGGGGCCTATGCCCACGTGGAGTCTCGCATGGAAGTGGTTCCCGCCGTTCAGATGGCGATGCCCATGGCTGCGCCTGCCGCCGGCGGCGCCGCTGTCCAGGAGGATCTCGGTCGATTTGTGAAGGTTGACTCACCAATTGTGGGGACCTTCTACCGCAAACCTTCTCCGGATGCAGATGTATTCGTTAAGGAAGGTGATACTGTTTCCAAGGGGCAGACTCTTTGCATCATCGAGGCGATGAAGCTGATGAATGAGATTGAATCTCCATCCTCGGGTCGAATCGTGAAGATACTCGGTGTCGAAGGCCAGGTTGTGGAATTCGGCGAAGTCTTGTTCCTGATAGATCCAGCGGCGTAGTCCAATGAGCTCTCTACCATTCAAAAAAGTGCTCATCGCGAACCGCGGTGAGATTGCTCTCCGAATCATTCGTGCATGTCACGAGCTGGGCATCCAGACGGTTGCCGTGCACTCCAAAGCTGATGAAGATGCGTTGCATGTGAAGCTTGCAACTCAGAGCGTATGTATCGGGCCGGCGCTTGCCAAAGAGAGTTACCTCAACATCGCATCTATCATGTCAGCTGCAGTGGCAACCCGCGCGGATGCCATTCACCCTGGGTATGGTTTCTTGAGCGAAAATGCGGCCTTTGCCGAGATCTGTGCGAGTTGCGGAATCACGTTTATCGGGCCAACTGTTCGTAACATGCGAATTATGGGCGATAAGGCCCGTGCGCGACGTGTTGCGGACAAGGTCGGCGTCCCGACTATTCCGGGCGACAGCAAAGGCTTACTCGACCCATCGGAAGCGATTGCCATTGCAGAGCGTGCGGGATTCCCAATTCTCCTGAAGGCATGCGCCGGCGGTGGCGGACGTGGAATGAAAATCGTCCGGAATTCTGAGGAATTTGTATCAACCTTCCAAACAGCCCAGCGCGAGGTGGAAGCGGCATTCGGCGATGGGCACCTTCTCGTAGAGAAGTATCTCCCTAAGGTTCGTCACATTGAGGTTCAGCTCGCAGGAGATCAGGCCCATAACGTTATCCATCTTGGAATCCGAGATTGCTCTATCCAGCGTCGGTACCAAAAAGTTATCGAGGAGTCTCCTTCGATCGGACTTCCGCCGGAGATGCAGGCACAGATTCAAGATGCTGCCGTTGAGCTAGGAAAAGCGGTAAACTATTCAAGCCTTGGAACTGTTGAGTTCTTGGCTGACCTTGAGAACAAGAAGTTCTACTTCATCGAGATGAACACCCGTCTTCAGGTAGAGCATCCAGTAACCGAGATGGTGACCGATACCGATCTGGTCAAGGAGCAGATTCGACTTGCTGCTGGATTGGAGCTTTCATGGAAGCAGTCTGATGTGAAGATGGTTGGGCACGCAATCGAGGCTCGAATCAACGCAGAGGACCCGCGTAAGATGATCCCATCGCCTGGGCTTATTAAGACGTATCACCCACCAGGTGGGAATGGGGTGAGAGTTGATTCAGCGATATACTCGGGATACACGGTCAAGCCCTACTATGACTCGATGATTTCCAAGCTGATTGTGCGGGACAAGGATCGCGAGTCGTGCATTAAGAAGCTTTTGGTGGCGCTCGATGAGTATCTGATTGATGGTATTAGTACCAATATTGAGCTGCACCGCCGAATTCTATCGCATCCTGATTTTAGGAGTGGTAATTTCTCGACCAAGTTCCTCGATCAGACTCAGCTGTTTGATTAAATGCTTCGAGAATAGAGCGTGAGGGGACGACAGAGTGAGGGGGTATCTCCAGCTCGCTCCTGGTGCAAGGTGAGGCTCCCAATGACGTGTTCTCGTATACTTGGTTATCTCTTCACTGTAACAGTAGCCGCGCTAGGTCTAAGTCCGGTTGCTGTCGCGGATCGATTAGGACCTAAGCTTGTTCTGCCTGAGACTTTCTATGACTTCGGCACGATTGCGCAGGGGCAGCAGGTCATCCATGACTTTGAGCTGCGAAACGAGGGCGGGTCTGACTTGATCATTGAAAAAGTGGCGCCCAGTTGTGGTTGTACGGTGTCAACACTCTCATCATCGACGATTAAGCCGGGCGCCTCTGAGAAGATTCACGTCGTGTTCGATACCGCCGGATTCTTAGGTAGTAAAAATAAGATCATCACAATCGTCAGTAATTCATCCGATTCTGCAAATTCGATTGTACGGCTCACGGGGCGAGTCGTGAGTGGCATCAGCATCTCTCCAGACCGCGTTGAGTTTGGTGAGGTAAGTTCTGCATCTTCTCTGCCTACACGAACACGGGAGTTTTCGGTTGAGCTGGAGCATAGTGATTCTCCTCGCGTCGCCTCAGTGAAGAGTCTTTCGAAGTACCTTTCAGTGAGGAAAGTGAGGTCAGAGGCTACCCGCGAAGTCTTTTCGGTAGTGCTCGATTCGACCGCACCAAAAGGGGATCTTCGAGATCGTTTAGTGATTGAATTCGAAGGCGGAAAGCAGGCATCGATTAACGCTCCGGTGACTGCATCCGTCCTTGGCGATCTTCGAATAACCCCTGCGACCGTGTCTTTCGGCCTTATGACTGGAACTAAACCGCTCGAGCGTCGACTTCGTTTCGAGAATAATTCGGGGAAAAAGGTGGAGATCGAGCGGATCTCAAGCTCAAATCCCGCGGTTTCTGCCGTTGTGATTGATGTCGATTCCGGCCGGCATGGAGTTATCGTGGTTACGCTTGATCCCACGAGGGTTAACGGTGACCTCAAAGCAAATCTCGATTTTAAGACCTCGCATCCAACGGAGTCGCTCCTCTCTGTCGGTGTATATGGAGTAGAGCCCCCACGGTAAGGGGTGTGGTGGAGCTGCTCGGTTGTAGCAGAGTTCAGAGAGGAAGGGGGTGGGCAATGGATCGTAGGGGCTACTCTTCCGCCGCTGCATGTCGCTTAGCACGCTTCATCTGCACCAGCGTTTTGACGTATCTTCACGCGCTTGTTTTTATCACTCTGTGCTCTCAGCCCTTTGTTGCCAACGCAGAGAGCGTTTTCTATCACGGGGTGTCGATTGCAGTGGAGTCTCTGTCTGTTCAAGTTCCCGGGTTCGACACAATTACGTTGGCAGGCGAAAAAACTCTCGTTCCGTCGGCGGAGTCGGGGAGGTGGGCTGTTCTGCAAATCATCAAAAGATCTTCGTCGTCAGCCCCATTCCCATGTGATACCGGGGTAGCTGTTTTTCGTAAGGCCACCGAGGCTGGCGATCTCGAAGTTATGCGCGAGGTAATGCGCACTGCCGGGCGCAAGGGACTATGCGCCGAAGAGGGAGTCGCATCCGTGCTGGGTGCCAGTACTACGTTGGCGAGTGAACGTGAAAAGCTGGCCAGGTTTTTTTCAAGTGGTGTCGATTTCGGAGCTCCCAATCCGCTGTTCTGTGAGGCGTTTGCAGTAGGCGCCGTTCCTGACCAGCCACTTCCGACGCTATCTCGGCCGGTCTGTGAATACTGTAGCGCACGACTCTCGAAGCGACTGCTTGCCGGATTGTCTCAGCGCGGTGATTTGATCGGGTCTCGTGAGGAGTTGGCCCTAGGTTTGCAGGCATTCGGGAGCTGTGGCCTACCTGAGAGTGACTCTCTTGAGGGCCTATCCTCTTTAACCCGTAATCTGCAGGTCGCTGCTGATAAGGGGGACGTAGAGCAGTTTGCTACGCTCAAGCAAGCGCTTACGCAGCGAGCAGGTCAGCTTGATGTCCCAGTGAACAGCGAGCGCATTGATGAGTGGTTCATTGCGCGTGGGCTTGAACGTGGAGACACAGCGGCGGTCAGCCGATGTCTAGCCGCAATGGTGTTCGAGCACCGCTCGCCAGCGATGCATGAGCACGTGCTTCAGTTAATTAGGATGGAGCTTGAGAGGGGAATTGACCTCAACAGTTTTTTTCTTTTGCAGAGCAGTCTCGCTCGGTATGCCGAGAAAGACGATGAGATTGCCTCGGTGTATCGTGAGCTTGTGCCGGCAGCGATTCAGGAGTCGCTGCGACAGGGCAGGAGTAAAGAGGCGGTTGCGTTGGCCAAATCCGCAGGTGTATCGGTCGCGGTGCCTCTACGGGTCCGGCTTCTTGTCGGCGGATCATGGGGACAGGTGCCAATTGTGGTGTTAGGCTTGGTTATTGTTCTGGCAGCGTGTGCGCTATTTGTTTTGTGTTGTAAACGTAAGCGACCTCCGAGAGTTGTCAAAGGTAGCACAGGGGAATCAGCACACGCTGATTCAGAGGAGTACCTCAATGCTCTCTCGACATTCGGCCTTAAACCAGGAGCGAGCATCGTTGAAATAAAGAATGCCTACCGCAGGGATATAAAGCAATTTCATCCGGATCTCGCGTCCGGCAAATCAGATGAGGCGAGGCAACGCTTTCTCGAGCTTACAAACCGGTATGAGTATCTGCTGTCGTTTAGCGCGGGGAAGAAATAGGGCCCGATCGACGCAATATTCGATCGTATCTCCACGTTTACGAGCCCGTTCCCGTGGAGATGGGAGCTATCCCGCATATTTCATGAAGCCTGCTACTGCGAGCGCCGCTGATGGTGCTTTTTCGGTCCAAAAGACTATGAGCGGAGCTGGCCGCATATTTCATGAAGCCTGCTACTGCGAGCGCCGATAATGGTGCTTTTTCGGTCCCAAATACTATTTTCAGACCGGAAGGCATCTCGATACGATTCCGCCCAGAAGATACTTGGTTGAATTCGCCCTTCGGGCCCGAACAATCACCACTCTCGGCGCTCTCGCGACGCAGTTTCATGAAAAACGCGGGTTAGACGAAGGAGTTGGGATCTTTTACAAATTCCGCTGATGCCCTCTCCTCGCGCAAGATCCCTCTCATCATGTCATCAAACAATACCGGAGGATGCGTATTGCCAGGAAGGATACAGCTTCGTGCATCGGCTTCTTGTAGTAACGCGAGGCCCGCCATACAAGGAGATGCTTGAAGCTTCTGCTGCTCCTGTAGTGGAAGCGAATGCCAACTATGAACAGTCCCATGGTGAGCCACCATGAAATAGAGACGTTCAATATCCTGCGCCGAGAGGCCGATTCGTGCGCCGATGTCTGGTACTTCGGCTGCAGCTAGTGCCTCGTGCCCGGGAAATGATACTGAGCCGTTCTCCTTAAGTAGTCGGGTCTGTGGTTTGCGGACATCATGTATCACAGCCGCTAATCGTTCGATTGCATCCGCATCTCGTCCGAAGCGTACGTGAGCTGCAGCAATGATTGCGTCAAACACCCGGGCTGTATGTTCGGCAACATCTCCTTCAAGATGACTCTGAGTGCCTTGGTCACACCCGATCATTTTATGAGCATCGGGAATGATTGCATTGAAGTGAGGTTGTGCGAAGAGTTCCTTGAGTTGAGTTCCGGTGGCACGGGTAATTGTAGATACGAAAGAGGTCGATGCAGTCATGGCTATGGCTCTCGGAACCCATGTATTAACCCTGCAAACATACAAGGGTGAACCGGGAGGTGTCTAACCCGTATTTTTCACGAAGCTCGCTACGCTCGCGGAGAAAAATGGTCGAAAACAGGCCATCCTCGGCCTGTTTTCTTATCGCCTACTATTTGTGTGGGACCCAAAGTGCCCACACAAACTGTAGGCTCCAAATTCCGACGCTACGCATCGGAATTTGCAAGTGCATCCATGCACTTGCTAGCCCGAACATCGCACGTTCGTGCAACATTCGGGCTAATTCATTCGGATTAATTCACCTGAGGCAGTCCTGTTTTATCGGACTGGCGCGAGTTTCCTCGGGGTTTGGATCCGTGGAGTGGACTGGGTAGGTACAGTGTAGCGGTGGAGTGAGCCGGTCGAGAGTCGTTGGCGCCGGGCAATTCGACTCGATCGTTTACGTAGGTGTGGGGTAGGGGACGCCGGGCCTCGTCGCACTACACGGCTGCCGAGGGCCTCCCGTTCGGGAATGGATAACTCTCCAGTCCGTTTGCCGCTGAGCAGTGTTCGGACGAGAGGCATACTGTCCAGGTCAGCGCCGAGCCTGGCTTGCAGGGCTCCGATGAGCCCCGTTCTGAGAGCCGCTGGCGCACTCGGGTATTCATTGAGGAGCGCGAGCCCCCAAAGTGGGTTGCCGGTGGTGATCTGGTATGAGAGCTCGTAGAGGAGTGTCAGGTTCATGTCTCTGAAGGTGCATCCGGTGTGCCAGCCGATGGCTCTTATAACCCCCTGAAAATAGGTATTATTTTGCGGGTCGCTGGTGGATTGTACAGCAGCAGTAGGGACGCATGCCTCAGAGCGCTCACTTGAGCCAACAAAGTGAGAGATCGGAGGGGTCATCCGTGACACTACGATGTAGGCAGGGTATACTTACGGTTTGCGGCGATTGGGGCGCGCGAGAAAGTGTACAAACCCGGCCAGGACCGGAAGGTAGCAACCGTAGTACATGCATCTGTGATGCGTTCCCGATCGCCGTTTTCAATGCGCCAAAGTCGGTAGCTTCCGTTGGGAAGCAAGGCAATCCCCCCCCTGCTACGAAAGCGGCTCTTGGGTCGCTCTCCGATTTTGGGTACGTGGAAAAATCCTCCATGTATCCCAGCGGATACACGTCCTGTTTTTCCCCGCATCAAAAATCGAATATCAACCCAACTTCCACTTTCTCGCTACGGGTAGGTTTTGCCTCGCTTCCCTAGTGTGTTTCGCGAGGAAGCCAGGTATTCTCCTCTAACAGGGTGGTGAAAAAAGACTTCCTGTTGCGGATTTAGATAGTTTGACTGCAACTGCGTTGGAGCCGCCGAAAAAATCCTCAACGTATCTCAGCGGATACGCCTCTGGTTTTTTCGTCGCCTCCTCCTTGTTTCGTCACAGCTCTCAAAATGCTCACTACGGACCCTTTTTTCACCACCCTGCTAAACCGAATATCATCGAAGTAAAGCCGTGTCGTATCTCGTTTTAGCCCGAAAATATCGCCCTGCCGGATTTGCTACGGTGAGCGGCCAGGAGCATGTAACCCGAACGTTGGCGAATGCCATCGCTCGGAATAAGGTTGTGCATGCCTATCTTTTTACGGGCCCGCGAGGAGTCGGAAAAACCTCTGTCGCTCGTATCTTATCCAAGGCGCTTAATTGCCAAAACGGAGTCGGAGCAGAGCCGTGTCAGGAGTGCGCGTGTTGCAAGGAGATCGGGTCCGGAACGAGCCTTGCAGTGCGAGAGATCGATGGAGCTTCGCACAACAGCGTCGACAACGTTCGAGATCTGATGGATTCCTTTAAGGCGCTCCCTCCGCCGGGGTATCGTTTTAAGGTGTACATTATCGATGAGGTGCACATGTTGAGCATCTCTGCATTCAATGCGCTCCTCAAGAGTCTGGAGGAGCCACCGCCGAATACCGTGTTTATTCTCGCCACGACAGAGGTGCATAAGATACCGGAAACAGTTATTTCGCGGTGTCAGCGACACGATTTTAGAGCTCTTGCGGTGAATGTGATCGAGTCTCGGCTTGCAGAGGTGTGCAAGCACGAGGGGCTTGAGGCTGAGTCTGAGGCGCTCACTCTCATTGCGCGCTTGGCTGATGGATCGATGCGTGACGCTCAAACGCTCCTCGATCGAGTGCAGACGTTTTGCTCGGGTGTGATTACAGCGGCTGAAACAAGCAGAGCGCTCGGTTCCGTTGAGCGAAATGCGCTGATGAATTTGGCGCACCAGATCGTCAAGCGCGATGTGCCGAATGTGCTACAGTCTGTTGCGGAGCTCTTCACAACTGGTATCGATCCAACGACGCTACTGAAGGAGTTTACGAATTTCTGGCGCGAGGTTTTTCTCGCAAAGCTTGGGGGCGAGGTGCGCCTTAAGAATCTTGGCTTGAGTGATGATTCCGTTGTTGAGCTGCTTCGCCTCGTTTCCCCACTTGAGGTAGTGGATGTGCAGGATCTCTGGGATCTAGCTCGTGATGGTGCTGATCGGTGCCTTCGAGGTAGCCATCCTCGGTATGGATTTGAAGCGCTCGTTGTGCGACTTGCAACGCGCCTGCCTGTGCGGGAGATGGGTGAGATTATAGGCCAGGCGCTCTCTCAGTCTGCGGGTTCTGTGCGTGGCACTCAGATGGCTGGGCAGGCCCCTATAGCTCAACAAGGCTCCGTAGGAGCCGTAGCTGCCACAGGAGAGGCTCATCGTGCCGCGCCGGTAGCTGCGCAGCCAACGCAGATTTCGCAGCCGAGTACCGGTTCGTTGCAATGGGATCGTTTTCTCGCCCATGTTGGAGAATCTGGAAGTCGAATTCTCCTCGAGAACCTTAAGCGTATCCGCCCGACTCGATTTGAGGTTGGGGTTCTGGAGGGAACTGGTCCTGAGTTTACCGTTAACAGCCTGACCCGAGAGAAGCAGAAGGTTGGCGATCTATTGTCCTCTTTTGTTGGAGAGGGCAAAGGTGGGATGTGGAAGCTGGCACTCACGAAGGGCGCTGGAGCAACTGACGCGGCTCAAAATGCGGCGCAATCTAATACAGCATCGAGCGTTGAGGCGATCGAGGCCCATCCAGCTTTGCAGAGTTTGCAGAAGATATTTCCTGGAAGCAAGGTAGAGCAGGTCAGAGTTAAGAATTAGTCGAGAGGAGATGTTTTATGGGGCGAGGTTTCGGAGGATTTCCCGGTGGCAATATGCAAGGACTGCTCCAGCAGGCGCAGAAAATGCAGAAAGATATGCAGCGCGCGCAGGAAGAGCTTGAGACATTTGAAGCGGAGGGTAGCGCGGGTGGCGGAGCTGTAAAGATTAGAGTGCGCGGCACCAACGAGATACTCTCGGTCACTATCGCACCTGAGGCGGTTGATCCCTCGGATGTTGAAGTTTTGCAGGATATGATCAGGCTTGCAGCAAACGATGCACTTTCGCAGGTTCGCAAGAACTCGGAAGATAAACTCTCGAAGGTAACAGGGGGCATGAAGATCCCCGGAATGCTCTAGCGCCACTATGTTGTCATTTCCACCCGCACTTCAACGTCTTATTAAAGAGCTCTCGAAGCTTCCCTCTGTTGGCGAAAAAACAGCTACTCGACTCGCCTATCACTTGGTTGCAAATGACAGAGATCTTGCACGATCCTTGGGTGAAGCGCTTCAGGTGTCTGCGCAACAGGTTCGTTTGTGCGAGCGTTGTTTTTTCCTGAGCGAGGACCAGTATTGCAGTATCTGTAAGAACAGCTCGCGTGATCCATCGTTGCTCTGTGTTGTTGAGAAGCCTGTCGACCTTGTCGCGATCGAGCGCGTTGGGGAGTTTAAGGGAACATACCATGTGCTCCATGGTTTATGGGCGCCGTTGCGGGGGCAGGGGCCAGAGTCTATGAAGCTTAAAGAGCTCATGGCCCGGGTTAAGGCTGAACCGATACAAGAGGTTATTATCGCCACCAGTGCCACGGTTGAAGGGGATGCTACAGCGCTGTACATCGGCCGGTTATTGGCCGAAGCTGGCGTTTCAGTGACCAGACCAGCTCAGGGCATTCCAAAGGGCGGAGAGCTCGAATATGCCGATGATGTGACCCTTTCTCGGGCTTTTGCGGCCAGAAGTATCCTGCCGGTTTCCTAGTTTTATCTTAAAAATCCAGGTGGTCTTGACTTTACACAGCCGGCAGAGAATTATGTAGCGGCTCCCTTTCCCCGGTAGCTCAGTTGGTAGAGCAGGTGGCTGTTAACCACCGTGTCGGGGGTTCGAGTCCCTCCCGGGGAGCCATTTTCTCCATGTAAGGAGAGCCGGTTACTTCCCAGTTCATACACACGGGTACGTACATGAGCTCGGCCGTGGAGTAATTGCGCAGCGGACGCGGCGCAGAATAAAATACTCCCCAGACAAGGCCGCTTCTGTAAGTATACGTATGAGCTGGGCAGTGGCCTCGGTTGCTCTAAGGTTGCTCAATGTCCTCAGACCTCCTCGCGTTAATTCCAATTTGGTACGTGGCGTTCCTGTTAAGCACGGTCTGTCACGAGGCCGCACATGCTCTCGTAGCGGCGTGGGGTGGTGACCGCACGGCGTACGCCGGTGGACAGGTAACACTCGATCCTATACCTCATATCAAACGAGAGCCTTTTGGCCTCGTCGTCATTCCGCTGCTGTCGCTAATCTCAACTCACTCCATGTGGGGCTGGGGGAGTGCTCCATTTGATCCGTATTGGCAGATCCGTTACCCACGCAGGGCAGCTCTGATGGCGCTGGCAGGTCCTGTGACGAACTTTGCCATTGCTGCATTTGCAGCCCTCCTGATGCACATCGGTATCGCAGCGGATATCTTTGTTCCAGTCGGTGGTTTGTCGGTTACTTCACTACATGGGGGACTGTTGGAGGGACTGGGGCAGTTTGTGAGTGTGCTTTTGCGGCTCAATATCCTGCTCGGGGTTTTTAACCTTCTCCCATTTCCGCCGCTCGATGGCTATTCGGTTCTCGGGCTCGTGTTGCCGGAGCGTACATTCCTTAAATTTTTGGAGTTCGTACGCTCTCCCGGTTTTTCGCTCATCGGACTTCTAATCGCACTGCAAGTGCTACCCCTTCTGATAGTGCCGGTGATGCAGATAGCAGCACGGGTAATTAATCTTGTACAGATGTAGTGCTGCGGTGTGAAGGCTACGCACGCCGTGCTTCCTACGATCTCTTGTGCGTATTGCGCGACCGTTTCGATCGTCGAGCGCCTCGACGCCTCTGACACTGAGGGCAGAGGTGGGTTCCTCGTTGACTGACTACAGTTTTTTGTATCGTTTCACCGCATCGATGGCATGGCTCACCGTCTCGGCCATACACAACAGGTGTATACATTCCCCCATACACAACCCCATCGCCGAAGTCGGTACCCGCAAGCGATATCGCTTCGGTGAGAGTATCCTTGATTGCGGCGTGCAAGAGTCCTATTTGTTCTGGAGTTACTGAACACGCGGTCGTTTGAGGATGAATGCGAGACTTCCACAGAACCTCATCAACGTAAATATTACCGAGTCCTGCGATTACTGATTGATCGAGCAAGAGTTGCTTCATTCTACCGGACTTCGATCTCAGAATATCTGCGAGGTGAGAACACGAAAACTCCTCGCTCAAGGGCTCAAGCCCGAGCGCGCCGACAACTCGATCGGGATGCTGGCAGAGGTACATCCTCCCGAATTTGCGCGTATCATTAAAGCGGAGGCTCTTCCCGTTGCTTAGTGTAATAACAACGCGATCGTGAGCAGCGAGCGGGCTATCTGCTGCGATTACGTCTAACGATCCACTCATACGCAGGTGCACAAATAGGTAGCGGTGGCCCATCCCCTTCAGCTCAATACCGATGAATTTTCCGCGTCGGAAAACGGAGTGTATCTCTCGATTGCGGAGTACGCGCGTGAAGGTAGGGACTTCAGGAGTGGCTACCGTTCGCTTCCAATACACCGACACATCGCGTATCGAGACCCCCTCGATACGCTCCTTGAGATATTGGACGGTCGACTCGACCTCTGGCAGCTCTGGCATGGTGATTCTTTCCGAAAGTGAGATGGAGGCAATCGTATCAAATTTCGTTTTACCCTGCACGGTGAGGAGCTGCATGCTTTTTCGCGTATTTAGCCACTTTTGAGGCACTAAGACCATGAACACATTAAGATTTTGTTGGATAGCGCCGATCCTACTGGTAGGCGTGCCCCTCAGCATCACTCTTGGACGGTAGGGGTCGCCAGGGAGAGACTTCAATTCATGCGCGTCGTTCACCGAGTGCAAGACAAAATAAAGCTCCTTGAACTCTCGATCTCAGACGATCGACAGAAGCTCTTTGCCAAACTTGTTCCACAGGAGGAGTACAGCAACGCGACAGTTGAGGACCTGGTAAAAGAGATCTCAGTTGTCGCACCACCCGAGCTACATGAGACAGCAGTAATTAGCGACATCTGCGAAGAATTAAAGATGAGCAGAGGGTGCGAGTCCCGTCGGGTTGCAAAAGGTAAAGAATCGGAGCCCGGGCGAGACGGCAAGGTAGTGTGGCTGGTCCGAAGATTCAATCCAAGTAAAACAAATCCCGATGGCAGGGAGTTTTCAGACATGTTTACCCTCGGGCTCTTCGAGAATATCGAAGCAGGGACGGAAATTGCCCGGATCTATCGCCCTACTTTGGGAACTGAAGGAGTAGATGTTCAGGGCAAGACGGTAGCCGCTCGCCCGGGTAAAGCGTTCAACGCCCGGGGAGACAAGAGTATTGAGCTCAAAACAGACCCGGAGCGCGAAAACTACACGTCTGTTGTTGCGGCGGTTGCAGGATATGTACACGACGAAGGAGACAGCTTTTCAGTTCGGGAGACTCTTACGATTTCCGGTAATCTCGATTGGAACATGGGGCATATTGATTTCGTCGGTCACGTGCGTGTTACTGGTGACGTTCAGAAGGGCTTCAACATTAAAGCTCGTGGTAACATCGAAATTTTAGGTGGTGCGCTCGGGGAAAATATTCTCACCAGTCAGCAGTCGATTGTTGTGAAGGGATTCCACAACGGATTTCAAAAGTCGAGCGTTACGGCAAAAGGCGACTATTCGGTGGGAATTGCCCATGGAGTTAACGCCGATGTGGGAGGAAACATTTTTATCACGAAAGAGGCGAGAGACTGCACATTTCGCTCGGCACTGGGTGTGTTTGCTACCAATGCAGTTGTTGTAGGTGGCAGCATATGGTGCGTGAAAGGCTTCGAGGCAAAGATTGTAGGAAATGACGCAGGGGTACAAACTACCATCGAGCTTCGAAATGAGCTCGAAGTTACGAGGGATTATCGGGTTCTCATTGAAAACATCCGTCGCCATGAAGCCGCTTTGGCGGCGTTGGAGCTTCACATCGGGCCCTACCTGAAAAACCGTCAGCGGGTGCCGCTTCTACGGAATCAGTTTCGGGTGAAGATATCCGCGTTGTTAGATAAATACGATGAGGTTTCCCGTTCTCTTGAGAAATTACGGGAGAGCGAAAAAGCGATGAGGGATGCCAAACCGAGCGGTGATGATGCCCGTGTTAATGCCATGTCACGAATATATGCAGGGGTTGAGCTGGGCGCTGGAGATGCTCGTTATACGTTCCTGGAGTCGATAAACGGTCCGGTAAGTTATCGACGTGAAGGTCAGCACGGTGAGTGGATCATGGACAAATTTCAGGCAATAAAGAGAGGATAATGTATGGAAAAGAAGGATCTCTTACACAACATTCAGTCGGCGTGTGCCATGGGCTTACAGCTCATCCCGCCTACGATCCTGTGCGACAGCATCGGGTCGATCGGCCTCAAAGAGCCGCTAACTGTCTTGCCCACTACCTCGTTAGCTGAGTGCATTCGGCTGATGCAGCAACGTCGCGTTGGGAGCATTCTTGTTACTGGTCCCAACGGTAAGCTGCAAGGGATCTTCACTGAACGTGATTGCCTGATGAAGGTACTTGGCATCGAGAAGTCTCTGGAGACAGTAACGGTGACGGAGTATATGACTAAGAACCCGTTTCGGGAGCGGCCGGAGGCGTCACTCGCATTTGCCCTTAATCTCATGTCGAATGGTGGATTCAGGCATATTCCGATCGTAGATCAAGATGATATCCCGATTGGAATTATCTCGGTCAAGGATGTTGTGGAGCACATCGTGACAAGGATGCTCTCTGCGATCTATGAGGTGGTGGAGACAGTTGATGAGTAGAGGCGACGCGGAGTCGTGAGGCCGGCTTTGAGAGGTCGCGTCAAAAATAAGGACGCGTGGGCAGTGATGCGATAACGAACTGGGTCAAACCGGAATGGCTAGCTGGCGACTGTGTGGGTGCTTGGCTATCGTGAGGGATGCTCGCTCTTTTCGTATTTCACGCTACAATGCCTGGGTAGTGATTTTGCAGCCCCGCTCCATATCGGGGCTCTCGTGCTCGGTAACCATGGTATCCTGTCATACGAAGCCTCTTATCGCCTCGCTCGCGCTTGCTCTGTCGTCGTGTTAACCCGCATATTTCATGAAGCTTGCTACTGCCAGTGTCGATAATGGTGCTTTCTCGGTCCCAAAAAACTATCGTCAGACCAGAAGATATCTCGATACGATTCCGCCCTGCAGATACTTAGTTGAATTGGCCCTTCGGGCCCGAACAATCACCACTCTCGGCGCTCTCGCGACGCGGTTTCATGAAAAATGTGGGCCAACCCGCATATTTCATGAAGCCTGCTACTGCGAGCGCCGATAATGGCGCTTTTTCGGTCCCAAATACTACCTTCAGACCGGAGGGTATCTCGATACGATTCCGCCCTGAAAAAAATACTTTGTTGAATTCGCCCTCCGGGCCCGACACATCACCACTCTCGGCGCTCTCGCGACGCAGTTTCAGGAAAAATGCGGGTTAAACAAATCAAAGAGGGCACCACACTCCGTGACGGCCCCTCGTGCTATTAAGAAATAGCGCCGTTTATCGGCTTGTTTGAGCTTGCCGGCACCTTCGGCGATGTTGAGCACAATCGAAAACGATGCGCGCTTACACTGATCTTGGAGTTCTCCGTTTCCCCTGGGTAGCCGGGGTCGAATCTCAACAGTAGTGACGACGAACTCTAGCAGGGTGGTAAACATCCATTTTTTCGTAATCCGGCATACTACTCGATATCGATCTGCGGGGCAGAGCGTTGCTCGATCAGGTACGTTCAAGTTCACGCGGAAATACGTGATGTATCGCTAAAATCAAAGGGTTCTGCCCCATCAGCAGTCATTGGCACCCACTTGATTCCTCGATGACCCCCAAAAAAAAGGGGCTGCCAAATGGCAACCCCTTTCGAGCGATTTCAGTTCTCGATTCCTTTAGCCCAAGAGTGGAGCGATCAGGAGGGAGAGGATTGAAACCATCTTGATGAGGATGTTTAGAGATGGACCAGAGGTATCCTTGAACGGATCTCCTATGGTGTCTCCTACAACCGCTGCCTTGTGAGCATCGGAGCCCTTCTTCTCACCTTCAACAAGCCCCTGCTCGATGAACTTCTTGGCATTATCCCAAGCGCCGCCGGTGTTGGACATGAAGATTCCCAGAACAACGCCCACTACTGTGGTACCTAGGAGGAGTCCTGCAAGAGCTGCAGGGCCCATCAAGAAACCGACTAGAATAGGCGTGATGAACGCGATGAGGCCCGGTGCGCGCATCTCAGTAAGAGCTGCTTTTGTCGAGATTTCAACGCATCGAGAGACATCTGGCTTAACTCCCTCTTTGCCCTCAAGGAGGCCCGTAATCTCGCGAAACTGACGTCGGATCTCGGTTACGATCATGCCTGCAGCCTTACCTACCGACTGCATCGTAAAGCATATGACGAGTCCTGGCAGGATTGCTCCGAGGAATACTCCCGCAATGAGCATCGGGTTAGTAATACTCAGGTTGATCGACTTGTTAAGCGCCTCAAAGGTCTGCGTGTAGGCGCCAAACACGGCGAGAGCTGTGAGACCAGCTGAGCCGATCGCAAAGCCCTTACCGATTGCAGCAGTTGTATTGCCGAGAGCATCGAGCTTATCAGTGATAGCGCGAGTCTCTGGTCCAAGGTGCGACATCTCCGAAATTCCACCGGCGTTGTCAGCGATTGGGCCATACGCGTCGATAGTCATCACTATTCCGGTTGTTGCCAACATCGCAACACCTGCGAGCGCTACTCCGTACACACCAGCGAAGAGGTTTGAGACGAGCACCGCTACTACGATGATGATCAGTGGCAGAGCTACGCTTCGGAAACCAACGGCGATACCGCTGATTACGCAGGTAGCTGGTCCCGTCTTGGCGGCGTTCACGATTTCATATACCGGCTTCGATGAAGTGTAGTACTCGGTGGTTAAGCCGATACCCATTCCGCAGATCGTGCCGAAGAGAACTGGCAACCAGAGGCTCAGGTTCACTGGAGTTACGAGGAACAGGACAAAGCAAGCTGCTACAAAGATGACCGAGGCCAACAGTACAGTTGTACGGAGGGCTTTAGCTGGCTCGCCGTCTTTAAGCAGCGCCATCCACTTGATTGAGATGTACGATGCAACTGCGCCGATGAGTCCGAGGATCAATGGGGTTGCCATAAGCCAGATGCGGAAGCTCTCTTCCGTCGCACCTGCAACGCTTGGGTTGAAGTTCGTTATGTCCTTAATTGCGTCCGTGCTAAGGGTCGCAGCTAGAGCTAAGCAACCGATTATGCAGGTAACGTATGATTCGAAGATATCGGCCCCCATTCCAGCAACGTCTCCAACGTTGTCACCCACGTTGTCAGCGATAACGCCTGGATTGCGTGGGTCATCTTCCGGGATTCCAGCCTCTACCTTACCAACGAGGTCGGATCCTACGTCGGCGGCCTTCGTATAAATTCCACCACCAACGCGAGCAAAGAGCGCTACAGACGAGGCACCCATCGCGAACCCGATGATTGGCTCATGGTGAGCTGGAGTTCCGAAGATCAAGAATAGGACGCCAAGGCCGATGAGGCCCAGCGCTGCAACAGTGAGTCCCATAACTGCGCCGCCGTTGAAGGCAACCATCAGAGCTTGCCCTGGAGCATTCTCCGAAGCAGCCTGCGCCGTGCGAACATTCGCTATGGTTGCAGATCGCATGCCGAGGTAGCCGGCGAGGAGCGAGCTCAAAGCGCCGAACGCAAACGTAACAGCGGTGGGCAGCTTAAGAGCCCACCAGATTGCCAGGAACGCGCAGATGATGAATACCGAAAGGTATTGCGCTTGTTGCTTGAGATACGCGATTGCGCCATCACGGATGGCGTGGCTGATCTCTTGCATTCTGGCGTTACCCGCCGGAAGCGCTTTGATGCTCGTATACATGCTGTACGCGAGTGCGAATGCTACAAGGCCGAAAATCGGGGTGGCCCAGGTTAATAAGCTCAAAGTAGTTTGATCCATAATCCCCAGCTGAAATTAGCTTGACGTTTTTGTTCTGCCGACACGGGATGACCCTTTCTCACGCTACAGGAGGGATGTGGGGTCTGTGCACGACGTAAGTGCTCGAAAAAACAAGCCGGGGCGATTGTAGCCGTTATGACGACAGTGTCAACATCGGGGTTGCAGGGTAACCGGCGACCGTTACGATCCCAATTGACATCCCTAACCTCCTGAAAGTATGAGGTATTTTGACTGAAAGGTTATGCGTGCCACCACCGTTAGTGGGTCAGTTTCCTGTACTTAATCCGGTGCGGTGTCTCGGCATCAGCGCCGAGCCTTCTCTTCCGATCGACTTCGTACTCCTGGTAGTTACCCTCAAACCAGACGACAGTGCTGTCCCCCTCAAAGGCGAGGATGTGCGTTGCGATTCGATCGAGGAACCACCGGTCATGGCTTATCACCACTGCACAACCAGCGAAGTTAAGGAGAGCCTCTTCAAGAGCTCGTAGCGTGTTAACATCGAGATCGTTTGTGGGCTCATCGAGGAGAATTACGTTACCACCAGAGCGCAACATCTTTGCAAGGTGCACCCGATTTCGCTCTCCACCAGAGAGCGTTCCAACGAGCTTCTGTTGATCCTGACCACCGAAATTGAAGCGTGCAACGTAGGCTCGTGCATTAAAGTCACGACCTCCTAGTTTAATGATCTCATCTCCCCCAGCTATCTCGTCAAAGATGCTCTTTTTTGGATCGAGGGCGTCTCGGCTTTGATCAACGTAGGAGAGCTGAACCGTATCGCCCACCTTAAAGGAACCGGAATCCGCCTTCTCTTGGCCCGTAATCAGCTTAAACAGAGTAGTTTTTCCAGCTCCGTTGGGGCCGATGATGCCTACGATACCTCCACGCGGCAGGTTGAAGCTCAGGTTCTCAAAGAGAACTCGGTCGCCAAATGCCTTGGCCACACCGTTTGCTTCGATAACAACCTCACCGAGCCGGGGGCCGGCCGGGATATACATCTCAAGCTCTTCAATCCTCTTGTCCTGCTCCTGATTGAGCAACTCCTCGTACGCCTTAATACGGGCCTTCGATTTGGCCTGCCTAGCCCGAGGTGATTGTTGGATCCACTCAAGCTCCCGCGCGAGGGTTTTTTGTCGCTTTGATTCGGTCTTCTCCTCCAGCTCAAGACGAGAACGCTTCTGATCGAGCCAACTTGAGTAGTTACCTTCCCACGGGACGCCGTGACCGCGATCGAGTTCTAGGATCCATTTGGCCACGTTGTCGAGGAAGTAACGGTCATGCGTAATGCAGACAACGGTGCCGGCGTACTCGCTTAAGTGACGCTCAAGCCACGCAACAGATTCGGCATCAAGGTGGTTTGTCGGCTCATCAAGAAGGAGGAGATCGGGTTTCTCCAAGAGAAGCCTACATAGGGCCACGCGGCGCTTTTCACCTCCGGAGAGGGAATCAACGCGAGAGTCCGCAGGGGGACATCGAAGTGCATCCATCGCGATATCGAGGGTGCGATCGAGTTCCCAAGCTCCCAAAGCATCTATCTTATCCTGAAGGGCTGCCTGTTTATCGATCAGCTTCTCCATCTCCTCTGGGGAGATATCCTCACCCAGCCTAGCGCTGATGGCTTCGAAGTCAGCTAAGAGTGTAGCGGCTTCCTTACACCCCTCCATGACGTTCTCTTTCACGGTTTTGTTGGGGTCGAGTCTCGGCTCTTGCTCCAGATAGCCGATCGAGACGTTAGGGCGGAAGTTAACCTCGCCGTTATACTCCGTGTCTAAGCCCGCTATGATCCGTAGGAGGCTCGATTTTCCGGAGCCGTTAAGACCTACCACGCCGATCTTTGCACCCTCAAAAAAGGAGAGGGAGATATCCTTAAGAACCTGTTTTCCAGGTGGGTGTACGCGACTAACTCTGTGCATTGAAAAAATAATTGGTGCCATGCCCGTACCATATCCCTTTGACCGAGGAGGGGGCAAGGGGAGGTGCAGATGTCACCGAGAAATCAACTGGCCCGATGTGAGGCTATTTTTGTTGAAACTCGACCTCTTTTTGAGAATATCGCCGAGAAGGCGTGTATGCGATTCACTCAAACTTCGGAGAGACCCTTTCAAAGCACAACGGCTGTCGCCCCGGTTCCCCGAGAGCGCGGTAGTTATCTAGTTGAGTCCGGCATCGCGGTGCTTGCCGCAACGTTCCTGGTAGTGGGACTTGCCGATATATCCCGGATATTCCACGCACGAGGGGCGTTGCGCGCAGCGGTCACGGATGGTCTTAGGTGTCTCTATCCGGCAAACCCAACCTGTGTCTCGGCAGCGCTGCCCGATGCCGATCTCTCGGGCAATCGATTCAATGCATGGGTGTGGGGCACCCCTGGCTGGATCCTTCCGAGGAGTTCGTACTCAATTTTCTCAACGGTTTTTAACGAGCCAGTTCTTGAAGTTCCGTTTTCCGCGCAGAAGCTCGACTCGATTCAGGTATCGCAACCACATGATTCGTACCTGAAGAGCGAGATACTGTATCCAGTTCAGGCGCATTCGCCCTACCTATTAAAGATTAGAGACCTTCCCCTCGTTGACGGACAGGATCCGTTAAATCCTGTGTTGAAAGATCGCACCACCCTCGAACGTCAGGCGGCCGCGCTTAAGATCCCGATTAGGTCAATCGTGAAGGCCGGCGTACATACAGTTCCAAATGCAAAGAACAAAGAGGATGAGTACGGCCCTGCCTTTGAGATCGGCTCATTGTCTTTTCGGGTACTGGGTGCGTGGCCCGAACGAGAAAATGACGTTAAGGCGATGCAGGAGATTCGCGGCCGATATGGCGTGTCGGTTCCGTGTTATCAGGGGCACATTGTCCCAGGTTCTACTCCCGAGAAGATCGCGTGGCCGACCGGTGCCGCTCCGGCTACCTGCTCGTATCGCTTACTAGGCAACGCGAGTGTACAGCAACGGCTGTTAAATCAAGAGCAGCTCAGCGTGCCCGTGATGCTGCGAATATCAGGGGTATCTCGTGCAACCTCGTCCAAAGCGAGCGGAAAGCTCGTTGTTTCGATGTCATGGAGCAGTGGAGGAAAGACGCACACCCACAGGCTCGGCGGTCGCGTGTTCTCGTCAACCAACTTCGCGCATCTCGTGGTTCGAGGGGCCGATTGGAGTGACATCACTCGTGAAGCGCGTCGTTATTACCGGAATCGATACGACTCGGAGATTAACCTCTACGGCACCCTGCCGGCTGTGCCGATCGATGCGACTGTGACCCTTCGTTTTTACCTTTCAAGCCTGAACGGCGAAAATGTTGGATGGCAGGGAGACTCTATCGAAGTGTTCTATCCGCAGTTTAGGTTTGTGCACGAGGCGTATGCATGTGGAAGATCCTCCAATCCCACTGAATGCACGTCTCCACCCTCGGGAGTTCAAGTGCTCTTCTCTACTATTGATCCGTCGCAGGTGATTAGTGCTTCCGCTGTAGGGGCGAGTTCGTGTTTGAGAGACAGCCCAACGCCGCTTGAGGAATCATCAGCTAAGGCTATCGAGCGAATTCAAACGGAGATCGAGCGGGCAAAGACTCCAACCCCGTACTCGTTTTGGCTACGATCTGGGGACGAATGCACGGCGGTGATTAAATCATACTCCTGTCAGGACACGTTCCACGAGTACATGCAGGGATGTTATGTAGAAGAGGGGAGTGATGTGATTACAGATCGGTGTTCCATCACCGATTTTCGGCCAGAGACCGATTCGATTGTACGCGTTTTTCGCACTGAGAGATCCAACATCCGAACGGAGCGTCGTGGAGCGTGTTCAGAAGAGAGCTTTCCGGATTGTGCAAAGCCGAATGTCTCCCGGGTTGGAGAGCGATACCTCGGTGGGAGCGCTGGACGTTGCGGGAGCGCGATTAATGTAAGTCCGGTTTCCGAGCAGGATGGCCCGCTTCTTGACTCGACATGTATTGATATCGCAAAACGCTTAGAGGGTAGGTATCGGGAGAGGCAAAGAATTCCCGCTTCAGTGCCGATTGTAGTGCTGTCGCAGGCTGAGGCACCGCTTTTTTCGGCAGATCCTCCAACGGACGTGTGCACACCACGGCAGCTGATAGATGCGGGGGATACACGCCGGGCGTTGTGTGCGCGAATGGTATCAAAGCGGGCGGCGATGCAGTGTTGTGAACGTCACGCAGGGCGGTGTGTGGTAGAGGAGATCCCTGGTACCGGTCCTACCGTGAGAACTGGAGGCATTGATTACCTACTTGATGTTGCACGTCGGCGAATCATCGAGTCGGTGCAGACGATGTATCCGCCGGCGAGCTCTCCCTTCGTCTGTGAAGAGGGTAGTGAAAACTGTCTGCACGTAGAGACGGCGCTCACAGGGGACACCACGACGGCTGTTGCTGCAGCGCGGGTATCGGTGCCGCTTACGCTCTTTTCCTGGTTGGGCAAGTTGGGGACGGCCCACGTGCATTACAGCGAGACTCGCAGGTTAGAGCGGAGCTTGGTAGGGGCTAGTACGGGCGGGTGAGAATTACTGAGTGCGCAGTTCCCGAACGCAGGGTACACTAGAGGGGTGATAAATCAGAATATATCAGCTCAAAATCAAGTGTGTCGCAGCGTAGCAGCTCGGATCCTTTCACTCAGATTCGCGGCGCGTATACTCACGGTCGTTGTGGTGGCGCTCCTGTCTCTGGGCTCTCGTGAGATATTGTATGCCGAAGATCCGGTGGCGGCTGGGCCTATACAGGAGGGAGAGCGACTCGATGCTCGCTCGGATGAATACAGTCGGGTTTTTGATCGGGCGCTCAACTGCCTGATCGAGAAGAATGAGGGGTGTTTTCGTGCCCTCTTAAGTTCTTTTACCGTTACCCAAGAGACTCGTGGCCCCGGTGCGATCGACGCGATCATTCGGGATCGTTTTATCCCTTACTTTAGCGACTTTTCGAAACTCTCGGATCGAGTTGCTACCGTCCCCAGTTACAATGCGGCAGGAAATTCAGGGCTCGCATTCTGTCGAAGTTTTATCACAACGAGTGGAAGTGAGAAGTTTTTTGTGCTCTACGTGAATATGGAGAGCGGTCGATATGTCGTGGGAAATCTACTGTTGGATACCAAGGTCGACCAGGTCTTGGCGATGCGGCAGAGATAATACATGTACAATCCGAGTAGCAAAGCTGATTGCCTACAGATTGCAGGCGAGGCGAAGCCCCGTCTATTCGCTCCGAACTAGGATAAGGTGTGCGGCGCGTTCGGCCTCGTAGAATGTTTGCTCGGGTGAGGCGCTTGATATCTGAAGCGCAAGCTTCTTTGCTTCCGCGAGTTTTCCTGAATTTAAAAGGGTCCGCACTTTTAGAAGTGAGAAGATGTGCCGATCGGGAAACATCTCTGCAAGTTCGGCGATAATGCGTGCGCCCCGATTGTCTCCGAGAATTCTATCGTGATGAATGCAACCTCGAACGAGTAGGGCCGCCTGGCCATCAGTTGGCGGGGTGCCGAGCTCAATTGCACGCTCGGCGGCATCCAGAGACATGTGCGCAAATTGTCCACATGCAGCGAGGTGCAGGGACTCAAAGAGTTGGCTGTCCAGAGAGAGGGAGATCATCGCGTTGTAGTAGCGCTGTGGGGAGGGTGGCAGAGATTCCAGGGAAACAAGGAGCTTTTCAAGTTGCACGGCTCGATGCTGCATGGTGTGTTTAGCGAGAACCTCATCTCTGCCAGCCTCCGCGATTGCGCGCATCCTGGGCTTGCTCTCCATGATTGCCCGAACTTTTTCGGCGGCATCGTGTGCATCGCGAGCAGTGTAGGTAACAAGGTGGTGCCCGTCTTGGAAGAGTTCGAGAAGTCCATTCTCGGTCTTCTCTGTGAGCAGGAGTGCCCCACACATCATCGCCTCAAACACGCGAAAATTGAGGTCACCCTTAACGGTTTGGTTTACGACTATCTCCGCATGGGGAAAGATTTCGGGGTAGTATCCGGTGGTGATGTGCATTGGGATCAGTTTTCCTAATGCATCAAAAAATGCGACTCGGTTGGGATTAAGTGCTGGGTTCAAGGTGCCAACAAAGGCTGCTCCAAATTTCTTGTCTGCGGACTTTTCGACATACTGTGGTGCCCAGAGAGGCATCCAGGAGACGGGGCTCAGGCTTGTTTGCAGTTGAGGAATATAATCTTTCTGAGCCGTCAGTACGTGGTCGAAGGCGCTCGCAAGGAATGAGTGCCGCACAGCGTGATGTTGGGAATCTACCGAGTAGAGTACCTTCGGAATCGGACAATCCTCTAGGCCAACGATGAGACACGGCGAGCTGTTGTCGAGCCATACGAGCCGGTCCGGCTTAAAGCCCGTGGGAAGACTCTGCAGGATCTGATTGATGTGGAGTAAGCCGGATCGCGTCCTGTGTTGCAAATGAGCATTAGTACCACACGTCAAGACGGTGTGCCCCATCTGTCGAAGCTCGTCCGCAAACCAGGTCTGGTTGAAAAGAAGTATGTTCATCAGCCTACTTAAGATGACCCAAGTGATCCTAAGGACCCGGTTTTTTGAGGGTAGTGAAGTACGCGGATAGGCCAATAGTCAGGCGACCTGAGCGACTAAGTCTTTGAAAGAACGCTATTTGCACTATTCGCACTCGATGGGACGTGACTGTAATGCGACGGCATCGACCTACGGGGGGCGTTCTCAAGCCGTGAGCTTATGCTCGTGTGCCTCTTGGTATATCCGACTCGGAGGTTCTCGTAGATCCCACACGAGACCCAGGCAGGAGAGGGCTTTCAAGAAGTAGTGAGAGATATCGACCTCCCACCAGTAAAAACCCTGTCGCTCCGAGCCAGGGTAGCGGTGGTGATTATTGTGCCACCCCTCTCCGAGGGTAATTATAGCGAGCCAAAAGCTGTTCTTACTGTCGTCGCCGGTGACAAATCGGGGTTTGCCGACAATGTGGGCTAACGAGTTGATGCAGAAGGTTCCGTGGTACAGCAACGTGGTGCTGACACAGAAACCCCATACAAACATCTGAAGCGCATTCGTCTGAAGTTCTGGGAAATAAATCTGGCAGAGATACCCGAATCCAGTCACCCCTATCATCAGAAGCATTGGGGGAATGAGGTGATAGGTGTCGAGCCAGCGCAGCTCAGGGAACTTTAGAAGGTCCTTCACAAGTTCTGTTCTTGTCCCAATAAACTGAGTGCTTAGTACCCACCCCACATGGGCCCACCACAGACCGTATATCCTCGGTGGATGAATATCCTCTTCAGTATCTGAGAACTGGTGGTGGTGTCTGTGGTGTGAAGCCCACCAAATCGGACCCTTTTGAGCTGAACTTGCACCGAGCCATGCAAGGACGAACTGAAAGAAGCGACTAGTCTTGTACGACCTGTGGGAGAAGTATCGATGGTAGACGCCCGTTATCGCAAACATACGAAGTACATATAGAGCCATGCAAACGGCGAATGCTGTCCAGCTACACCCGACGACGAAGACGAGTAGGCAGCCGAGATGGATCGCCCAAAATGCTGATTGCTTAATAACGTTGAGAGGGTGAAGTGGATTTCCGATCGTTGTCATGGCTATGTAACTACAAGGTCAGCCTTGGATAGTAGTCGAATGAGAGCGTGGCGCAATCCCCCGCGCCCGTTGCTTTTATACCACCGAGGCAACAATCCGAGATAATTCAGGTACATGCTGGTATGATACGGGACAGGTTTTTTTGGATTGTCGACGTAACTAGTGGGAGATGTGGAGTGCCATCCCTACGTGACGTGCTCGTGGACGTACACGTTCACATACTCAACAGAGGATTTTGTTTTATCGATAGCTCATTCACGGTTTTGCTGAGGGCTCGAATGTCCCTCGACCTGTCCTTAGGATTGAGTTCTTCGGCCGATCGAGGTGACCGTTGGGCCAGGTACATGGCTCCCTCTGCTGTGAGCTTTGCGACCGAAATGGATCGAAAGCGCCACCGCCGCGAGAGCAAAGATGCCATCTCCCACGGGCGAAAAAGCCCAGATGTCTCGAGCGATGTGATGAATCGAGAGGCAACACACTGCGGTCAGTACTGCAGCAACTACACCAGGAAGTTTGTCGAGAAGATGGAGGATCGGGAGTCGCTCTTTGTCTCCTACAATGAGAATCACAAAGATTAGGGTGCCGATAATTATCGAGAGCAGTGCAACGAGTGCGGCGAGTGATGTAGTTGAAATATCGCCGACCATGTTTCGCACGATAGCTCCACTTGCAAGGGAGTGTAGAGAAAAGGCAGACGCGGTTGAGACGATTGCGCGAGCGCTTAGCGGAATCGGCTTATGGTTGTCACACGAGCAGTCTCCTCCTGTCTGGTGATGTAAGCGATGGTGAACGAAATGCCGGAGCAGAACAATTGAGCCAAAAACCACAAAGAGGTGCCCTAGCCAGTCTGAATAGGTCGCTATCTCAGATGCAACCAGGATTCCAAGGATGCCGTAAAGGGCGTGGAAGAGTGCAAACGACCCCCCCCACAATAGCGGTCGTCCACCCACGGTGGCTGCAAGAGCAATCGCAATAAGAAGGCATCCATCCCCAACGAGAGTAATTGGGTACAGAAATAGTACGGAGAGGATGGAGGCTGCTGACATGCCAAAAGTGTAGAGACTTTAACCGCCCTTGGCAAATAGTGGCATTTTACTCCGATTTAAAGGTTTATTTGATTCCTTCTCTACGAGCGTAGAGGAGGTCGTTTGTGTCTACGCAACCGCGGATTCTGCATTAAAGTCATGAGCGAACGAAATAAGCCCAGACAGCATATCCGTTTTTGTGATGATTCGGGGAACCTTGTTCTGCCCCCCGAGTTTGCCACGACTCTTCATCCACGCAGCAAAACACCCGCTGCGCACCGGTAAGATTGTTGGAGCTCTGAGTCCAAAGCCGCCTGAGCGGTGCGCCTCGTAGTCTTCGTTTCGCTGGCAGAGTCGCGTGTCGAGCGCATCTGCAAAGCAACGTATCGTCGCAGAGTCTGGAATTCCATCTGAGAACTCGACCACGAAGATGTGGCCACCCAACTCTCCTGCATGTTCAGGAAATACCGGACCAACAGTGAAGTCGGTGACCTCTTTTGCCACGCTGCGAGCTGCTGTTGTGATACCATCTTCTATCTCCTCTGCGATCAGGTGTTCGCCGAAAGCAGAGAGGTAGTACGATGTGCGGCCAGAGACCAAGATTCGAGGAGTCTTGGTCTCGACGAATCGAACCGTGTCCCCGATCACGTAAGACCACAGCCCCGCACACGTAGTCATCACAACAGCATAGTTGACATCTGCTTCTACGTTGCCAACCCAGTGCCGGGTTGGTTGAGAGCTTGCAAGCTCCTCCAGTGGAACGAATTCAAAGAAAATCCCGTGGTCCAGGTTTAACCGTAGGCCATCTCCGTAGTTTCGATCGGCGACAGCGATGAATCCCTCGCTCGCGGGATATACTTCGCGGAGTTCTGCGGAGCTCTCCGC
>JBIJBZ010000152.1:0-8513 GCA_044344945.1 Bdellovibrionota bacterium | reverse complement strand
CTCCGACGATGTCAGCGCCCCCGTCTTAACAAGCTCACGCACCAAGGTGTGATCTTCCGACATCTGCACGATCGATCGATTACGGATCCGATACGCCCGCGAATCGCCGATGTTGACGAGGATCAATCCTTCTCTCGTAAAGAGTAACCCCACCAGGGTCGTCCCCATCCCGGCATACGCCGGCTCTTTAACTCCTCGATCGTAGATCGCAGAATTAATCTGACTGACGAGATCAACAATAGTGCCGGGCGCTGCTCGAAACCCCGGAGCTCTCAGCCCCTCCTGCAGAGCAGCAATCGCCATACGCGAAGCAACCGCGCCACCGTGGGCGCCGCCCATACCGTCGGCCACAAAGTAGGCCTGAAATCCGTCCCCCTTAATGACACCGAACGAATCCTGATTCTCCTCTCGACGCATGCCCACGTCAGTGCCGGCTGCACAGCGCAGCGAATCGAGGTTGAATGTTCCAGAATCGGTTGAGGCGATCGCCATCGTCGTAGTGCGTAGTATCCAGGCTTACAGACCCACCATACATAACGGCAGCTATGGTTACTACCTTAAGTGGTCGTGCTACCCGGCGATTTTCTTCAATAATACCGCAGACCAAGAGCTTAGCCTATGGTCGGTGCAGATCGATAACGCCCTGAAATGACGTGGTAAAGCTTACTTAACTTTGCGGATAAACGGAGTACCTGCGATGTAGGACTCACTCTTAAGCTGCCCAACGAGTCTATCGGCCTGCACCTTGTTCTCCTCCGGACCAACGAGCACCCGGTAGAAGCTCTGGCCCGACACCGATGCGGGCTCAATCACTGCGGGGAATCCCGAGCGCTTCAATTTCTGTACGATACTCTGTGCGTCACTCATCTTCTTTGGAGCTGCAACCTGAGCGAAGTATCCGCTCGGAATGGCCTTCCTACCAGCCGAGCTGCTATCTGCTGTCTTGGCAGTTGGTCCATCACCTTGATCGACCCCGTCCCGACTCGATTCAGAGCGCGCACTTGCAATCCTCTCGTCGAGTACAGCGTTCACCGACTTCTGCGGCTTCGTCTCTTCTACTGGCTTGGCTTTCGCCTCCTCAACCTTGGCGCCACCCAACATACGGATCGACTCGGGGGCCTTGGGCTGTGTCAGTCCGGTCTCAGAACCGATAATCAACTCACCGCCAGTCGCATCGTCCTCAAAGAGGCTGTCGGTATCTGCGACAGTACTGTCATCCGATGGCTCAGCTACAACCGCGCGCTGCGCTGCGGACTTCGCTGCCGGTGCAGCATCAGGGTTTGCGACCCTCTCCTCAAGGAGCTTAGGCTGCTTGGCGTTAGCAAGCGCATCCTTTGCGCCTCCCCTACCGTCCGACTCGCCGGATTCCTTGAGCACCGCAGGTGCGTTCAACTTGTCGTAAATCGACGAGGGATTCTGTGCCCCCATTGCAGGGAGCATTTCGTTTACAGGAAGTTTTGCTACCTCAACCCCCGAACTCTCACGCGCCGCTTCAAAGCCTACGTAGCGACCTGAGAAGAATCCAATGCAATAGGACCCGAAGATAGAGCCGAGCGCGAGACCGAGCCACACTGTAACCTGTAGTTTACCCAGGCGGAGCTCCCAGCCCTGACCTCCTGACCGACGTCCCGTCATCGACGATCTCCCGTTTTCATCTGAAGGCTTGAGCTTATAGCCAGCGCCCGGTCGCGCTGCTGTTTCAGGTCGACCATTACCCTTGATTCCCCGATCCTCTGCTATCGATCCGCGCATGCGTCCCCCTCAGTAACAAACCCTAGTATAGAAGAAAGACCGAACCCTAGACCAGCAACAATCTCACTCACCCCGGCAGAAAGGCTCCCGTGCTGGAGGGAGAAACGGGTCTGGGGGGCATTTATAAATCGGTGCCCCTGGCGAACCAGGTCTTCAAAGGCCACACACCACTCATCGAGCTCACCCCTACGGACCGCACGCGCCGTATAGATCGGCATACAGAGCGACCGAAGGATAAGAGACCGATCCGATCCGATCTCAGGGAGGGCCGATACGAGCTGCCCCCGAGTCACGGGCAACGGAAAACTCTGGTTAAAGCGCTGATAGCGACTAACGAGTACCGAGAAGCTATAGAGCGGTGAGGCGAATTCATCAAAGAGCGCCACCGCCGGATCAAAATCTCCGGAGAGAACGGACGAGGAGGCATGAAAGAGAAACCGCATCCACGCAGCGTCAGATCCCAACTGCGTAATAACCCGCTCAAGGGAACGCCGCTCAAGGAGATCCGAGCGCACCCGATCTCGGCTCAAGAGCCACGCGTCCTCAGGCATTCGCAACGCAATGGTCCCATGGCGGCGCGCTTCGCCGAGCGCCTTTCGATCCGATTGCAGCAGACGGTCGTGGTAGTGGTGCGAGGTCCATACAAAAACCGGATTTTCACGGGTTCCCTCAGGAATTGATGAGATAGACAACCGGATCTCCCCTTCCGAGCGCAGCGCTCGTTCAACAGCACTCCGAAAGAGCTTGATGACCTCACCAACCGAGGCGACCTCAACGGCGGGCTCCGGCTCCAGACGAAGGGTACACCGACCCTGATACATCACGCCCAGTAGCCCCTGCAGCGATACCCGTGCGAGGAGCCTCAAACGGGCATACAGCGGTTCGGTTATATCTGGGAGGAGGCAGCAGATAGAGCGGGGATGATCGGCATCTACTCCGAGCGCCGCGCGAACATCCACGGGGACCTCGTCGACCACAATATCTCGCGGGAGCCCCGAACAGACGATGTAGCCAGCGTCACTCCGTGCCTGGCCAACAAGGGCACTCGGCATTCGATTGAGAATTTCATGCGCTATCCCGTTCGCATCCCGTTTAATACTCCGCGCCACCTCAATCGCGACGGAGGAGCTGAAATCTCCCGAAGAGAGATCGCACATCGGCGCAAAATCAGCCTCTCTGCTGATCGGAATATCGGGGAATATGGAAGCTGCGGCCTCTCTCATCGCCGCCGAAAGGAGACTCACTTTGCCACCTCCCGCAGACATGCTTGCAACAGCTCACGTAGCTCTTCGCTCCCGTGCACGCAGTACGCCGCAGCAACATCGGGTATCATACGCAACCCCTGCGGAGCTGCCGCTGCGTTGAGCACGGTCGTTGCGCGTTGAATAATCTTATTTCCCTCATGAACCGCACGGACTACGTCCTCCCTACCCTCTCGCAACAGATTGGCAACGAGGATCACGCGCCCCGCTTGACGAAACATCTCAGTCCCAATGACGTGGCGAATGACCTCAAGATTCTCAAGTGACTCCAAAATCCAGGCGGGATTGTTGGCCGCAACAATCGGAAGGTGCCCAAAGAGCCCGCGCTGCGTGAACTCCTGAATAACCTCCGCCGGTTGTTGTTCGTCGAGCGCTACAAGCACCTCGTTCCACACTCGACGAGATGAGAGCGTGGAGAGCGCGCCACTCTTTACAGCCTCCACGAATCCAGCCAGGGTCGCCATGTCAAAATGAAACGAGAGACGCACTAGATACCGAACCGCTCGAAAGAGACGGGTTGGATCATCGATAAAGCTACGCGGATGCAGAACCCTGAGCGTCGATGCCTGAATATCGGCGAGACCTCCACACGGATCGGTCAATTCAGCCAGGATCTGATCACGTGAAAGGTGCCCCTCTCCGTATCGTTGGTATGCTCTAAGCGAGAGTGCAATCGCATTTGATGAGAAATCGCGCCTCCAGAGATCGGTATCGATTGACGCCGCCTCCACTGTAGGCAGCGCTCCCGGTTGTGAGTAGCTCTCTTGGCGCGCAGTAGCTACATCCACTTCACCGAGGAGAATATCCCCCGGCGGCGATAAGATGCTAAATGGAGCGACGAGTTTGGCCGTCAGAAATGGTGGGTGTTCGCGCACACCCGCGCCCAAGGCCTGCGCGAGTGCGCCGGCAAAGGCTATCCCGTCACCCTCAACTACGATGTCGAGATCGTAATCACCGGCTTGGCGATTCATAAGGAGATCTCGAACGACACCACCAACAACGAACGCACGTTCGCCGCGGTGCTTCGCAATATCGACGGCTGTGCGGAGTGCGACCGATATCGCTACCCCGCTACCACCGTTGTTTGCCCCGGCTACCCCGCTCACACTAATTCTGCTCTTAATCTTCGAGGATCTCGTCGCGGAAGATCGGGCACCCGACCGAGTGTTGCTCGCGATACTTACCGGTATCATCGTAGCGGGTCGAACTCGGCGTCTTAAGCTCAAACAATACAACCCGCGCGATCTTCATCTTCGGATAGAGCAGGATCGGATTCGGGCCGTGGTTTGCCAACTCGAGGGTTACCGGACGATCGCTGTGTCCCGGGTACACCATCATCGCCGTCTGTACGATCGTTAACCCAACGCGCGCCAAGGTGCTGCGTCCCTCAATCATAAATCCGAGCGATGGACCGACCGTAACACTTTCATAGGTGTGCCCGAGCAGGAACTCACCCGACTGCAGGAGATACGGTTGGTCACGGGTAATCGTAATCAGGTCGTACGGCGGGGGCTCCGGCTTTGTTACATCAACCACGTACCCACCGCGTGGCTTCAGGAGCTGCTCTCCGAGGTGCATCGTGATCCCCGACGAACGCAAAATCTTGTCAGAGAACGGGGTAACCTTCAGGGCTCCACTGGCTATTACATTCTTAATATCTTCGTTTGATAACATCATAGGTATCTTACTTCCTCGCGGTTCCGGGTTTTTTACAACATGAATCCCGTTGCTGCCTCCGCGGGCCACACAAGCCGGCCCCTGACAGTACGTTGAGTCCAATCCTATCTCAAGTGCACCTTTTCGAGCCATGCAAATACTTGAAATTACAGACGTCTTATACTATACCGTAGCACAGAGCTCAGCATCTGAGCATTGATGACGCTACCTTGCAGCGAGTACCGGTGCGGGTATAGACTCCCAGCGAACCTAGAAGAGGATTTAAAGAGTTATGGACCTGCGAGAACAAGAGATACAAGGTGGTTACAAATGGTTACTGTTCGCCGGAACGGCCGCGGTACTTTTGAGTGCGTTTCTGTTCTACGTCGACAACGTGATCATGGCTGGCGCCCCAGCGCGAGACAAGGAGCACGCGGCAAGGATGCGTGAGCTTCGAGTTGCTCAGTCGAGCCTGCCCGCGCGTGTAACGGATGACCGTCAAACACTCCCGCTTACCATCGAGCAGCAGGATACCGTTGCGTCCGCTGGACACTAACGACTTGTTGTCGAGCACACTATCCGGTCTGACGCTTCGGCGTCTATCTAGCTCGTACCCTCGATGAGTTTCTACCAGCGAGTTACAGCCGCGGTTCTCTCACGTATCTGGCACTACAGCTCGATTGCTCGCAATACCTCTAACCAATCGCCATCGCCGCGGCCCCTACTCCGGCGCTTTCCCTTCTGGGCCAAAGGTCACGAGCTGCTCGCCGAAGAATCTTTGCAACACGACAAGGTAGCGTGCGCCTACGGATCAGCTCTCTGTATGATAGCTCTAAGACCTGATGACCCACGCACAATGGCACAAGCCAACTTTATTCTTGGGCGGTGCTACCTCCGAAGAGGCGATTGGACAACCGCGCACCACCATCTCCAAGAGGCACTTCGACTCTCCCCATCAAACGCTGCAATCCGAGAGGAGGATGCGGCAGCTCTCATCCTTGGCGGAGAGCTACGCCAAGCACGAGAGATCCTTGAGCAGATCCCTGAGGGATCCCTCTCGGTCGAAGGCAAAGCAGCACGAGCATTCCTGCGCTCGAAGGTAGAGATTCAATAAACAAGGCAACGGTATGAGCGATTCTAAGATAGCATTTCGAAACGACTACTCTGAGGGCGCTCACCCACTCATCCTCGAAGCGCTCGCCAGGGATTCAATGAAACAGGAGCCGGGCTACGGTGACGATTCAGCCACGGCGCGCGCAACACACCTCATCCGATCTGCATGCCAACGTCCGGACGCTCAGGTACACCTCGTCACCGGAGGCACTCAGGCTAACCTCGTGATGAGCGCCGCTCTATTGCAACCATATGAGTCGATCATCGCAGCTACGAGTGGACACATATGCATTCACGAAGCCGGGGCGATTGAGGCTACCGGTCACAAGATCCACGAACTCCCGCATACAGATGGAAAGATCTCAGCAGCTCAGGTAGAGGAGATCGTGGCGCTACACTGTGATGAACACATGGTACGACCCCGCATGGTGTTTATCTCTCAAGCAACGGAGCTTGGCACCGTATACTCGCGGCGCGAGGTAGAGTCGCTTGCAGCCGTTTGCTCGAAACACAACCTCCTACTGTACGTGGATGGTGCTCGACTCGGATCCGCACTTGCCAGCAACAGGCACGATCTCTCTCTCGCTGACATCGCCCGGCTCGCAGATGCGTTTTACATCGGGGGAACAAAAAACGGCGCCCTCTTCGGCGAGGCGCTCGTGTTGTGCCAACCGCAGCTCTCCCCCCACTTTCGAAACCACCTTAAACAGCGGGGAGCCCTCCTTGCAAAGAGCCGAGCACTCGGCGCACAGTTTGAAGCGCTCTTTACCGACGATCTCTTTGTAACCCTCGCAGCGCACGCCAATCGAACCGCACAACTCTTGGCCGAGGGCATTCGAGCACGCGGATTCTCATTTGCTTACGAGCCAATGACGAACCAGATATTTCCGATCTTCCCCAAAGCGCTCATTGAGCGACTCTCGAAGAACTTTGCCTTCTACGTCTGGAGCGCTGTGGACCGTGAGCACTCGACTGTTCGCCTTGTAACGTCGTGGGCAACGAAAGAAGCCTCAATTGAGAGTTTTCTTGGAGCGCTTAGGGAGTGAAACCCTTCGCTTGCCCAGAACCGGAGGTGAGCCCGACTCCGTCTACCGACACCCGCCTTCGTGTAGGACCGAAACTGCGGCCCCATCGGCGTGGCACTCGTTACCATACGTCCGATTATCGCATCCACACACCGGGTCGTAGATCTCAGCGCACGCGCTGGGCAGTTGTGTGCACACGCCACTGCGGCTCGAACTGAGCGCGCACTCACCGGTCGGGAGTTTGCAGAAAGTCTCGCCGGTACACGCGCCTTGATTATCGTTTGCACAGAGCCTACCGACGGCGTCAGACTCCCCGCCGGATCCACCGCAACCCACCACCAGGAATGCCATAAGTAGAGACAAGGTAACTCTATATAGACCAGTCATAGTGCCGCTCTCCAGGTGCAAATAATTTCTCCCCCCACAGTATACCGTGCCGCCCGCCTTCGCCTAGGGAAGCGAGGCAAAACCAACCCGCTACAGCGAACTGAGATCGCGGAGAGCGGTGATTTTGCGGGGCCGAAAGGCGACATGAAAAATGTATACTAAGACCGGCATTGTATCGAGATACATTCCGGCCTGACATTGCTTTTTGAATCTAAAACCGTTACCAGCGCTCGCAAGAGCTGGCTTCACGTCATGTGCAGGCTTCTAGCCCGCATATTTCATAAAGCCTGCCACTGCGAGCGCCGATAATGGTGCTTTTTCGGTCCACAAGACTATCTCAGACCGGAAGGTATCTCGATACGATTCCGGCCTGCAAATACTTTGTTGAATTCGCCCTTCGGGCCCGAACAATCACCACTCTCGGCGCTCTCGCGACGCAGTTTCATGAAAAATGCGGAGCTAGTCCGTCTCGTTCAAACGAGCTAAGGCTACGATAAGCCTGTTGCGAGAGCGGCGCAAAGAATCATACAGGTCTCCGTAGAGTTCTGAGCCAGCATCTTGCCTCCGCCTTAGCTCAAGCAAAACTCGATCAGCAAAGTCGGTAAGGTCTTCAGCTAAGCCAAGTATATGTCGTCCAATCTTTTCTTCTACGGCACCGTCACAAACGCTGCGCGGTCCTTGTTCACATCCACGAGTGCAGGTGTTAAACCGGTCAGAAAGACCACCGAGAAGCGCGCTTAATTTTCGTATCCAGGCGTATGCCTGATCATCACTCAACCTATCCTTGAGGAAGGCGTCCAAGAGAGTCGGATCATTAGCGGGAATATGTCCAAAAGACGCAGGATGCCCAGGAGGCGCATTTTTGGCAGCCGAAGCTGGCAACTGTCCACGCAAACCATCCGCCAACCATCTACCTGCGGTTATCGCATTTTCTCCGGAGTCCGCTCTTCTTCGACCCATACTCGTACCTAAAGAGTCCTATCTCAGTGCAAAATTCTGCATCGTCGATCTCGTGTACCAATGCCCGATACTGCCAAAGCCTCTCAGCTAGTCAAAAAAAGGGGGCTTCGTGGAATCGAGTGGGTAGAATTGGCGTTTCCGGACGTGAACATTGCTCGTGCACGTAAACGTGAACCTACCCGAAGAAGTGTGGTCACACGCCCTGAAGGCAAAGTTTAGAAAGCATGGCACCAATCCGTGCAAGCAAAAGCTTTCCGGTGCGATATTCGTCCGGGGAGAGGTGGCTAAGAGCGTTGAACAAATCAAAGAGGGCACCACACTCCATGACGGACCCTCGGGCTATTGAGAAATAGCGCCG
>JBIJBZ010000151.1:0-8687 GCA_044344945.1 Bdellovibrionota bacterium | reverse complement strand
CGCAGCCCTCCCTCGATGCCCAGGTGGATGCGATCAAACAATTCGGTCATGACTCTGGGTATCCCCTCATACTGAAGGCAGCAGCCGGCGGCGGCGGGCGTGGAATGCGCCTTATTGACGCCAACACCGACATCCGGGCGGAGCTTGCAAGCGCTCGGCGTGAATCGGAGAAGGCTTTTCGCAGTGATGAGATCTTTATCGAGAAATACATCGCACCAGCCCGGCACGTTGAAGTGCAGATCATTGGAGATCAGAGTGGCAACGCGGCAGCTCTTGGAACGAGGGACTGCTCGCTGCAAAGGAGCAATCAAAAGATCATCGAAGAGGCTCCTGCAAGCGGTCTCAAGCTCGGCGTCGTTGAGGCTATCTGCGATGCTGCGGTGCGGCTGGCACGCGAGGCGAATTACTCAAGCCTCGGTACGGTTGAGTTTCTTTACGGCCCAGATGGTCGCTTCTATTTTCTTGAGGTCAACACGAGGTTGCAGGTTGAACATCCTGTGACCGAGATGGTTACGGGACTCGACCTGATTGAGCTTCAGATTCGCATCGCCGAGGGGCGAACGCTTCCGGAGCTCGGCCTCACGCACACACCACCGCCTCGCGGGCACGCCATCGAAGCGCGACTCTGCGCCGAGGAGTACACGGGAAGTTTCATTACCACAACTGGAGTCATCCTCGATCTCTCCATTCCCACTCACCAGGCTGGAATCCGGGCTGATATGGGGATTGAGGTGTGTTCTGAGGTTTCTCACAACTACGACTCACTCCTCGGAAAGATTATCGCACACGCACCGACCCGCCATGAGGCAATTGAGCTGCTCGATCAGGCTCTTATTCAGACGAGAATATCAGGAGTTGGAACGAATCGGGCCTTACTGCTGCACCTCCTGAAGCACTGTGATTTTCGCGCCCTCAAACACTCAGTTCAGGGGACCAAGGAACTTCTTCCCTCTTCAGAAGAGCTAGAGCGTGCGCGCATCGAGGCCCATGCAATTGCTGCAGCTCTTCGAACCCAACTTCCGCTCTCTGCGTGGGCTCAGAATTCCCCCTGGTTCTCCGCCGAACCGCGTCGGCTCTCTGCAATTGCAGTGCCGTATGCCACTCGGATTCAGGGAGAGACCATTCGCTCCTCGAGCCTTCAGTGTAGCGAACATCTGCGTGTCCACGTAACTACTCCGCAGGAAGCTGTTTTTGATATCCATGTCCAACACCTTGCCGAGATCTCGCCGTTTCATCTCCGTGCGAGCCTCGATCTCGGCACAGATCGCGCAGTTGAGGTCTCACTCCTGATCGATGGACCATCGCTCTGGCTTCACCTCCCCGCGGCTACGTTTGAGCTCCTGGAGCTGCATAAGCTCCCTTCAATCAGTGCTGGCGAGGGACCAGGAGGCGGCACCGTTGTCACATCGTCCATCCCTGGCCGAGTTGCAGCTCTGCAGTGCAAAGAGGGTGATGTCGTCAACGCTGGTGCGACTCTGATGGTACTCGACTCGATGAAGATGGAGCATCCAATCCGGGCACCGAGCGATGGGACAGTCTCGAAACTGCCAGTCTCTGTTGGAACGGTAGTGCAGGCAGGGGCAGTCTTGGCGGTGATTAAGGGGTAACCCGAAGCTAGTTTCATTTTGGGTAGGGCTCAAATGATGCTAGTGTCTTCAGATGCCATCAACACCAGCTAGCGTGCAGCAAGCGGACACGATCTCCCCACTTACTTTTGGCGCTATCGGCGATGCGTACGGGTTCTGTTTTGAGTTTGCTTCGGCTGATTTTGTCCGGGAACATAACAACCTTCGCTACCACCACCACCCGACCTTCACGCATGCACCGGGCGTCTACTCAGATGACACACAGATGCAGATGGCGTTGGGCGAGATCATCGCATCTGAACGTGAGTGGACACCCCGTGAGATTGCGCAGACGTTCGTCGATGTATTCAAGCGCGACCCACGTCCCGGCTATGCCAGTCGCTTTCACGAATTTCTGCAGTCAGTCAAAACCGGCGATGAATTTCTTGCTCGCATTAATGCCACCAGCGAACGAAACGGTGCGGCGATGCGTGCGCCGATCGTTGGGCTCTTTCCTGATCTATCAGATGTCATGACACGCTCTGAGGTCCAAGCAAAGCTCACTCACGACACCCGCGGAGGAATCGACTCCGCTGTCGCAGCTTCCCTATTAGCGCACTACTTTGCGTACCACCTTGGACCCAAAGAGGAGGCCCCAGCATTCCTTGCCCGCCACGTGCCGGGCTACGAGTGGGGCACGCCGTGGTCAGGTCACGTTGAAGTACACGGTATTCAGACCGTGCGGGCAGCGCTCACCGCGATTACGAAGGCCGACTCACTCGCCGAGCTACTCAAGGCATCCGTTGATTTCACGGGGGACGTTGATTCAGTGGCAACGATTGCTCTCGCGAGCGCCTCGTGCAGCCCACATTTTAAGCGTGACCTGCCTTCCGCCCTCTGGGAAGGCATTGAGAACTCCGACTACGGCATCCAGTACCTGCACGACCTCGACGCTCGTGTGAGGGCCGTCACCATCCATGCAGCGACCCTGTAGCCCCTCGTCTCAGAGACCGCGCGAAGACAATTGTTCCAATTAGTTGCCAAAAGCTGGGGCCTCACTGGCGTGCCTTAACCCCCCGAACCGGCTCTCTGCACGGGTCTGCGCGCGGTCTCTGATACCGCGCTGGGTTCAGCCGCCACCCGTATCTGCCCGCCGTATCAGAGACGGCGAGCATGGAGTATTTTCGAGTGGTTACAGCAACTTCGGTCTTTACAGTGCTGCGCGCGGTGTCTGATACGGTGTGGTTGGTGGGTTAAGTTTTGGGATTTTGGTAGTCTGGGGCGTTGTTGAGCTGGACGGGGCTGGGCCCCGCGCAGGATTGAGGTCAATGGCTACCCGCACCAAGGTCGCAAAAAATCATCCCGAACTACACCTCGGCCTTGCAGCCAGGCCGACGGATGATCCACGCGAGCTTCTCTTCACGCAGTGTAAAGATTCTCTGATCCGACCGCTTCTGCGGGCCTGTCCTGGAGTTGCATGCAAGAGCTCTGATGCCGGACGGCGCCTTATCCCGACCAACGTGCACCCATCTGAGCGTTGGCGGTGGCCAGGCGATAAGTTAGTCAGTCAACGTCACCAGATTCACGTCCCTCAATTCTCCGAGGCCGAACTGGTCGAGCGAATGAAGAAGGTCGAGACCTTGATTACTGAGTGCGGTATCTCTCCGATCCTCGCTCAGGTGCTCGTCGGTCGCGACCACACCGACCCCGCCAAAATCAAAGAGTTCCTTGAGCCCTCAATCGCGAATGAGCTCGCGTCTCTTCCGTTATACGGGCCTCTGCACTATGCGGCGTATTTTCTGCACGCTGCCGTGTTGCGGGATTGGCATATCGTTGTAGTTTCCGATTACGATGCCGACGGAAACTGCTCGGCTGCGATCCTTAAACGCAGCTTCGACGCTATCGGCGCTCGATCAACCGTGGTCCAACCCGACCGAGTTCAGGATGGCTATGGTCTGGGCGATTCGACCCTGAGAAAAGTAGAGGCGCTCAAACCAAACGTCGTCATTACACTCGACTGCGGAACCTCAAACCAGCGGCAGATCGCCGCACTTAATTCACAGAATGTCCTGACGATCGTTGTCGACCACCACGAACTCCCGCCAGGAAAAACTGCATCCCCTGACATCATGGTAAATCCGAAGTCCGACCCCGAATGGGCAGGCTACCAAGGACTCTGCGCATCCGGCCTCACCTGGCTTCTCTGCGACTCGCTCCTGGGCCTGCGTATGAACGACGAGGATCGCACACGCACCGCCCGAGATCTGCTGCCGCTTGCCGCATACGGCACCGTAGGCGACGTAATGGAGCTTTCGGGACTAAACCGCGCCATCGTGCGCGAGGGATTTAATGCGGCGGCTAAATCCCCCCTCGCCGCCCTCAAGGTTCAGAACTCCAAAATGCGGCAGACACCGATTACCGGTGCCCAGGTGGGCTTCGGGGAAGCTCCTCTCTTCAATGCACCAGGCCGAATCTCACCCGCCTCTGAGCAGGGCCCAGGAACTGCTCCGACTCTTGAGCTTCTGACCACAGACGATCAAAAGCGGGCAACGGAGCTCCTAACCCTCAACCAACGCACTAATGAGCGGAGAAAGGTGCTGGAACGAGAAGGACTTCAACAGGCACGAACACTGCTCGCTCAGCGTCAAAAAAAAGGAGAGCCGATACATCTTGGATCTGCGGTCTTTTTACCCGCTGCACACGAGGGAGTTGTTGGACTTATCGCTGCGCGAATCTGTGAATCGATGCAGTGTCCCTCAATCGTCTTCGCCCGAGATCAACACGGCAACTGGAAGGGCTCCGGGCGATCGATTCCAGGAGCAAGCCTTATTCAGATCCTACGGGACCCGAGACTTCAAACGCTCATCGAAGAATACGGGGGTCACGATGCTGCTGCGGGGCTCCGAGTTAAGGAGCACCACCGTCAACGATTTGAGGCGGTCTTCGCTAGGGTCTGTAGTGAAGTACTTGGAGTCCCCGATCCTGTAGCCGATAGCCCCTTTGCAGATACTACTCGGATCTCAAACCTCCCCGTCGTGGACAAGTGGTACAAGAGCTATCGTCCGGACCTTATACTCACGTTGGACGAGCTCCTCGCACGCACTGACGAACTACAACAAGCGGCCACCTCTCTTGAGCCTTGCGGTCGCGCGAATCCGGAGATTAGTGTTCTCCTCCCGCGCGTCCGAGTCGTACACCGCGAGGAGACGCAGAATGGCCATCTGCGAATTATCATTGAGCAGGGAGCCCGTGATGAGTGTGACTGGCGCACGGCGTCCCGCGTTGAGGCGATCGTATTTGCGCGCTCGGTTGCGCACCAGATGATGATGCGCACTCCGAACGGCTCACCACTCGATATCATGATTCAATCCGCTTTTGATCAGAGGCAGGTCTATAACGGCGAAGGCCGTTCCTTTTCTCTGCAAGTACTTATCGTCCAACCTACCGCATTCACTCCTCCCGCGCTAACAGTTCAAGCAGGGAAGCATGAAAAACCAAACGCGTCCGAGCGTGCTGGAGCTACCCGGACGCCGGCTACAAAAACACCAAATCTCTTCACTCATAAACTTGAAATTCCAACCTTTAACTCTGCCGCGGAGCTCTACAAGCGCTTCAGCATCACCTGCTTGACGCCGGCAGTTCAATTCCGCCCCAAGCAGTTCGAACTCATTGCACGACAGTTCTTACTCGACGAGGCAAATCCCAAGCAGAACCTCCTTCTCAACGTCAACACCGGCGCCGGAAAGACCCTTATCAGCTTCATGAAGATCGCACAGATTCTCTCCGAAGACCCGCACGCACGAGCGCTCTACCTGACCCCACAGACGGATCTTGTTAACCAAGCAATTCAGAGCGCGCAGCTCTTCTTCAACCTTAATCCGCACGAGATCGTCAAAGTAACCGGTGGTGTCCCCGCGGATCGACGCATCAAGAACTACAGTGGTCCGGGGCGACTATTTATCGGAACGCCGCAAACCGTGAAGATAGACGGAGACATCTCCCGATTCTCGTTCGTTGCACTCGATGAGATTCAGATAATGCGCGGCGATCAGCCTGATCGAGAGGAAACGCTCTATGCCTACCGCTGGGTCGTCCAACAGGTCCTCGCCTTGCAAGATAGAGGTCATCCTATCCGTTTCTGGGCACAATCAGGAACTCCAGCGACCAGTAGACCAGAGAGCCGTACGAGGGGCGAAATGGCGCGCTCTCTCGACGAAGAGCTGAGCGCCCTCGCCGAGACGCTCCGCGCGCGTTACGAAGTCGCGACCCTCCCCACCGGCATACACAGCTGGACCCCGGGAGAGGTCTCGCTCTCGCCAGAATTTCGCGAGCAACTTCTCAGTATTCAAGAAGCAGCTCGCGAGTGCTACCGCGAATTTCTCACCTGCCTACCCGAGTGGATCACGGCAGATGAATGTCGTTTCGATGATCCTATCGTTGAACGGCGCGTCCGGAGGTCTATCCGGGAATTTATCAACAGTCATGCAAAGCTGGGACCCGCGACATTCATGCCTCGCGGGGACTTCATCGATCGCTTTTCGGTTAATCAGGATGCGCTGAGCACCCTCGAACGAAGCTCAAAGAAAAAAGGAGAGTCGGAGGCAGTAAATGATTCAGAGGTTCTTGGAGCGCTCAACACATTAGACAGCTCCGCCCGAGATAAACATGAATGGATATGGACTGCACGCTCTCGCATCCATGAACTGCAGGTCCTTCAGCGTCTCTTCATCTCTCTTCGGTCAAAGGGTCGCGCGGCGTTTGCTCACGATGTATCGCTGGTTATATTAAAAGCGATCTACCCAGCGAATAAACCCGAACCGGTAACCGCCTCGAACTACATGGTCCGAGCACTTCGCCGGCCGCAGCTCACTGCAGTTCTGCGCTGGGCGATGCAGGAGCCAACCACACGCGAGATCCTCAAGGAGTTTGAACAGCTGTATCCAGCACCGCATTACCCCGGTGATATTCGCCAGCTATACACGCGCGCGGCCCGCACTCCAACTCTATGGGCGCGTCTCTTCGCCGATGCCGAACAGGTGCCTCCGATTCCAAGCGGAGATAACGCCGAACAGGTTGATCTCCAACGCAAGGAGGCGATCGAACCACGACTCCACGAAGAGATGGTTTCAACAGCCGTGCGAGATCCGAAGGAATACCACATCGAACAGTTTCTCCGAGATATTCCTGCTGGCTCCAAGACCGTGATTATCTGCGACACCAAGTTTGAGGCGCGGCTCCTCGCGGCGCGCCTCTCTAAACACGGCTTCCCTGCCCTTTGGTACGCGGGTAGAAGCGTCAAGCGCAGCGAAAAAGTCGGCGAAAACCTCGAAGCATTTAGGCGTGGCGATGTGGGCATCCTGTGCGGAACATCCGCCTTAGAAACAGGGCACGATATCGCCCAAGTGAGCTACATCCTGCGCGTGGTGCCTGTTACTTCAACAACCAAGAATGCGCAGGCACGAGGTCGAGCTGCACGCCAAGAAGGTTTAGAGGGAGAGTATCAAACGATCTGTATTGATGACCCCGAGAATCTCGATAACGACGAGAAGGTCAAATACTACCGAGCCCGAACTCGGCTATGGGCCATGGAGAAGGCACGCAGGAAACACGAGCAGAACGGTTAACGCCCGCGCATAGTATCTTCGTTACAGAGATCCCCCAAGAGCCGTATCACTCGCGCATTGAAATCACGCTGAAAACGAAATGTCGGCCCTAACAACGAAGCGATAACACGGAAAAGCATCTTCTTGGCAGCCACAATAACGGGCCCAATTACAGGACGGTGCGACGTGATCTTTTCGGATTGAATACCTGCTGAGTAGATGTGACACAGCTCGCGCAATAATTCGAGCCGCTCACGCGATGTCGAGAATGCGCCCTTTGCGATACCGGTCGCCACCGACGCCACCCGCGCAGGTTCACCTACCGGCATACTACCGCTATCGACCCATCCACGCACGGCCACCGCCAAGCTCTCGGCGAGTTGAGGAGCCTCCGCCCCTGCTACGGAGAGCCAGCTCTGGTTTGTCGGCTTACTTGGTACGGTATTCATAGAGGGCTGAGAGTATCACAAGAACTTGTGCCGATGAAGCTCTACGAACCTGAGCTTAAAGTACTCATCTCGCTGGGTAATATAGCCACTTTCAAGGCCTGCAAGCACCGAAACCAGAACCGCAGCGCCATCCAAGAAGCGGGGCCCCGGACTGTACAACGCGACCCCTTCAGCAAATACCACATCGCCTCGCTTGACCGCCGGAATATCTTCCCAGTGATTCATCTCCTGCAGAGTCTTGAGGGTCTTCACGCTCTCGGCTACCGAGCACCCCTCAGGAGCCACAATCAGTGCATCAGGCCGATACGCCACAATCTCGTCCCACCCTAGAGTTACAGTCAATCGACGCGGATCTCGCGCGAAGAACTGAGCCGAGAAAAGTCTCATTAGATCAGGAAACCACCCTGACGGCACACGCAACGGAGAGATACTTGAGAGTATTACAACCTTTCGACCACGAGTGCGGTCAAAAAAGCTATCAGCCCACTCCATCAGCTGCGCTTTGATACGCTTCGCTAATCCGCGCGCCTCGACTGCTCGACCGACACGACCACCGATCTCCTCAATCACAAAGTACAACGCGGCAAGCGACCCAATCGAAGCATCAACAATTACCACTCGACGGCCGAGCCGCTTCTCAAGGTACCCCTGCGACCACGCGATAAACCCCTCGCAGTCTGCATCACGCACCTGCGCGATGACCACATCCGTCGCGGTGTCGAGAAACCTCTCTATATCGATAAGATCTGGCGAGAGCCCGGCACAGAGGCGACGCTCATCATCGTCTCTATAACGGACGCTACTTCCAGGAGACAGGGTCAGGTCGACGGCATCGGTGGCACCCTTAGGGCGCTCGCAGCGATGGCTAATCCCCACGAGCCGCCCAGCAGCGCCACAGTGGTCGATAAGTTCCGTGGCAAAGGGGACGAGGGATACGACGCGCACAGGTTGTTTTATACCAAGGGTTTAGTAAATAGGTTGGAACACCCTCTCTATGGTACATCCGAAATACTCCTAGGTGCACCATGTTTTTCGGGCCTTTCTACACTAGGGTGGTGGAAAAACACCCC
>JBIJBZ010000150.1:0-8705 GCA_044344945.1 Bdellovibrionota bacterium | reverse complement strand
TTTCTGGCGACCTTCTCAGATATAGTCCTGCTTTGGAGCCTGGGAGGGGTGTATGACGGAGAAGAGAGACAACGGGGCCTTTGGGGATATACGGCCCCACATTCAGCGCAACCTTGCGGTGGTTCTTGTTGATCCCGGCGATGCTCGAAACGTTGGGGCGGTCGCACGGGCCATGAGCAACCTTGCGGTCTCCGATCTCCGACTTGTTGCTCCGAGGGCCTTCGACCGAGATCTTGCCCGAGCCGTGGCCTGTTGGGGCAGCGATCTAATCGACCAGAGCCGCTCCTACGATACTCTTGAGGCGGCAGTGGCTGATTGCCATGAGGTGGTTGGATTTGCATCGGACAGTAGCCGTCACCGTATTTCCCAAATGGTGCTCGAAGACTGGGTTTCAAGTGTTAGTGATAATGCTGACAGAACGATCGCTCTTGTTTTTGGGTCGGAGGAGAACGGATTGTTGAAGGAGCATTTTCCGCTCTGCCAGTATCTGGTTCGAATCCCCTCAAGTGGATTTAATCGCTCGTATAATCTCGCTCAATCTGTGCTGCTTGCTCTGTTTTCTGTTTGCACAAAAGCTAGAGGATATGTTGGTGGCGAGCAGCTCGAATTGCCAACGAGTTCGCAGCTCTCATCCTTTTCTAGCATGGTGGTGCGCGTTGCTGGTGAAGTTGGCTTCTTAAATGAAAACTCTCCCTCACATATGGAGGAGTTGCTGGCAAATATCACGCGCCGCGGAAGACTAACCTCGCGAGAGCTGAAGATTATGACGGGTCTCTTTGGGATGATTGAGAAGCGGATAAAGAGGTCGTAGCGCCTTGAGATCCCTCGTGAGCGGCTAGAAGGTATCTGTAGAGACCGAGCATTTGAGCGCGGAGTGGTTGGGCTTTTTCAGCGAGTCGTCGCTGTTCCTGAATAAATTCCTCTCGACCTGAGGCCTCTTCGACTCGAATCGGAGTAAACCCCTGCTCTGAGAGATCATACGGGCTTGAGCGCATGTCGATCATACGCGCATCTGCTGCTAACAGGAAGGCATCCGCAAGTAGCTCACTCGGGCACCACGGCGCGATCTTATTGGCGAAGCGGTAGAGATCCATCGTGACGTGAATACATCCGCGCTGGTCGTTCTCACTCGTATCGTCTCGGGTCAGAGAGTTTCGATTTAGGGGTACGGCGTCCGGTGTAAAAAAGCGGAATGCGTCGTAGTGTGAACAGCGAAGCTCCGCCTGTTCAACAACGCTCTCGATCTCTTGGGGTGACAAACGTAGCTGAACCTGTGCGTGGCGAGGTGTCGGAGTCTTATACACCATCGCCCATTCGTGCAGCCCGAAGCAGTAGAAGGTAGGCGTTCGACCCTGAGTTTTCTCAAGGTAGTCAATTGCCCAGCGAAGGTATGGGACTCGGTGGGTAGGAAAAGCTTTTGCCGGAATCACCCAGCCTGCGTCGGTATTCTGAAAGTCCTGAGGCCAATCGAGTTCATGCTCAGAGGCATCCCGAAGAACAACGTCAGGTCCTGGGCTCCACCGTTTAAGGTATGCGGGCCGAAACGAGTAGTAGGTGAAGAGGAAATCGAACACGGGGTCGGGGATCGCTTTAGTGGCGCGGGATACGCGATCGTCTGCCCAGTGAGCTATGCGATTCAAGTGCGCCTCTCGGCGGCGCATCCATTCGCTCCGTTCCAGCATGCCCTTTGCGTCGATGTGATTAGCGGATCCCGACAGCATGACGCACACGGCTCATCGTTGGTGATGCGATTGCTCGAGCTTTTTCGGCACCCCGGTTGAGCACCTCTCGTAAGTATCCCTCGTCACTTCGAAGCTCGTTGTAGCGATCGCGAGCTGGTCGGACGTGCTCGTTGATAACACCGAACAACTCCTCCTTTGCATGGCCCCAACCCATGCCACCCCGCGCGAGTCGGACCTCAAGATCTGCAAACTGCTCTGCTGATGCAAAGAGGACAAAGAGGTCACCGACTAGTGAGCCTTGCAGTGCTTTGGGTTCTTCAAGAGGGGTAGAGTCAGTCTTCAGCGACAGTAGCTTCTTGCGTAGCTCTTTCTCTGGGCACAGGAGAGCGATCTCGTTTCCGTACGATTTCGACATTTTTCTTCCGTCGAGGCCCGGGATTAACTTCACCTCTTCTTGAATGACAGGCTCGGGGAGCTTTAAGACATCGCCGTAGATGGCGTTGAATGCGCCTGCGATGTCGCGAGCCATCTCGACGTGCTGCTTCTGATCCTTGCCGACCGGAACCACATCTGCGTCGTAGAGCAAAATGTCTGCTGCCATCAAAACCGGATACGCAAAGAGGCCGTGATTGACATCAGCGCCCTGCGAAACTGCATCCTTGAACGCATGACTCTTCTCAAGAAGGCCAAGGTTCGTGACGCAACTCAAGAACCATGAGAGCTCTGTGTGCTCTCGAATATCTGATTGGCGAAAGAGTGTATGCTTCTCAGTATCGAGGCCAATCGCGAGCCACGTTGCCAAGTGATCAAAGGTTTGGCTGGCTAGGAGATCCGGATTGCGATTGCTCGTCAATGCGTGGAGATCGGCGATAAAGTAGATGCCATCGTACTTCTCACAGAATTCGAGGGCAGGTCGCATAGCGCCCAGGTAATTTCCGAGGTGCAGATTGCCCGTCGCGCGCAGGCCGGTGAGGGAGCGTTTTTTTGCGGGTTGCATGGTGATCATCCCCTCATTCTTGGTGCAATCAACTAAAATGTAAAGCGCTGTAGCTGCTTTTCGCGGTCCATTGAGCGGCTCCTATCCTCCCTCGTGGGTGTCCATATATACGGACCGAGCTGGGTAAAACGGGGCTTCTGAGGATCCAAGGAAGGCTGGCAAAGTAACGGAACGAATGCGAATATTGTTTATCGGTCTTGTAGCTCAGGAAGCGTAGGTAAGTTAATTTGAGCCATATCGCCATCAGCATCCCTCAACAAGGAGTCGATGGGGAGTTCTGCTACAGTATACAGCAGTCGCAGAGAGATTTTTAACGGTTTGTCCAGATTGCTCGACCAAAGACATAGGTGCAGACCGGTAGCCCAAGCACCAGTCCCCAAACACCAAAGAGCTTTCCACCCAAGGTAAGGATTATGAGCACGAGCACCGGATTAACACGTAGGGCGTGCCCGTAGATCTTTGGGTTCAGAATGTAAGCCTCGATCAGATGGATGATCCAGATGAGAACACCGGCTCCGAGCATCAAACCGATCCCCCCTTTCTGAAAGGCGAGAAGACATATCGGGACGGAACTCAAAAAGACTCCCGCAACCGGTATGAAGCTACAGAAAAAGACCACGACGGAGAGGAACGCGATACTCCCGGAGAGCCCCAACACCTTTATTCCTATCGCGGTCAGAATAGTGTTCAGGATGGCGATGTAGAACTGCGCCTCTAAGGCGCTGCCAAGAACACGCGCAAATTCGGAGATGCTGGAGCCTACGACTTCGTATACAAAAGCCACGCGTGACTCGCGGAGGCGTGTGAGTCCTCGAGTAAGCTCTGGAAGATCGAGAACGATGAGAAAAGAGAAGAGGATAGATAGAAGAAAGCTGGAGCCAAGTGCCAGACCTTGGCCGGTAATAGCTCTAACGCGATCAACAATCTCCTTTGTTGCAAAAGGCTCATCATTTTCTGAGGCAAATCCGAAGATTCCCTCAAGGATCTGAGCGGAGGGGCTCCTCTTTATGTCCCAGGAAGTCTGAGTCGGATCTACTTGCGCCGGAGGAGTCGGAATGAGATCCGCCGCGATAGGTGAGGTTTTACGCAGATCGTAGAGGGTCTCATCAAGCTCTCGCAACACCTGGGGAAACGACCGAATCAGAGAAGCAGATTGATCGCGAACGTGAGGTGTAAGGAAGGTGATGACGCCTGCAACTGCCGCCAGGAAAGTAAGACCTACGAGCACGACCCGTATGGTCCGATTGACTAGTCGTCTCTCCAGTCGGGCAACAGCCTTTGCCTGTATATAGGCGAATACGAAGGTTAGGAAGATGAGGAGCGAGAATGAGCGAAGAATCCACAGTACGCCAAAGAGGCCGGCCCAAACCCCAATTTTCACAAGGATGGTAGCTAACGCCGATCGATTGCCAGGGTGAGTTTCTGTCATACGTATCGAGACCTAATAGAGCAGTGCTAGCGGGATAGTGAAAAATGCTCCAGCACTGGCGGGTTGCTTTGCGCTTTCACCGGCATCCGCAACGGTATCACAAGACGAGGGTTGTCGAATACCCCGCTAGTTTAACACCGTAGAATGTCGCCGCGCACTCTTCCGCCGAGCTAGTGGAAGCGGCTGGGGGTGAGATAAAGGTGCAGACGGTTGGGGCTTGGAGGAAGGCTTGCCCCTCACTAGGGGGCATCCTCTTTTTGCCCTACACTCTTTCTGCCCATGTAGCGCTTACTCCTTGTATGCGCGGTCAATAGGACCACTTTTCAGCCTGAGGTTAGCGCCGCGCGCTCCAAAACTTTCAGCCGTCGTTTCTCAAGCTCCTCTCTCCTGAGAACGGATGAAGTGTTCGGGAGCTCATATTTTTGTTGCTCAAGCATGGGCTCGATGTTTGGTTGTGAATAGTTCCGGCCCCGCGCGATGTCTCTTCATTGGTATGCACCGATGGCCCCTGCGGCTTGTCGTGGCGTGTTGGAGTAGTTAGGATTGAAGTGTCGTTAGTCATGATGTGGGGTGAAACGCTGCACTTTTTTGGGGCGCCCTTACGGTTACACCCCTTAAACTCGTGAGTATTTCCTTGTGATACAAAAAGGGCCCGAGCGGCCTGCCACACCCCGACGCGTACGTGGCTGATTTTCGGACGGAATGTGGCGACAAAGCTACTCCTGGTGAGTTAGGCTGTAGCAATGGTGTGGGTCTGCTATACTGGCTCGTAGCTATCCATCTATACTTTATATTCCTGACACTATTTTTGCCTGGGCGCGTTGGCTATGAAACCAAACCTCTATCTCGGTATTGACCAGGGAACCAGTTCAACAAAGGGGATTCTTCTTGATGCATCGGGCGTTTCTGTGGCTGAGTGGAGCGCTGCAGTTCCCGAGGCTCGCTACGATGAGCGCCGCGTGGAGCAGGACCCTGAGGGGATTCTATCCTCGGTGGTTGACATATTCGACAAGGCGCGACAACTGGCCGAGGAGCAGGAGTGCGTAATTCGTGGAGCAGGCTTCGGAGTTCAACGCTCGGGTGTCCTCGCGTGGCGGGCAAGCGATGGTGTGTCGGTGCACCCGATGATGACCTGGGCTGATACAAGGACATACCCGCAGATTCAGGCTTTCGGGCGAGGTGTAGAGATAATCTCCGGCAAAACGGGGCTTCCTACTATCCCAAACTTTGCCGCCGGCAAGATACACCTTTTGCAACGACAGTTTCTCGATCCTCAAGTGCACGTTGGAACGCTCGATTCGTTCCTATTGTTTCGGCTGAGTAAAGGAAAGGTTTTCATTACCGAGGATACGATGGCATCACGAACGATGCTGTACGCGCTCGGCGAACGAAATTGGAGCGATGAACTCTGTATGCAGTTCGCGGTTGATAAGCGACGACTCCCGCGCATCAATCCCTCACTTGCACCGCATTCAACGCACGAAGGGGTCCCAATTGTAGCGCTGCTCGGCGACCAGCAAGCTGCGCTCCTCGGCCGAATGAATACTGCAAATCGCCCGCTCCTGACCTTAGGCACGATAGCATCGTTAACCGTAAGCACCGGCACCACACCAGTTCAGAAGCCAGCACTCAAGACCAGCGTGCTCTACTCGCGCCTCATTCCAAACGCCGCCGTCCGAGATCTATTTTTTCTCTCTGAAGTTACCTCGTCGGTGACTGGGAATGTGCTCCTTGAGCCTCTGCGTCGTGCATGGTGTAAGAGCTCAGAGGAGCTTCAGGCCCAGTGTGAAGCATCGTTTGAGGCGAATCCAATGGGGCTCGCCACCGCGTATTTCGTACACAAGCAGGATCCTTCAGAGGTGTGGCCACACGGTATTCCCAACGTGATGGTGTGCAAGTCTGGCGCCACAGTAGCTGACCGGGCGCGAGCAGTTGTCGAAAACGTCGGAAACCTTATCGTTCGGATGTTAGAGCAGTTTGCCGAGAAGGAGATGCTTGGAGAGGCCTTCCCGGCGCAGATCGATCTGGCAGGTGGAGGCTCAGAAATCGATTACCTGGTACAGTACGTTGCGGATGTCTCAGGACACACGTTTCATCGGTTCTCAGCGCGCGAAGCCGGCGCACGAGGGGCGGCGCTTGCAGCCTTAACCTCTGCACATAGCCGCGAAGATATCCGTTCATTCAACGCTGAACCAGCAACGCGGGTGTTTGTTTGTGAGAACCCAGAGCGACGCAAGCGATACCTCGTCTGGCAGCGTATGGAGCAAGATGTTCTTAAAAACACCTTGCCGCCGCATGCAGAGATCGAGGAGTGAGAAGAAATGGAGGCTAGGCACCAGCTAAAGCGCCGCAGGAGGCCTTGATATCTGCTCCACCTGAGTAGCGGCGAGCGACTGGGTGTTTGAGATAAAGACCTAAGGCATCGCGAAAGATTGTAAGTTCCTCAGGAGAGGGAGGTTGATACCGACCCGATGAGTCCATGACATCGATGAGGTCAAGTCGAATCGGTGTGTCGCCGATGACATCGGCTAGTGCCTTTGCGTCTTCTTCGAAAACATTCTCTCCTCCTATGCACACGTAGGCGAGGTTTACTCGGTCCTTATGTGTCAGGGCATGTCGGCGAGCTGCAGCGATCACTCGAGCGATAGGTGTTCGGGCTGCCACAGGTACCAGGCGCGCGCGCTTCTCATCAGTTGCGGCACCTAGGCTAATGGATAAACGAAAGGGAAGACCGAGATCAGTAAAGCGCTCGATCTCCTGTACAAGCCCTACAGTGCTTACCGTGATAGCCTTTCCACTGATGGCGTTCTCAAGGGGTTGCCGTAGCCAATCGGCCGCTCGAATGACGTTGTCAAAATTGAGAAACGGCTCGCCCATCCCCATGAATACTGCCCCTGTAACGCGACGCCCTTGGCTCAGCACGATCCTCCGAGCTTGAGCGACCTGATCGAGGATCTCCCATGAGCTAAGATTGCGCCGAGTGGTCATGCGCGCCGTAGCGCAGAAGGAGCAGCCCATGACGCAGCCGACCTGTGATGAGAGGCAGAGACTAACTGATCTCTCTTTGTGGAGTGGAATGATAACCGTCTCTATCGACATGCCATCGGCAGTTTGAAAGAGAAGCTTCTCAAATCCGTCGCGTGGCGAAGTGAGGTGTTGTTTCAGGGTCAGGGAGGGGAGATCCGCGATGTATTGCGAGAAGCGTTTTGCCAGGTGGCTCTCGCGCATGACGGTCTCAGCTACGCGCTCACCGCGACCAATCACGGAACCGGCCCACCTGCGGGCGACATCATCTGAAATTCCTAGTGCTGTCACCTGTGAATAGAAATCTCGTGGCGCAAGAACCCGTGGATCGATAGCACAACTGTGGTGCCCAGTGTCGCCGGTACTATCCAATTGGTATGTCGGAGGTTCGGTAATCATGGAAAATTGCCCTTGCCGAGCATATCAATTTACTGAGAAAACACCATCATGCCCCACGTTTCGAGGAGAACGCATGACATCACAGGTACTTACTCAACCGGTTCGAGTTACATGCAGCGATAAGCACTGTGATGGCACGATTGAGGTCAAATACTTCAGCCGTGAACTCCGAATGGAGAAGGCGATTAAAACCGGGCTGATCTGTTTTATCGTCGCGGCACTCTGCATCTTTATTCCAGTGGCCCACTTCATCCTTGTTCCTTCCGGAGTGATCCTGACACCGATCCTGGCGCTGCGTCAGTTTCGGGTGACGAACGCAATTATCGGTGCCTCCTGTACGTGTGCAGCGTGTGGGGGAGAGCTGACGCGACTTTCCTCGCAGGAGCGCTATCCACTGTATGAAACCTGCCTGTCGTGCAAGCGAGAAAATCGCATCGAGTCTCATCAATCAAGTCACTGAGGGTTGAAGCGAATTCAACTACACCGCTTAGATGCGAGCTGTGATCGGTGTGCATCGAGACTGTGCCGTGTCATTAAGTCACTCCCATAAACCTTCTAGGCTACGGAGCTGCGGTGCCGGTAGAGCATCGACGCCGCAATAATACGGAGGTCCACTCCGCTCAATAAACCTATGGAGGCAATAATGTTTCGAAGTGATTACCCAGTACGACGTAGTAGATTATTCGGGGATGAGCCCTTTCCTCTACCCCGGAATATTCAAAGAGTATTCGATAGCTTTCTTCAAGACATGTGGGAGCCAACTGCTCCGCTCGCGGTGAGCGCTGCATTTATCCCACAGATCGACATCGATGAAGACGAGCGCCAGGTAAAGGTGCTTGCTGAGCTACCTGGGCTTAAAGAGGGAGATGTTGAGATAGTTTTTGAGCCCGGTCTTCTGATCCTTCGCGGAGAGAAGAAAGAGGAAGAGAAGCGCGAAATTGCGAAAGGCCGCGGGCGGTATGAGGAACGCCGCTACGGTGCTTTCGAGCGCCGCATTCCAATCCGCTCGCAGATCGAAGAGGGACAGATACAGGCCAATTTCGATCGCGGGGTGCTTACCGTAAGCCTCCCAAAGTCTGCAGAGGCGAGGGCGCAAGCTCGTCGAATCCCAGTCAAGACTGGTGCGGCTGAGCCTCAACTTGAGCAATCGATGCGCGGTCGAGAGCAACCCTCA
>JBIJBZ010000149.1:0-8766 GCA_044344945.1 Bdellovibrionota bacterium | reverse complement strand
AACGATCTCTCCGTTTTGGCGTTGCGGGGGGAATCGCGCTCGGCTGTGGTCTTCAAACCTACTATTCCTTCCTTATGTTTCCAGCTTTGTTAGTAGGCGTCTGGATCGTGCGACTCGTAACACGAAGCCGCACCTCAGTAGTAGCAATGGGAGCTTTATGTGCAACTGCGGCTGCCGTGTACACTCCAGTTGCTGTCTACGCCTACCGCAACTGGGATGCCTTCTCAGAACGAATTCAAACTGTTGCAACGGTCTCCCCTCGTGATGCTCTGGCTCTTGCCTTTGACCACTCGGATAATACACGTGATACGAGGCAGCAACTTACATACTCTTTCGTGCGCCATGTGCGAATGTTTCACTACGTCGGGGATAGAAATGGACGACACAACCTCCCTGAAAAACCGATGCTCGATCCCGTAAGCGGCGTGCTTCTCATCATCGGCTCGGTATTCGTGCTTTTTCGCCTCTTCGATTGGCGTTCTATCCTCCTCATCGGATGCGCCATTTTATTTATCTCTGCGGGGATATTCTCCATCCCGGCCGAGGCTCCACAAGCGGCTCGCAGCCTTGGATTGACTCCCTTTCTTGCCATCGTGTGTGCGCTTCCCTTCGGCGCAATCCCCTTGGCGCTGAATCGTCGCTGGTTTTCGTATATGGTCGCACTCGGCGCCCTCGGCATAGCAAGCATGTCGGGAACGCTCTCAATTGCCACCTTCCACGAACAACTTAGGTCTCCCTCGGTATGGGCTGAATACTCTGCAGCTCAAACTCGCATCGCACAAATCACTCGAGAAGCGCATATCGGGACTCGAATCTCTGCACCTGAGCGATTAAGTGGCGGGCCAACCATCGATCTGATCGCCAACCCCGCTATACCGATTATACCCTTTCACCCCTCCAACCTCATTCCACTTCCGTGCGAGTATTCAGACTTTGTCTACACGTTTACGCCGGAGCAATATCCGTGGCTTGACCTCGCACAACAGATCTATCCAGAGGCTCAGAGGAAAACGCTACATGCTCCCGGCTCGGGGGATCCCCTCCTCTATGAGCTACATGTTTCGCGGCGTGAAATTCAGCGGACCTGCCTCACACAAGCCGCGGTTGACGAACACCGCCACGTTTGGATCCGTACGCGACACGCCTCCAATCTGCCAAACACCACGCTGGCACTCCCCGCAGGTGTGGTCCTCATGAGCCCTGCCGAGATCCATACGCACAGAGATGCGCTAAACCTAGCTGACATATACCCAACGACTATTCCCCTCGGCGGACTCACTGCTACCGAACACTCGATACCTCTACCTGAAAGCGAGCTTCCGTTCCGTGAGAACTATCCTCTACCCGATTGGCACTTCCATGAATTTCACTCCGCAGTCCCCATTTCCATCACCTGGCGAGGAACTGTGAAGATCGAAACCGCAGGGGCTTACGATTTATTGCTTCAGGTTCGCGATAAAGGATCGCTGATAATTGATGGCACCCCGGTTATTCGACTCAAACGACGGGGGGTTCGCACAACTTCGTTGGTCTTAACAGCTGGTGAACACTCCGTTGAGATGACCATGCAAGCGCTCACGGGGTACTTTATGGCTTCGTGGCAGTGGCGCCCTCCGAATCAAGAGGCATTTTCAGTAGTTCCCTCAAATCTTCTACGGCCACTCCCCATCACGAGCATTTCGGGGATGAAAGCTTCGGAAGATGCGCAATAATAGCATTGCTATCACGAAGCGCGTTTGAGGTGAAATCTCCAAATGCATCCTGAATTTTTCGAAACTCCCCGACTAATCCCTCTACATCATCACTTCGAACGAGATCCTCTAGGAGCGCGGAGGATCCATGGAGCTGCGTAAGCACTCCACGAATGTAGGGATTGTACACCTGAATCTCAGCATACAAGGTTGGGTCTTGCGCTAAGATCCTCCCGATCATCGCCATGCGCAACCTATATACTGGGCTACTGAGCGATTCGCTCTCTTGAGGATCAAACCCTAACTGCATCATGCAGTGCGCCGCTGCGAGTGCCTGGAAATGCGTAAGGCCCTGAATCACGGCCATAGTCCGATCGTGCTCATCCGGATTCATACCAACGACAGTCATACCTACTTCATTAAGCAGCGATTCAACAAAATCGGCACGACGACCGCAACGAATTCTACAGGCGATACAGGTCTGACCCGTTAGCGTCGGAACCGAGGGAGCAAACATAGGATGGAGTGAAAGCACCTCGCATCGAAGCCTTGCGAGGATCGGAACGATCGGCGTCTTAACCGAGGTTAGATCTGCAACGAGCTTATCTTCCCCAAGCTCATCTTCAATCTCCTCTAGTACCTTTCCGACCTCTCGAATTGGAACAGAAACAAAGAGGATATCAGCCCGACGAGCTACCTCGCGGTTTGAGAGCTCTGTGCCAAGGTCGGAGATACAGATGTCCAATCCTTTCGCAGCACACAGTTTGAACAGGAGAGATCCAAACTGTCCGCGCCCACCTATAATTCCGATGGTATAAGGAGGAACACAATCTGCTGTCATAATTCTGATTCCTACGCGGTAGCTCCGCCTGACTGGATCATGATAGATCTCAGAGAGCTAACCTCAAACAACGATTTACAACTCTCGCTTCTCCAAGCAACTAAAAATGCGAGAAAAGAACGAGCATCGATATATGCAAGTAGCTGCCAAATCGGGTATCCTATTCCCCGAGTCTTTTTGCAAGGCTAGACCTGTAGAGCCTTCTTGGCGAAAGACACATTCACCGAGGTCTCAGGTCGCATGAGTCAAACAAACCACCCTCAATCCCCCTTTCTATTTGAGGTTGCCTGGGAGGTCTGCAGCCAGATAGGCGGCATCTACACGGTCATCAAAACAAAAGCTCCCAACATGGTTGAACGATGGAGAGAGAACTATCTCCTCGTCGGCCCCTACCATCAGCAAACAAGCTCTCTGGAGTTTGAAGAGGTTGCTATTCCTGATGTGCTTCAGCCGGTGATACAGAAACTTACCGCAGCGGGCATCCCATCTCATTACGGCCGGTGGCTAACTGATGGACGACCAGCGGTGCTGCTCCTCGATTACAAGGCGCGGTATGAGAAACTGGGAAACGACAAGTATTTTCTCTGGAAAGATAACGGCATCTCGCTCGAAGGTAATGATGGAGAGGTTGATGCCGTTGTAGCCTTTGGATTCTGTGTTGCGGAGCTTCTGCGCTGCGCTTCTGAATCTCTCCCTTTCTCTCTCATCGGTCATTTTCACGAGTGGATGGCCGGAGTGGCGCTTCCACGAATTCGTTACATGAATCTCCCCGTGGCGACTGTGTTTACGACACACGCGACTCAGTTGGGAAGATACATCGCCTCGAATGATCCAAACTTTTATGCGAACCTCCCGAGCATTAATGCTGACGGAGAGGCGCACCGATACATGATCTGGAGCAAATACAGTATTGAACGTGCAGCGACCCACTCGGCCCACGTTTTTACGACTGTGAGTGAAGTTACTGCGCGTGAAGCCCAGTATCTCTTGGGCAGAAAGCCGGAGTTCGTATTACCGAACGGCCTTAATACCCATCACTTTACGGCGCTCCACGAATTCCAAAACCTGCATTTGAAGTACAAGGAGCGAATTCATGAGTTCGTCATGGGTCACTTCTTTCCTAGCTATTCGTTCGACCTCGATCGTACCCTGTATATCTTTACGAGTGGTCGGTATGAGTACTGCAATAAAGGTATGGACCTTTTCATCGAATCGCTCTACCGACTCAATGAACGTTTGAAGTCGGTGCCAAAGCCACCCACGATTGTTGCCTTTATCGTTACGCGAGCACCCACCAAAAGCCTCAACGTCACTTCACTTCAGAGCCACCTCAGGTTAGAGGACCTTAAAGCAACCTGCCGAGAGGTTGAGCAATCACTCGGTCAACGTATTTTGCAGGCGGCCGCTCGCGGACGAATGCCGGTCTATGAAGATATCTTTACCGAGGAGATCCAACTTCGGTTGAAACGCGCGATCCTTGCCCGAAAGACAAATCAATGGCCCCCTGTAGTTACGCACGATCTGTGGGACGACAGTAACGATCCCGTCATGAATCACCTCCGGCATCGAAATCTTCTCAACGCTCCGGGGGATCCGGTAAAGGTCATCTTCCATCCCGACTTTATCTCGCTCACGAGTCTCTTCAGCTTGGACTACGATCAGTTCGTGCGTGGCTGCCATATGGGGATATTCCCGAGCTACTACGAACCGTGGGGCTACACTCCGCTTGAGTGTTTAGCTCTTGGTCTGCCCACCGTCACAACAGATCTGAGTGGTTTTGGAGCATACGTAGAGCGTCATGTGCCAGATGCTCTCCAAAACGGGGTACTGGTCCTGAATCGATCGAAAACCTCCGTGGACTCCTGTATTGAGCAGCTCACAGCGTTTCTCGCGAAGTTCTGCGAGCTGAATCGACGAGAGAGAATCGCTCTGCGAAACAGAGCAGAGAGGATTACTGAGCGTTTTACCTGGGACGTTATGGCGGCCCACTACCATCGCGCCCACAGCGAGGCCTTGCGAGCGACAACGCCTCGCGAGGCTAGCAGCAGCTCACTTCTGCCGCCGCACGGAGATATCCAGAACGTGGATACCATGGTCCCCACCAGCCCCTCGATAGCGGGAGAAACTGAGGCTGCTCTTTCGACGGCATCTACGACGAAGCTTCCGTAAACAGCTCGTAAGACCTATCGAATAGCCAGTCTCTCCGGGCACCGGCGGTTCAGGGCCACTAACCCATTGAATTGTCGAGACTACTCAAACATAGTTTTAAGTATTCACCTCTCAGCAACCACCTTTCGTTAAGGTTTTTTCGTAATCCTCCGATACTCCTCCCATACAGGCAGGTATTGCATTGCCCTGAAACGGGACGGAACCTCAGGAGCCCAGATACGCATGGGAAATTTTAAGGGTGATTCAAACTCTCGACGCATTGACCGGGCGCTGCAGCACGTCAGCAAGCCGTGGTTTCCGATGAACCCGGAGGTCTTAAAGCGAGTGCGCGATGGCCTGGAAAACGGAACGTATGAGAATGACTTCAACTCGCTGCTATCCGAGTTAAAGACCGATTTTGCACTCTTTACATTCCTCGTAAAGGAACTGGCCCAACGCGCGGTTCTGACTGATGAGTCTCAAGCGCTCCTGGCTAATCCAATAGAACTGATTCGATGGGGCAGCGGCTCTCACATAAAAGAGATCATCTCCGAGCAACAAAAAATTCCCACCATGCACTCATTGCACTGGAGTGAGCCGTTTCAGATTCAGCGACTGCGAGAGACCGCTATTATAGCCACAACGGCGTCGGTATTGAGTGAGCAGAAGAACCTTGATCCCGAACTTGGTTTTTCTCGGGGCGTAATTCGAGAGATCGGGCTTAACCTCATCGCGTGGAATTACCCCTCGGTGTACACACAGGTCCTCTCACGCCTTAAGCCCGATCAGGTGCTTGATGATGAGCTCGCAAAGGAACTTGGCTTTACACCCGCTCTCTTGGCCATGCGCCTCATGCGACCAGACTCAAGCGCAGAACCTGGAGACGAGGTTACGGAGGATAGTAGCTGGGCGACCTATGACGAGCTGTGTGAAATAGGTGAGAACTTGGCCCGTGCGGAGAACCCTGAGACCTATCCATCTGCAGAAAACGATTGGAAGAAAGCAAAATCATTCTTAACAACGGCAATCGGCGAAAAAGCAATCGGCCTTATTCGAAATCGCGTCGTGGAGACGTCGCATCAGTATAAAAAATCCCTCCCTGAGGTATTCGGGTCGATCGACCAATTTGATCCTCAGCAGAACATCGAGAAGCACAAACGCGCCGCTCGAGCGATTGAGGAGCGCTACCTTAAGTTCTGCCCGGAAACGGTTCAAAAGGCTCTCAAGGAGATGTACTCGGAGATGTCGAATGATTCAGTTAACAAGACCTTAGTCGGTCGCCTTCTCAAGGACATCGTTCCAGAAGCGGGATTCACCGGCGGATGCGTCTTCGTCGTGGATCCAAGCTCACTATCTCTCAAACCGCGAACCCTGATTGGCAAGGTTCAAATGCGGAAGATCACCAACGTGGAGCTTGAACCGGGAGATGCAGCCGTGTCGGCCCTGTCCAGCCCCCAACCGGTTATTCAGCTCGCCGACGACATGGCGAACTCCTCGTTTACCGGAATCTACAGCTCCCTTGGAAGTCGCAAAAAAGTCGGGGTGCTCTACCTGGAAAAACCCCAGCCAGGCACTGCAAACCCAGATGATGGAACGATGGGGGTCTTTGAGGTTATTCGCAAAGCTCTCTGTGATGCTCTTTTGATTGAGTAGTCAGGAGGGAAATCACAATACAACCCGTGCGTCTTGCTATCCCAGCGCCCATCGCTGCAGGCTGTGGACTGATATAAATCTCCGATGGCTATAGAGAGCGCCTGAATGGAATCTAAGATAGTACCAACTAATCCACCTGCTGCGGACAAAAATTCTCCGGGAGGAGTTCCCCTTCCGACCACAAGCCTTGAGCCCGCAACCTCCATGGACTCGCTACGTACGAGTGCTTTACCTGGTGAGTTCCGTCCTGCCGAACCAGAAACTATGGCAGTAGCGGCGAATACTTCAGCAGCCCAATCCCTTAGAGCGGTAGATAACTCCCGTGAAACACAGGCAACGGTGCGGCAAACTCAGCACCCGGATTCGAAGGAGTCCGAGCATGAGTCGTTTCTAGCAACTACCCGGCGTACTGTTAAAGCCTGCAAGGATTCAATCCTTTCAACTTTCTTCTATAGCACAACTGGTGTCCTGGCTCAGGGCGCCAGCATCGGCGTTCCTCACCCATCACTCATGCCCAATCCGTTTGCCTACGGTATGATTCGCTCATTCTTCGCTGGGTTGACAACCTTTTCGAGGGCCAGGAACGGACTATCCAAGCTGGGAAAAGAAGAGCTTGGCATGGCGGCTTTGGTCGGGACCAGCAACACCTTGTGGATACCGGCGTTCATGTTCACGGATCTGGCCAGCGCTACGGTTATCGCATTTTCATCGCCTCTTATGCACGCGGCATATGAGGGCCTTACAAAGAAGAAGATACCATCGCTGATTACCACCATCAGTCTCGGTGCAACAGCCACCGCTCTGTATACTATTTACCAAGGTGGACAGCATGCGGGCAAACTACCCATGCTCGGAAATGCGTGCGCCTTAGCAGCAACGCTCTGTCTCGCGACCTATCGAGTTCTAGTTGGAAAAGCCGCGCAAAAAGCCCGAGAATCGAGTGATCCAAGGGTTCAACAAGCTACGAAGGAAAAACTTGATGCGGTATCATTCGTCTCGAACGTTGTGTCGTTTGGTATGGGTGCTGCTGCACTCCCCATAACTTCAGGAGGATTGGGGATCAACTCTATAAAAACTCTCGCATTAGGTGCGGTGCACGGCGTCTTCGGTGGAGCGGCGATTCATTACAACACCCGCGCCAATCAGCAGTTGAGTCAAGTTACGACGAGCCTTATTGGAAGCGTTCAGGTTGGGGTGACGCCGGCGCTCGGCTACCTCTTGTGGGGGAGTGCAATTCCGGAATACGCCCTGTTTGCAGGGGTTCTCACCTTTGCGGCAAGTGGACTCGCAATCGTCGACAAGTGGCGACAGGAGCGCCGACACACGAGAATAACGCCGGAAATCAAGTAACTAGGCCGCTACAAACTCACGACATACGAGGTAGCGCGACTAGGTCCCGGCTCAGGCTGCATGAGACAAGCCCTCTTTTTGCTTTGTCACCCCAAATTAGGCAACAATACCGCCATGGCGAAAAATCCGGAAATACTCGCGCCCGTTGGCACCTGGGACATGCTTCGAGCCGCTGTTCATAACGGCGCCGATGCTGTCTACATCGGGATGCCCGGATTTAATGCGCGGGGCCGAGCTGCCACCGTTGAGACCGAAGAACTAGGAGCCATGATCGAATACGCACACCTCTACGGCGTGAAGGTATTCCTGGCGTTCAACATCCTTATCTTCGAACGAGAGCTCCCCGATGTCATCGAACTACTGCACGACGTGCTGCCCCTTAACCCCGATGGCTGTATCGTTCAAGATATTGGTCTCGTGCGACTCCTGAGGTTTATGGCCCCTCACCTTCCGGTGCATGCGTCGACCCAGATGACGATCACGAATAGTCTTGCCATCACCCTCACGGAGGATCTCGGCATGAGCCGGTACGTTCTCGCTCGAGAGCTCTCGCTCTCAGAGCTGGGCGCCATTAGAGCTCAGACCAACAAGGAGCTTGAGGTATTCGTGCATGGTGCTCTCTGTGTATCGTACTCGGGACAGTGCTTAACATCTGAAAGCCTCGGTGGGCGCTCGGCGAACCGCGGACAATGCGCACAATCGTGCCGCCTCGACTACGACCTCATCGCCGATGGCACCCAGGTAGAGCTCGGAGCCAAACGATACCTCGTTTCGCCACAAGACCTGTGTGGCCTCGATGACGTACCTGCGCTGACTACCATGGGGATAGAATCCTTCAAGATAGAGGGACGACTCAAATCGCCGGAATACGTAGCCAGTTCGGTTCGTTCCTACAAGGAATTGAGCATCGGAATTAATCAGCCGCGCGAACCGCGTAAAAACGACATGGCTCGCATATTCTCGCGGGGCTTTTTTAACGGGTGGTTTAACGGCGTCAACCATCAAAGGCTCGTTGACCCCCTGCTCAGCAGCCATCACGGACTTCAGGTAGGCACCGTTCAAACTGTCACGACCAATGCTGTA
>JBIJBZ010000021.1:0-27803 GCA_044344945.1 Bdellovibrionota bacterium | reverse complement strand
CTCCGCCTTGTTTCGTCAAAGTTCTCAAAATGCTCACTACGGAACCTTCTTTCACCACCCTGCTAGTCGCTATCAAAAGAGCCCCCAGCTACTAGCGCTCCCTGAAAAACATCAGATTTTGGGACTACTCTTGGCTCGGTACTCTTCACAACCTCAGAAAACTGCCCAAACATGTGCGCAGCTCTATATAGAAGCGTAATCGCCTGTCCGCAATGAAGCTTCGAAATGTGCGGTAGCAACTCGTGCAGCGGGACCCACACGAGGGAATCAGTTCGAGATTGCGCCAGGTCGACCTCGGCGATTAGCGGATAGACGACCTCTGGCGTTACTCCCGGGGATACGACGTACTTTCCACCAAGCGTCTGAAGTTTACTGCATTCGATCCCAAAATTGGCACGCAACCGCTCTGCGACGTGTGCTCGCGCACCACGGAGGCCGTCTACACCCTGAGGTATTCTTGTTGTCGGCACCGTCGCAAGAGCGCTCGATCCGAAACGTTCCTGCGCTGCTGGAAGATCTTTTATCTCCAATCCTACCAATATCTCTGAGCCTCCCTCTGGCTTGACTCGTGAGGCTACGGGAAGGATGGCCATCGATTCATGACTAAGACCTGTTGAGGGATGCGGCTCAACATACTCAAGGATAGCATGCGCCCCAGAAGTTCCCGGCTCAGCTAAAACCTCGGAGAACTCTCTTCGATGCGCTGTCAGAAACGTGCAGCTCTGATTAGCTGCCGGCCGAAATACCTGACGCTGTGGTAGCTCCATGACCTGCGAAGCGCTCACCAAATTGAGTGGAATACGTTCCTGAGGACGCAGCGTTAGCGTCTCTGCAAGCCACGGCCCAGCCGAGAGTTTGTGTGCATAGAGTAGTTCATAGATCTTTCGCTCAAGCCGAGGATCCTCTGAAAACCCGGTTTGCTGACCTTGTAACAATCGCATCGCATCAAAGGTTCGAACGAGGTATCGACCACCGAAGCTATTCTTTGGCTCATCAACACGTTGATCCTCGACTGGTAGCTCCGGAACAAGCACGGCTGTTGCAACAACCTCCTCGTCCACCGTATCGGCCCGAACAAAATAGCGCGAGGTGTGCCCAACCTCCCCCACCGCCGCGACATCGACCAATCCCTTACCAGCTAGGAATCCTATCGAGGTCTCTGTTGTACCCAGACGGGTCTCCAACTTCTCCCGCTCCACGATAGTGGCAAGCTGCTCTGTAAGGTATCCACCGTTTACAGATCCGTCCAGGTTTGGATGCACCACGGTCAGTGGTCGGGGATAGAGTCGCCCTCTGACGTACAACCGCCCATGCGCAACGCTGTACGGAATGATATCAAGAGTCACGTTTGGCCGACTCGCGACCTCTCGGTAGCCAACAACAGAACCACTGCGTGGGTCGAATCGTTCATACCGATTTACCTGAACAAAACGCCGGTCACTAAACGGCAGCTCCGGCCCAACTGAGAAGCGCACACCCTCAGAGGGCGCGACTTTTTGGCCAATAACGATGTAGTTAGTCGGCGGCAGATCACGGTGACGTCCCTCTTGATCGCGGATCTCAATCAAGCCGTTTCGGTACGCGTTGTGGACGTAGGGGCTGAATTCAGGGCCTGCATACACGAGCCGTAGACCATCGCTACATACGTCGGCGATCCGCTCCGCCGCTGAGTGCTGCGCATAAGGACGTAGACGCTCCTTCTCCCAATCAGTCACATAAGGATACTTCGCAAGGAACTCATTCACAATCGAGGCTGGCGCCAAAAACTCTGCCTTGCCTTCGTGCTCTCCACGAGCGATTACTCGCCCCCATTCAGCCTCAGAAATGTGAGATTCTCCCCGAGCAGTTACAAACTCACAAAAAATATCAGGCAACGTGCGTCCACCGCTCCAGGAATGAGTAGTATGCGGTTCGAGACGGAGAACAACATCGTTATCCCACGGCACTCGCACCGTATCACGAACAACAAGGAACCCTCCTTCCCGAAGCGTTTTTCGCTCCTCAGTAAGGAAATCATCCAAACGCTTCTGGCGATCACTTGCCAACGATGCATTGCTTGTTACATCGGGGATTACACCGTTTATTACAACCGCATCCGCTGTACGGTGTGGAAGTGTCGTATGAATCGCTGCTTCCTCGCGTTGCACAAGGTTTAGTCGGCGACGGATACGATTTGCACCGCGATCACTTGCCGAGAAGAGCTGCGCATAGATGACGTTTCCTGGAAATTGAAATGCGATATCAAAAGCATCCTTGGCAGTACCCGCATACTGCACAATTCCACCGGCGAGGGGCAGCGCTGGCAGCACTCCCGCTAGACGCTCACGCTGACGCTCCTCCAGCGCACGGAAGCGTTCCTGGTGGCTCCTATATAGCTCGCGGCCCTGCTCTGAGATCGGTGGCCACACGTACCATTGAAAGGTGATCGCAACCGAGGGCAATCCCGCTCCTTGAATTACCTCTGTGATCGGCTCTTGCGAGTTTTCAAATCCCCGCTTCTCAAGGGCGTCCTTTGCTTCGAGCCAGGCCTGTCCTCTATTCCGAGTCTCTCCATCAGCGCCTATCGGCTTCACGTCTGTTAAAACCATGCCGATGACTGGTCCGCCGGGAGAAATCTCTTTAATCTTCTCGATAATGCGCGAGAATGCTTCGCCCGGCGGAAGCTGGTCGCGAGCTACTTCGCTGACAAAGAGGCGTATTACGCGATGACTCGTGGCACCCTGCATCAAGTAGTCGGGGATATCATCTGCATCAGGAAAGTTCTCTCTTCCATGAATAACAACGCCGTATCCGAGTACCTGTAATGACCTGGTTCGGTCGGTGGGATCTCGCCCTTTCAACACCACAACTGAGGCTCCTGGACGGCTGATGAGGTCGAGGGTCCTAGCTACACTGTCCGGTGGAAGTCCCGGTTGCGCCTCGTTCATCTTACTCATCGAGATCTTTGTAAGCAGCAAGATCTCCCGCAGTTCATGAATACTTTCACGATGCTCAGGGGGAAAGCTCTCAGGCTTACGCAACCGCTCCAGTAGTTGGCTCGGAGAGAGCGCGCTTAGAAAATCAAAGTGTCGAACCTCGGTCGCCATCGTGTCAACCAGGTGTGCCAGGCTACGCCCTGCAAGCCGTACCTGCTCGTCAGCAGCTAGAGCGGAAGGGGGATCAGAGGTTTTCGGGCCAGAGGACATCATACCCTCTAGTATAATCGGGTTGATTTCACTAATAAACCGACGAGGATCAAGAGAAAGCCCATGATCACGAGATGTTACCCCCGCTCCTGGCAAACTGCTCCACTAATCGAGCGCGCCACCCTCTTCTACAAAGAAGCGAACCTTGGGATACCGGAACTTCGTAAGGGTCTTTATGGTGTGAATTGAGCCGCCGAGTTCCTGGTACATCTCTTGGATAATCCGTGTGACCTCCTCTGCACGCTCAACTTCAACGTTGACCTCATAGCCCCACGATCCGAAGCAATCGATTAAGGTCGTGATGTTTCGGTGTCGTGCGCAGAAGTCGTGCATGCGAGCGCTAAGCTCTGCGTCGAGCCCCTTGGTGTAGACCAGGAGCTTAAAGCTCTCCATGTTAAACTTGCTGGCATCAACGACGAAGATATCGGCTGTAATCACCCCAGCTTCGCGCAACTTGCGCAGCCGTAACTCAAGGGTCGAGAGCGGAACCTGTAACTTCAACGCCAACTGCCGGTGCGAGAGCTGACCAAACGATGTGAGACCGCTCAGGATCTTGCTATCAAGTGCGTCGATATCAACAACCTGTTTTTTATCAAAGGTCACCGTCAAAGGTCGCACCGAGAATTTCTTGGATGACAGATACCGTCGCGGAAATATCGTCGATGCGATCTGTACCGAGATCGCTTTATCGTGAAAGATAGCTCCGTGTTTTTTTGACAGGAGGGTTAAAAACTCGATCAGCGAGGGAAGTCGCTTTGCACAGAAACCAACTCCGTACTGAAACTCTCCACCGAATTCTCCAACCCACAACACATTCGGCGCTGCAATCAACGAGCGTATCAACGCATCGTGTGCGCCCCGCTTCTCTCCCCCAACGGTGAAGAAGAGGCTGTAGATCGTGTACCCCAAGCGGTGCAGGTTAATGAAGGGAACCGGCGCGATTACCCCCCGACCGAGGAGGTTACGCAGTGCGTACCGAACGGTGTGTTCGCGATACCCGGACTCCTTCCGTAATATTTCAATCGGCGCCTGAGCCCGAAGCTCTGCCGCTGCCAAGATAGTTGCTTCTCTCTCACTTAACTTCATGCCCGAAACGTTCACCTGTTTTGCGAGCATTTGCAACACTCCATCATACATTGAAGAGCAGGGCGGTTAGCCCCCGTATAAGCCCCTGCTCTGTAGGTAACCCAGAACCATAGGCGGTATCTGAACGTCTCCTTCCTGCCCTGCGCGCAGCTGTTCCCGAATATGGGTAGAACTAAGGGGCTCCCGGAGGCCCAGAACCAGGTTACTAGTTATCTGCCAAGCAGTTTCAACCCCCAGCTCCCTTGAGAGTTCCGGGGGAAGCAGCTCGCCATGCCCAAGGTCGCCTGTGCCTGGACGCTCCACGGGAATGATCTCAGCCAACTCTGGGATCCGCCGGTAGTCCTTCCACTGATTGAATTTCTGCAAGCAATCGGCCCCCACGATCAGAAACAGCTCTGAGGCACTCCCCGGGAGTTCAGACCGTAAGCGCTCCAGGGTATCTACCGTAAAGGAGTTCCCCGGCGAGCGGGCTTCTATCGGACACACAAACATCCCCGGCTTATCTCGAAGGGCATAGTACAACATCTCAACGCGCTCACGGGGCAAGGCGGCCGTCTCGTCGGCTTTAAGCGGATTGTGACCGGTCGGCACGAATACGACTGCATCAAGGTTGTGCTGCGCGGCAACCAGCTCCGCAACCTTCACATGTGCATCGTGAACAGGATCAAAACTTCCACCAAAGATACCAATCCTTCCCTGCAAGCTTGAAATGCTGCTGAGGAACGGCACGTGCGGAAAGGACTTTAGTTGAGCTTCTACTCTCTCGGGATATGCGACTCCAGCAACACGGCTCTGCGCAAGCGCCATCAGAACGAGCTCGCCGTGGTTTGCATACAGCGAAGCGATGAGCGCTGGCGTAATCGCTTTCCACGCTGCTGCCGTTGCATCATCTCCTGCGATGGGAGCAGATTTCGCGGTATCACTCTCAGCGGGGAGGTGAAAGTGGTATGCAGAGGTCTCGATCCAGGCGTTGTCAGTGTTGCGGGGGCCGTCTCCCATGCCTTGATAGACGAGCCGAGGCGTTGCTGCATCAAGCCTCACACCACTCTCTTCAGCCAACTCTCGATAGGCGGCCTCAAGTGGCGTTTCTCCACCATCTACCATACCGCCTGGAATTGCCCACTCACCGGATCGGCGTTTAATAAGTAATATCTCCAGTAAGCCTGTTTCTTCTGACACGCGCGTGAGCAGCGCATCTGCAGCGTGATTGGCACCCCATTTACCGAGCGCTCCACGCCCAGCGATGCCGGTGCGCCCGACAGGATTTAAGGGACGGCCGGTCTCCCGGTCGTGCATAATCGGTCCCTCATAGCTATGCGTGTATCCGCTCTTACTCCAGAGATGAAACTCCTCTCTGCTAACCTCGGCAGGATCAGCCCAGCCACCGGGAACCTTCGTGCGATCCTGCTCTACCAAGCGGGGAGACTCATATAATGGCGGTGCGTATTCCGGCATCGGATGCTCCCATGCGTGTTTTGATTTCGGTACAGGGAAGCGCTCTGGGTACCCCTTAGCAATACTCAGCGGCTGATCAAAAAACGGGGTTAGAACAAGGGGAGCTTGCTTGGTCTGCTCTTCTCGTGCCCGTGGAGTAACGGATACTATCATACTACCTCTCTCTCATTCGGCATCAGAACCATTAATGGATTCGGATCAACCGAAACTTCAGCAACAGAGCCACGCGGAAACTTGATCTCATCAAACGCATCGTCGCGAGAGGCGAGTCCCTCATCGTCATTTAGCGATGTGATTCGCAAAACCTCGCCAGGATTAATCGTTCCTTCAACGAACTTTGGAAGCACCGGACGTCGGACCCCATCTCGCTCTTCAAAGGAAACATAAGGCTCTCGAAGCTCAAACCGCGCAAAGGGCGCGGACTTGGGAAACGAACGATCGCCCAGACCGAGGTATAGTCCAGCCGAAGCAAACCAGCCGGTTGAGCCAACACCTGTGCTGATTAACATCCCTGAAGACCGCTGTAACACTTTCTCCCCCCGATACTCAAGGAGATGTCGGGACATCCGGCGAAAATCTCGCTTGCCGAGAGCGATCTCGTTCGTAGCGGGACCACAGTCCTTTCCGTCGATCCTTAGCCGCAGGCGGGTCCACGGCTCCAGCCTATAATCGCCCGCCGTAATCGCTTTGAACGCTTCAGGAAGTTGCCCATATTTCGTGGGCAACAACACACCCCGACTTAAGGTGGGATCCGAGTTAACCCCCAGAAGGCTTTGCCCCTCCTGCAAATGGTGGCTTACGACCTTAAAAAAGTCATCCCCTCCTAACGAGACGATCAGCTTGTACCGCCCCGACTTCTGCCGCTCTTCAAGCTCCTCAATCCGGATAACCTGTCCATCTGACAGCTCCGCTCGACAGACGTCAGCAGCCTCCTTTTGACAGAGGTGGCTTGCAAGGATTGAGAGTCCACTTTCGCCGAGGTTATTGTAGTACTGAACCGACTCGTCCTCAGAGATGTTCTTCTTCTGCATATCACGCTCTAAGCGACTCCGCTTGGCGACAACCAGGATCTCATCACGTGCGATCGCCGGCTGGCGCGCGTGCGCCGACGCTTCTGGTTTCTCTGCGCGACTCTTTCCTGGGAAAGCGATACTTTCCAAATCGAGTGATGCACCGGTAGCTAATATGTGCGTTGTCATGGTGTCAGCAGAACCTCCTTACGTACTTCCGGGTATACGGCTTGCGGCAGCAGTATTTTGCTGTCGCTCAATACTGCGCCCATATCTCCGAGCTCTCGCAGTGTTCTGATATCATCTCCTGCTTGCAGATTTACCGAACGAGTTCCATCAACAACCACCTCCGTCTCAATTCCCAACCGCAGCGCATCGCGTACTGTTGCAGCTACGCAGTAATCGAGCGCTAACCCACACACGGTGAGCTCGACCTCGGAGAGTCTGAGTCCGCGCTTCGCCGCCTCCTGTTCAAGAATACAACGCAGCCTGGTCTCCCTCTGTTGTCCGTTGTCAAAGAAGCCGCTGTAGCTATCGACCTCGGCATCGGTTCCCTTCTCGACGATGTAATCCAGCCGATCGGCTGCAAGGTCACCGTGTAACTCTGCACCATGTGTGCCCTGCACACAGTGTCGCGGCCACAAAGTCTGCGGGCCTGAAGCGAGTTGTATCTGCTCAAATATACTCCTCCCAGCGTGGTTATCGGCAAAGCTGACGTGGTCCGCCGGATGCCAGTCCTTAGTCGCGATCGCGAGATCATACTGACCAGACCTCAAGAGAGCATTCACGACTGGCACTATCTGATCGCCTTCTGGCACTGCAAGCGCACCACCCGGGCAGAAGTCGTTCTGAATATCTACTAACAGCAAAACGTTCATGGCTTCTCCGTAGTTGCTTGGTTAAAGAACCCGTGCGAGATCGGCATCCGACGTCCGTTACCGAACGAGTGTGATGTAACCCGTATTCCCGGAGCGGCTTGGCGACGCTTCCACTCAGATCGATCGATCCGTTGGAAGGTGCGTCGAATCAGTGCTTCTCCGAAGTCGGCAGCAAATCGCCGGTTCGCCTCAGAGAGGCTCAACCCCTCCTCGATGATGGAGCGTACGAGTGGTGCGATCCGTTCTGGATCGGCTCCCATAACCTCTGCGTCCTTCTGATTGGGTTTCAACTCAGCGCTCGGGACTCGATTGATGGTCGTAACCGGAATGACCTCGCGACCTGCGCGTTGATTGATGTACCGCGCTAACGCGTAGACACGGTCCTTATCAACGTCACCTAGGACACTAAATCCACCGACCATGTCGCCGTAGATCGTGCAGTTATCGAGAGCCAGCTCCGTCTTGTTCCCGGTATTGAGAACGAGGCCGTTGGTCTTGTTGGCGTAGTACATCAGATCCAACATCCGAAGACGGGCCTGCACATTCTGATCAGCGACACCCTCCGGTAGCGCCGCCAACTCCTCATCCCGTGCAAAGGTCTCGATACACGCCTTATACTGGTGTTCGATCGAGACGGTTTTAAAGAGGATCCCGAGATTCTCAGCGAGAAGACGGGCATCACCCTTGGTCTCTGCTGAGTTGTAGCGAGAGGGCATCGTGATTCCTCTTACCGTTTCGGCACCCAATGCTTCAACTGCAAGCGCTGCGACTACGGCCGAATCAATCCCTCCACTCAAGCCAATGTAGGCGTATTTGAAGTTAGCTTTGTCGATGCTACCAACTCGTCGGAAGTAGTCTTTGATGCCTAATACTAAAGCATCGTGAAGCTCAGCGACCTCCTCAACTTCAGGCAGCCGCACCTCCTGCTGAGCATACACATCGGTGATGAGGAGCTGCTCCTTAAAGCCTGCAGCGATACTCACGAGCTGTCCTGTGGGCCCGACCACCATGCTGCGACCATCAAACACTACCTCTCCTTCGAATCCATCAAAGGCTCCGACGAGGTTTGCGTAGATGAGGGGTACCTGCTTCTTCTTTGCCGTGTCCGACACCAGCGCGTGTCGCACCGGTGATTTCCCGATGTGAAACGGTGAAGCCGAAAGGTTTACAACAAGCTCAGCGCCGTTTTGGACAAGCTTGGCTGCTGGATCCTGAGAGTATCCTTCAGTCCAGAGATCCTCACAGATCTCAGCACCTATCTTGAGCGGGCCTGCCTGCACTACGTGAGAACCACGCGGAGGGGCAAAGTAGCGGTCCTCGAAGAAGATGTCGTAATTGGGGAGCAGTGTCTTATCCTGGACGGCGAGGATCTCTCGATCCCTCAGGATCGCCGCCGAGTTGTATATCCGAGGGCGCCCCCCTGACATCGTTGCATTCGGATCAACATCAACGAACCCGACCACTACCGTGATCCCTGTACTCGCCTCGCGGATTTTCTGCAGACCCGCGAGGTTCTGTGCCAGATAGTCTCGATCCCAGAGGAGATCCATTGAGCAGTATCCGGTTACAGCAAGCTCCGGAAACACCACCAGGTCCGCGCCTTTCGAGCGGGCCTCCTGGATATAGGAGATGATCTTCTCTGTATTTTTCGCGACATCTCCAGGGTCGGTGGTTATCTGTGCTACTGCCACACGGTACTGCTGGTGCGTGGTAAGGAGCCCCTCACTCACTTCCTGTGCGGCGCTCGGAAGCTCTACGATTCCTGAGCGATCGACCGTTGGTACCGCCAATTCCCCGGTGCTGTCAGGCTTAGAAGTTGTCTGTGCTATTTGTGTTTCGTTCATACCTTTACCTCCTTAGTACACTTGGGTTAAGCGTGGATTCGGATTGTAGGGACGGCCAACCTTCGAGATCGGAACGATCGTTGTTGGCGTTTCGCCAACTGCCACGATATCCATCGTCGCCATCCGGCACGGTTTGAAGATTCCGCCGACACCGAGAGCATCGAAGAGTTTAACTCCGAGAATCTTCTCCGCATCAACAAACGCCTTAACCTTCTCTGGGTCACCAAATCCGCTGGTGAGGATGATCTTGACGTCCATGTGCCCGAACTGGTCGAGCGCTCTGCGTAATGCATAGACACCGGAGACTGTCACCCCGGTTCCGTACCAGAAGCGCGCTTCCGGCGCCTCCTCAGCGGGAAGTGGCACCCCTGCGGCTCTCCATGCATCGGCCTCGCGGCATGTTGAAGAGACAAGTGCTCCCTGCGCGACGTTCTCGCCGCAGGTATCAACGCGGACGGCAGCCAAGCGTCCCCCGAGGGCGTCGGCTACCGCTACGGAATCATCGAGCTCCTTGTTGTTGTAGTCGATGAGTGCAATCCTCGGCACCTTCGGGTCGATAACCCGATCAAAGGCACGGGTTGCCTCTACCACCGCGTTGTTCTTACCGGAGGTCCATGCGTAGATGTTCTCAAGAGCATGAGGGATTGTTCCCTGGCCGACCTGTCCAAAAGTGGCCGCACCCGCATCGGTTGAGCAGCTCGTTGCTCCACCTTCATATGCGGCGAACGCGATCGCTGCATCCTCCCGGAAAGTCCAGTGCCGTGCCCCGAAGTAACTAACGGGCCGGTCACCTGCCAACTCAACAACACGCCGCATGTTCTCGCGCGCCTTGGTCGTATCAACGCTCACCACGTTGTCATTAGCCCGTGTTGTGGCGGCTGTTATCGCACCGAGGTAAAGTGTCTCAAGCGCGATAATGTCTTGGATCGGCCCCTCAATCACCATCACGGTTTCCTTTGGTCCGTAGGTCGCACCCTCAGGAAGGGCAAAGACCTTTCCGCCGTGTTTCTTGAGGTCGGTGTAGCGATCCATTATCGCCAAGCTCTCCTCGATTCCGCCTACCTCACCTGGCCCCTTCCGAATAAAGACCTGAGCCCGCACCCACGGATTGAGCCCCTCTCGTTCAAGGATCTCGTGCGTCCGCAGAAAGTACTTGTCGGAGTACGGTTCGAAGCGCTCCGGAAGCGTCTTCTTGATCGCCTCAATCCGCTCACTCAACGAGGAAAGAGCCGGGAGGACCGGCGCGGCTGTTGTTGCTGCGGGGATGGTCTGCTCATCACGTTGTGTTGCGGTATTCATACAAGTCTCCTGAAACAGGGCCATTTATCGGCCTCAGGAGCAGTATGCTAATTTGGAGAGCTAAAGGTAATTCAGTGTATGGATTACCGCTTGCACGCTTCTGTCCTGCACATTAAGACATTTTGAGGCGGCACGCGGGGAGGTTTTGCGTGAAGAGACTCTTCTCACACCCTGCAATACTTCAGGCTGGATCGACTATCCACCGCACCTGACGCCCCTCATTTCAGTCACAAGGGCTCCCTCCTATCGTTACAGTCCCTTACTACAAAAAGACCCGGGAGGAATCTATGCGGCTACTACTTACAACTCTATTCGGAATACTTGCGAGCGTTGTTCCAGGTATTGAGGCACGAGCACAGTATGTTGGAACGGAGGTTCAAGCATCACCACAGTTCGGGCCCGATGCACACGCAGCACTCGGTGCGTACCGTGGCATGGTGGAGGAGCATACACAAGGCATTCTGAACTCGCTTCGGATCCTCGCCGCCTCCACCCAAGCTCGCTCGGGCAACGAGGAACAGTACAAGCCACTCCTGATGCGACTAAGCCAAGATCTACCTACGGAGGCGACCGCTTGGTTTGTATATCCAGATGGGCGCTACTTCGCAACCGAGGACGCTGGCATGACCGATCAGAACCTAAAGGATCGCCACTACTTTCCCACTCTAATGGGCGGTAAAGAGACCTTTGGAGATCTGGTTATCAGCAGAACAACAGGACACCGCTCGGTGATAATCGCAGCCCCTGTCTCATCAGAGGGCAAGGTTATAGGAGCTGTGGGCGTTTCTCTTCGAGTGCGGCTCTTGTCGGAACTCGTAGATAAACACATGGCACTGCCAGGCACTTCATATTTCTATGCCCTTGAGCGAGACACGCGGATCGTTCTTCACCGCAAAGCTGAGCGGATGTTCCAGACGCCAACCGATGTTGGGGATGAGGCACTTGGGGAGGAGTTTAAGAAGGTGCTCAAACAAGATCGTGGCACTTTCGACTACTCTCTTCAGGGCAAGAAGATCTCCTCCATCTACGAGTACTCACCGGACCTTGGATGGTACTTCTTTATCGCCAAAGAGGTTGGAGCCCAGTAGCCGTGTTGCCCTCTCCCGACGGAGAGGGCAGCGTTGTTCACCCTCGCACGAATCGCCGCAATCCCATCTGAAAGACCCAGCACGCCAGGAGCATCCAGAGGATTGCGGCGACCAGCAACAGCGGTGTCCACCATGAGGCCGGATTCAGCACTACCCGTACCGGAACAAACGCAGTAAACGCGGCTGGCAGGAATGTATACAGGCACACTCGCACTGATGTCGGGAAGATCCCTTCAGGGTAGATGCCGAATGTAATCAGCGTCTCCCAGAGACGGTAAGAGATAGTATCTGAGCGCTCAAGCCAAAAGCCCAGGCTGAAAAAGACGAGCGAGGCACCGAGCGATACGACGGCAGCTAAAGCGACCACAAGCACGAACGCAAACCAGCCCTCACCTGATACCAGACCGGACAGATACGCTAGTACGAGGCCGGAAACAACGTCTCCCCACGATGACGGCTGCACCTTTGACAGAAGTACCAGTGCCAGTGTTGAGCGCGGTCGCAGGAGGAACCCGTTGAGACCGCCGTCGCGTATGAGCTCCGGTAACAGGACAAATCCTCCACAGAGGCCATTCATCAGCCCAAACGATACCGCTGAAATACCGAAGAGAAGCTCCGTCTGCTCAAGCGTCCAGCCACCAAGCTGCATATTCTTTCTAAAGAGAACGAACCACATTGTGAAGTAGATCCAATTATTGACGGCCATCATCGAGGCTCGCATCAACCATGAGCCGAGCGTTGCCGCGCTCGCCTTCTGCGCGGAGAGCGCTATGTGGAGTATCGAACCAGGCTTCATACCTCACCTCGCAACACTTTTTTCACAAACAGGGAGTGCAGCCACCGTGCCAACGCAATACCGATGAACAACCATACCGTCAGCAGGACCAGGTTCCAGCAAAACGTTCGTGCTGATACACCGAGAACCCCCTGAGCAACTCCATCAAGCATGGGCTTGAACGGGAGGACCGCTGCGATCGCTTGGAACCAATTGGGGTACATCGAGATGGGGAGCATCAATCCGCCGAAGACGAAGAGGCACTTCTGAAAGACCCACCATACGGGAGAGCAATCTCGCAACCACACAGTCGATAAACCAACCGAAACGATGAAGATCATGAGCACACCGCAGGCAAAGGGAGCAACGAAAAGTGCCGCTATTGCCATCGTCATATGCGTCGGCAATCCACCGGTCAGAATAGCGGCGGTTACAAACCCTACCGCGGCAAACACCGGTATTCGTGCACAACACGTACCAGCACCCTGCCAAAAAATTATCCAGAGGTAGTGCGTTGGTCGAAGCAGCGCTGCGGCCATGCGCCCCTTTCGAAAATCGGATTCAATGTCGCGGTAGACGGTGACGACGGACAATGCGACCGTTTCGGTCAACACAAGGTACCACAGCATGTTCGTTGGGGAAGCGGGCATCGGCAACGCGCTTTTGCTACCCTCTACCCATAAGAAATTAAAGACCAGTAAGATCAGCACAAAGAACACCGCCTGTGACAGCATCTGCGGAACGTTAAATAACTCCGCTCTAAAAGACAGGCAAAAGAGATCTCTTAGGGTACGGAACATACGCCCTCCCTGAATGCTAAGGCGATAATCTCCTCAAGGGGTGGTTCCCCTATCGCAAGATCAACGACGCGACTTCGTGCAAGAACAGCCGACACTGCCTGATCCGTCGGTATCTCAGCTGGGTCAAATGAGATCGAGAAGCTACGCTCCCCAGCTTTTGTAAGCACGAGTCGCGGATCGTCGAGTGTTAGTGACTCATCATCACAGATCACCGAGATCGTTTTTCGCGAGATAAAACGTCGGCGCAGGTTTGCCAAAGAGCCATCAAAAACGGCGAGGCCCTGGTTGATCACGATGACGCGTTCACACACTCCTTCGATATCGCCGGTATCGTGCGAGGTCAGAAGCACGGTGGTACCCATCTCGGAGCACAGATCAATGATCAACTGCCGCAAGGTTAGGCGCGCGATAACATCGAGTCCGATACTCGGCTCATCGAGGAGCAGGATCTTTGGCTGGTGCAACAACGCACTCAAGATCTCGCACTTCATGCGTTCTCCCAGAGAGAGCGCTGAGGGTCGCTTGTAAATCAGACCGGCGACACCAAAATGATGGGTCAATTGCCCTATGCGAGCCTGCAACTCAAGGCTTTCAACGCCATACATTCCGCCGATAAGCATAAAATTGTCCGAGACCGTCAGATGCGGCCAGAGTTGAGAGAGATTTCCGAACACGCATCCGATCTGAAACAAGAGCGACCTCCGATCAACCCACGGAACTGTCCCGGCAACACAGGCGTTTCCAGATGTCGGCTCAAGGAGGCCAGTCATTATTTTGATCGCGGTTGATTTTCCGGCACCGTTTGGGCCGATGAGCGCCACACGCTCGCCAGGCTGCACGGAGAACGAAATACCCTTGAGCGCTTCAACCTCAACCCGCTCCTTTCGGCGCCGCCACCATGGAGACTTTGATGTGGCTACGGGGCGCTTAGTGACAAAACGCTTAGTAACGTTTTCTAGTGATATAATCGGCTCTGCCATGGTGGCCTCTAGTCTAAACAAGTTGATGAGGATATCTGCTGCCAAGGTGCGTGCGTGATGCACGCAGAGAAAGGACTATCGTCCCTGCATGGACCGATAATAACCGAGAATGTAAAGATGAATCATTCGGCTCAGCACCCTTCCACCTTAAAGAGCCGCAACTTCGTAGTCAATTAAAAAGCGAGAGGATTCAGAACGCTCGCGGTGTCGGGCACACCGCGAGATATAACTGAAAGAACTATCTAAGTACCCTTTGAGCCAGTTATTTGTGACGAGAGATTACGCGAAGCGCAGGTAGTCGCCGTGGGGATCGACAGCCGATATCTTGAGTGAGACGCGGTCGCCGAGCTTCACCTTCTGCTGCAAGCGCACCATGGAGGTGATGTAAACCTCATCGAGCTCGACAAGAGGCGACTTGAGATCGGTGCGCACGACGGTGGCTTCGATAGGTTTGTTGCGCTCACGCTGCTCAAGATATCGCAAAAGCCAGTAGCGCTTTGTCTCTCGACTCGCCAAGTTTGCGGACTGGAGAACGGTTTCTAACTCGGCTGCGATCAGCTCAAATTCCTCACGTGAGATCCACGGCTTTTTCGCCCGGAAATATTCTAGAAATTGCCGTTGGTGGCAGAGATCGGTGTAGCGCCGGATCGGAGAGGTCGCCTGAATATAGGCATCAAGCCCGAGCCCTGCATGGTATTGAGGTTCAAACGAAACAGAGGACTTCTTTAGTTTTGTGCGTGCTGAGAAATCTTTGGCTGGACCTTCCGGTGTATCGGAACGCTCCTCCCGTCGTGACTCTTCTGGTCGTTCCTGACCACGAAACGATACAGGTATCGCATGGCGCGCAGCGAAATCAGCCATGATGCTGTTTGCAAGCACCATCATCTCTGAAACCAAGATACGGGCTGGGCCATCCTCGTCTATCTCCAATAAGCGAACGGTCTTGCCATCAAAGAATGGGACCGCATCGCGCTTGTGGACACGAATCGCCCCGCGCCGAATTCGACGCTCTTCGCACGCTGCAGCGATATCGTGCAGCAGTAATAGCCATTGATCGCCGTTTTCAAGCATCTCATCGACCTGATCGTAGCTGTACCGCTCCTGCACCTTGATGAACGTAGGCTGGATCGTCGACGACAGAATCTCAAAACTGGAGCTCAAATGTACCATTACTGAGAGGCATGGACGCACCTTCCCAACGACGAGGCTTAGCTGCTCTTCAGAGAGCGACTCAGGTAGCATATTTACCGTTTGATCGGCACAGTAAAGTGAGGTGCCGCGCCGACGAGCTGAACGATCTAACGCCGAACCAGGGGCGACTGCTACCGTTGCGTCCGTGATGTGAATCCCGAGCTCATAACCATCCTGAGTTTGTTCAATCGAGAGCGCATCGTCCATGTCACGCGTCGATGAATCATCGATTGTGAAGGAGCGTACCCGAGTAAGGTCTCGTCGAATCTCCCGTTCTGCCTCAGGATACTCTGCAATCGATTCAGGGAGCTGCAACGCGCCCGCCTCTGCAACGGCATCATCGCTGTGCCGCAGCGGTATCTCATGGCGGATAAACGAAAGATTCGTATGCTCATGAAATATCCCTGCTTTTCGAAGAACTTCGAACGCGCGCTTTTCGATCGAAAGGCTCTCTGCGATGTGCAACTTCTCTGCGCACAGGTGTGCAAATTCGCGCGCTTCCTTCTGACGTGCAGGATCGGTGTCAGACACGGACGCTGCGACCTCTTCGACAAGGTGAATTGCATCTCGGAGCTCCGCTGGCACTGACTCTGCCTTATCCGGTGTTCGCGCTTGGAGAAATGCGAGCGCTGATTCTCGTAGCGCCTTCTTGCGGTGCTTGGCTTCCTCGGCTTTGCGAAGATCCTCGACTACAGAGGCAGGACGGGGCTCAAAGGCATCTCGATCACGCTTAAAGTGCATACGCTCTCGAATGAGCGCAACACGAAGTCCTGCGTGCTGCTCGCAAGAGTCGGATCCGAAATAGGCATTACAGATCTCTGAAACGGAGTATGATCGTATCTCTTCATTAAGGAAGGACCACACCTCCTCGACATTAAGCTTCTGTGCCTCGCTCTCGATCTCAGCAGCCACACCCTCAAGAGCGGTAACTCGAGCTGCCGTTGTCGATGCAGCAGAGATGTCCCGTCGAGGGAGAACGTAGAGTCGATTTCGAGCCAGGTCCAACTCTCGCCCACGTTGGTTGAGCACTACCGGCTTGTCCTTCTTCATTCCGAGAATGACGCCGAGCAACACCTGTGCATCGTCTTCATACTGCACCAACGCCCCCACCAATGAATCGACGCCTGCTGGGTTCTGTGATGAGGATTTGGAGGGGGTCTTAGGAAGCATAGGTTCGCGCACCCCCTTTGAACTAACTACACAACGGGGAAGAAGCTAACTCTGCGCGAGCACACGAGTAAAGTCAAATATGCTGAATACCTTAAGAAAGTAAGGCCTGCTGTATCTGGGTGTTAAACCGGTCAGCATTGTCAGCAATCAGGCTCCTAAACTCATCCACAGAGCCGGCCTGCCCCTGAATGAGCCCCCGCGAAACGTTGATCAAGGCGCCCCCCTTCTTTCCGGCGATCGAACCAAAGCCTGCTACCGAGTCCTTGGCATCAGCCCCTTGCGCCCCCAAGCCCGGGATCAGAAATATCGTACGCGGCATCGCCTCTCGTAGCTTCCGAGCCTCATCTGGATACGAAGCCCCAACAACCGCCCCGAGACCAGACCAGCCGCACGCCCCTTGGAGCCTCTCCGAATTGGTATCGATCCACCGCGCAACATGCTCGCTTACTGACGCTCCTTCGGCACGCAAACCTTGCAGAGCCTTTGCTCCGGGATTCGATGTCTGCACAAGTATAAAGAGACCCTTCCCACACTCCTGCGCATCTTTGAGAAACGGTTCCAACGTATCGAATCCAAGAAACGGGTTGATCGTCAATGCATCGCACTCAAAGGCGCGCATAGTCCTACTGCCAAGCGAAACGCCGCGCAGAAATGCAGCGCTGTACGCAGCCGCTGTTGAGCCGATATCGCCTCGCTTAGCGTCGATGATTACCGGAATCGATCGCTCACGCGCAGCATTACAGAGGCGAGAAAACGCCGATAAACCGGGCAATCCGTACTGTTCAAAGAACGCGATGTTTGGCTTTATGGCAGCAACTCGGCCCTCAATTGAAGAGACTAAAATCTCTCCAAACTGCGAGAGTGCTCGTTCAAAAAAATCCGCATCGTTCTTTGAGCGTTTCTCTGCATCCTCAAGAATGAAAGCTGGGAGCGCTTCGAGAACAGGATCACAACCAGCAACTAAATAGCTCTTGTTTCTCTCAATCGAGCTTTGAACTCTATCGGCAAATACACTCATGACTCCTCCCCAACAATCTTTTTCAGCACATCGAACGGATCGCGCGATTCATCACCTTCGACCGACCGCTGGACACCCCGAATCTTCTCAAAAAACAAACTCCAAGAACCCTTCGACTGTGTATATAGCTTCTCAAAGAGCCGAAGGTTCGTCAGGTAGAGTTTGTACTGTATAATTTCGGCGTTGTTAACTCTCTGGAGAGCAGTTGCCTTCGGATATTGAGTGCGGAAGGGCCTAACCTGCTCCTGGAACACCCCTTCGCGCCGGGCGATCTTCTCTTCGCTCGACAGGGACTCAGAGCCGTAGAGCTTCTCAAGCGCCTCGACCAGGCTGGCTACCGTATCCCCGAACTCAAGCTGGAAGGCTAACTCGCGCTCTGCCGCCGAAACGCGATCGTCCGCCTCCGTGCAGTTCTTCCCCTCCCCACGACACTCCTTCTGTTGAGACCGGAAGAACTCAATCGCCGCCTGCCCCCCAACAAAATTGGCTAAACTCTCATTGAAGGCCACATTCCCAGGGATCCACACAGTAGCGTGTACACTCTCATGCAGGACGGTGTTCGCTATCCGGACGGGGGGATTCTTGAGCGTTGTCGACAGAACTGGGTCGTTAAACCATCCAAGCGTGCTAAATGCCTCAGTACCCCGCACCGAAGCCTCGTACCCGACTCCCTCTAACTGCGAGGCTTGGCTCTTGGCATCCTCCTCGCTAAAGAAACCCTTGTAGGGAACCGTCCCCACTATCGGAAACCACCACGTATACAAGGAGAAAGAATCCCGCCGGGATGCCACCACCACCCACGCCAAGGTGTCTTTGCCGATATCCGTGTAGCTCGTAAAGGACTTTCCAGTGTTGAGGCCGATAGTTGTTCCGAAAGCGCGAGCTTGGAGCACGACCTCCAGCTTCTGGCGATCACCAGGGTCCGTCTTGGGGTCGGCGATTACTTTCTCTATCTGCCGCCTACCGAGCAGGATCTTGCTCTGATTGTAGGCTGCCTGAAAGACATAGACCGGTGAACACCCCCCTAGCAGGGATGCCAACCCACACAGGAACCATCGGTGTAGACGCCTCATACCGAACACGTGGACCGAATCACCCAAACAACGAGCGCTGAGAGCACTCCGGCCACAATATCATCACCCATAATACCGTGCTCGCGCGGAAGCTTCTCAGCCCACCCCACTGGCCCTAGCTTGGTGCCATCGAAGATCCGAAAAGCAACAAACGCCACCGAAACCGGGATCCACTGGGATGGTTGCAGGCCAATCAAAGCAATAAAGAGGCCAACCCATTCATCAATCACAATCCACTGAGGATCCGGTGAAGATTCGCCCCGCACCGCGATACCAACGGCCGCTGTTCCCACAATGATCGTGATTGCGATGAGAGCAATCTGGCTCTCAAGAGACGAGAGCACGCCGATCTCGAACAACAACCACCAAAAGATAAGAGCGGCGGCACTTCCGAAGGTTCCGGGAATGGCCTTCGCATACCCACTTCCAAAACCAGAGCTAATCCAATCGACAATTACGTTAATTACACGTGAGAACATGGGTAAACTATCACCTGCAAGCCCTAAATCGTCGAGAGCTAAACTCTGAGAACGCTCTTACCGAGAGCGCACACGCGTCAAAATTCGAGGCACATCCGTCGATTTCGTCAAGGCTTTTGAGCCTTCAGAAAAATTTATTTTCAACACTTGTTTGTTGACGGCGGGATCAGGCCTTTGCTATAAGCCACTTAAAGTAATTAGATGTTCCGGATAGAGTGCCGGGGAAACCTTTTTCCCGAGACGTTCCTCTGAACAGAAGTCGAAAAATTGAGTGATGGCTCAGCGGGTCGCGTACTCGCAACTCTTTGAAAACAAGAGTCAAGACCACAGAAAAATTTTCAAAATTTTTCCTCTCAAGATTCACTTTGTTCTGGAAAGTTGGCACACACGGTTCTAAGATAGGCGGGCTCAAAAACTTGCCGCAGTAAAAACTCAGGACGTATGACCAACCCGTTTAACGAAGACGAGGGGTTCCATCAAAGCGGAAGCACCACACCAGGTGGCTTCTCGACTTCCCAGTCACCAAACGCATCCGCGCAATCATCAACGCATGAGCGCAAGATTGAAGATCGCAGCAGCGTAATCACAGCCCGAGGCACCGCAGAGGGACTCGTACTGCGCGTCGATGGGCGTGTAGACACTGAGGATCTCGTTCTTGCGATCCGCGAGTTTCTTGAGTCGCGACGCTCATTCCTCTCAGGAAACGACGTGGCCTTCGAGTGGGTTGGAAAGCGCCCCGATGATTCAGTAATTCAGAACCTCGTTACCATCCTCTCGACAGAATTTGCAGTGTCTGTGCGGGCCTCAAAGGTCAAGGGAACTCCCCCAACCAAGGCGGCTAGCCCAGAGGTAATTAAGACGATCGAAGAGCTGCCGACCCCTGGCTTTGAAGTCGTTGGCGGCGGACGACAATCGTCGACTAAACGAACAACTTCGGACAAGACCGTAAGCCTCTTTGACGGCATCGAGGCGTTCGACCCACGGGCGGTAACTTCCAACCCCATGTCATGGGACGAGCCGGACACTCGGATTATCTACGGCACCCTGCGCTCGGGCCAAAAGGTTGAGACCGAGCACTCCATCGTCATATTTGGAGACGTTAACTCCGGAGCAGAGGTGATCGCCGGTGGCGACATCGTTATCCTGGGAACCCTCCGAGGCATTGCTCACGCTGGCGCATACGATGAGAGCGGCGGTGGACGTGTGATATTCAGCCTCAATCTTCAACCGACGCAGCTACGAATCGGCCTCGTGATCTCACGCGGCTCAGGTAGCGAACATGCAGAGAGCACCCCACGCGGCGGGCTCCCTGAGGTAGCGCGCGTCGACGGGAATATGATTGTTGTTGAACCTTACCAATCTCGAACTGTCTGGGTACGTAGAAGGGAGTAACTAATGAACAGTAAGAACATCACTGGCGGAAAGAAGGACGTCGGAGAGGCTATCGTTATCACCTCTGGAAAGGGTGGTGTCGGTAAGACCACAACGACTGCAAGCCTTGGCGCCGCTTTGGCCCTTCGCGGACAGCGCGTATTGGTGATCGACGCCGATATCGGACTTCGAAACCTCGACGTAATTCTCGGCCTCGAGAACCGCATCGTGTTCAATATCGTCGATGTGGCCAAGAAGATCTGCAAACCTTCGCAGGCTATCATCAAGTCCAAGAAGTCAAACAACCTCTACCTCCTTCCAGCATCCCAGACGGACGACAAGGATGTAATCGACGAGGCGGAGGTTCGCTACGTGCTTGAGCAGTACAAGCGCGAGTTCCACTACATCTTGATCGATTCCCCTGCCGGCATCGAGCAGGGCTTCCGCAACGCATGCGCGGGCGCGGACTCTGCGATCGTTGTAACGACCCCAGAGGTTTCGGCTATCCGAGATGCGGACCGCGTTGTGGGACTCCTCTCTTCGAAGGGTATCGAGGCACGCCTCATCATCAATCGTATCGACTTTGAGATGGTTCGACGCGGCGACATGCTCTCAGTGAAGGATGTTCAAGATATCCTGGGAGTTGAGATACTTGGCGTGATTGAGCGAGACGAGCAGATCATCGTAGCAGCAAACTGCGGTGAGCCAGTCGTGTACAATCCAAAGTCAAAGGCGGGCCAAGCATTCACCCGAATTGCAGGACGAGTATGCGGCGAGCAGATCGCCATCCCGTCCTTCGGTAACGGGTCAATCTGGACCCGGATTACGAAGCGACTCGGAGTCGGCCAATAGGTATTTGGGGTCAAGTTTTAGTATATACGGACGCTTGCGTTCCAGTTAAAGTCAAGAGTTAGGTAGTTAGATTGCTGAGGGAGTTAAAAAAGTGTTAAGCGCGCTCAGAAAGATGCTCTTTGGCGAGAGCAACGAAAGTAAGGATGTAGCCAAGAGCAGACTACATTTTGTTCTGGTTCAAGACCGCACTGGTCTAACCAACGATGAGATGGCTGGTTTCCGCGAGGAGATGGTCAAGGTCATCGAGAAGTATTTCGTGATTGATAAGGAAGGCTTCGATATCAAGTATCACCGCTTGGCTGATACGACGACGCTCCTCATCAACTCCCCTGTCATCGTTCGCCGCGCTGGCTCGAGCGCACGCGCAGCGGCAAACGAGGCTGACACGGCGGATGCTGTAGCGTCCAATATCTAGGCTTTACGGGGCCTTAGTTAAAAAGCCGGCTGCTCCTTTGGGGCGCCGGCTTTTTTTTTGGGGGCGGTTTTCTCTTCCGCGCGGTCTCTGAGACGAGGGGGTTACGGGAGCTACTTTTTGACGGTTATCTGCTTACAGCTCAAAGCGAAGTTGTTGGCGCGGAGCCTCTACCGATTCTGTGGCTACTACTGCACCCGCCGAACCCGCACTTTCGCCCACAACACAACAGCAGTTACGAAGTATCTCCAAGAAGCTCTCTAAATCCGGCAAGGAGCGGACGGCGGGGACTGCCCTGCGGGCTACCGTGACACCGATCCTTCAGTGAGGTGAGCCTAAATGGGCCGAAAGTCTCTGGATGCTGGTCGGAGCAGGTCGCGCAAACCTCTGATGCAGCTCATCTTTTTACCTGCCAAATACTCCTAGCAAATAATCGCATCATTCCCTCATGGATTGCCACACCCAGCCGACTAGACTCTTGTGGGTGGAGCTCTTTGCTCGGTTCGTTTTATTCGGCGAGCACACACCTACTCCGGGCCATAGTGCGGGGGAGGCATGGGAAACCTGAAACGATTGTGGAACGTAAAGCCGGTTGCGGCACTGGTCATTACCGGGTTCGTCGTCGGTCTTATCGCGCTACCAAATTGGCGCAACCGTCCCGAGCGCCCCATCGACGTGAGCAAAGTAAGTTCACTTGAGGAGCTGTCATTTAATCCCGAGGGAAAGTGGAGGATAAAGCTTGGCACCAATGAGGATCTCAAGGACCATGATGTATACGATGCATCAGGTCGCATAAATCTCTCCCGAGCGAAATCAATTCTGACCTTTTTCCGCGACAGAGTCACATTCGGCAAGCCATTAAATGTCGATGGTGAGACCCTGTCACTCTTCAGTCTTACGCGAACTGCAGACGGCGACTCGGATCGACCGCGGGTATTTCGGCGAAATTACCAACTCTATGGAATCTCCTCAACCGGAAAACTCGTGGGATTCCGCGACTCCTCTGGCTTGCAACCCCGAGGAGCACCCGAGTTACTCTTTAACTTTGGGCCCTTTTTGCAGGGCGGGGCGGCTGGCATCGGCAAGGGCGCCGTTACCGTGCCGGTTAAGGTCACGCAAAAAGATGGCTCTCTCCGAATGGCAAAGAGCGATCGAACCACCGAACCACAGGCGCTGGTAGTGGTAACCGTGAAAACACGCTCAGGCAAAGAGGTGCGTGGGTACCTAGTAAAGCTCACCGGAGACACCCTGGCACTGCCACCGATTGATCAAGTCGTACAGAATGCTCAGAATGGCGTCGTTGCTGAAACTATATCAGCAGCCCACTATCACACCCAGGGTGTTCCGAATTCCGGCCTCCCCGGCTCCGAGAATCAGGGGCCAAAAGGCGGAGACAAGGTATCAATCAAATCAGTTAATGCTTCCGCCACGTTTGATTGCATCAGTGGCGACTTCCTGATTTGGCGGGTTAGCGGACTCTCCGGCAGGACCTTCCACTGGAAGGCATCTGTATCTGGAACTCAGTGGGTTGAGTCAAACACAATCACCCTGACGAGCTCGACCTCCCCTGGCGTTGGCGTGATCGCAACCAAAGCATTTACCTCAACAACTCTCGATCCCGCTCGAAAGACCATTCTGGAGCTCTTTTCAGACGCCAATGGGTCTCCGGGAACTCAAGAGTTTTCGCTCGTTGGTCCCGCTCCCGGCGATACCTCGACTCGAAAATGCTCAACTACGCCGCCCGAGTTAACAAGCTACTCCTCGGTGTCTCTGGCAAGCGCCTGCCATGCGAGCTTTACCAATCCGGCGACGGTGCAGCTAACTTTTTTAGGTGCTAGTGGTCAGCAATTTGCACTACGAAATTCCGCTGGAGCGAAGACATCAGCCACCGTGCCAGCCTCTCGGCAGGTAACTGTTGGGGTCGCCCAAGCCGCGAATTCGATGCTCTCGATCGACACATATGAAGGTAGCCCAGCAACCGGTATTGCACCCCGAATCTATCAGAGGATAACAGCGAATCTCTCGTCCAATACCGTACTCACCCAGTCCGCTCCCGCTACTGCCGCAGTGAGTAAAGTTTTGTCTGCCTGCGCAACACCGACACCAACGGCAACAGCCACACGAACGCCTACCGTCACTCCGACACGAACTCCTACGCGAACACCAACGATAACTCCAACACGAACTCCAACTGCAACTGCAACTCGAACACCAACCGTTACGCCCACAAGGACTCCTACTCGCACACCAACACCAACGATGACGGCTACTCCCACTCGCACTCCAACCGCAACACCTACGACTGAGCCATTCGTTGCTGCAGCGGCGTGTCTAGATAAGGATTCGCTGGTATGGGGAATAGACGGACCGAGCGGGACGCGAGTTCAATACGAGGTTAAAATCCCCGGCACTGGGGGCGCTGAGGATTGGATCGAAGGATCCACTACAACCATCCCGACTTCGGGGCCCGTCAAAGTGGTCTCTCGTTACAAGAGGGGCGCTGCAAGTACGCTCTCAGTGTTTGTTGATACAAATGGTACACGAGGAGCTCAAATCGGATTAGTTTCGTCTGCCATCACACCCCCAGCCTGCGCTACGCGTGTAGCCACGGACCTTCCGCGCATTCAGAGCATTACGGCGTGCTACCGGGCGATTCCAAACAACGCTACTCAGAGGGTGATTATCTGGGACTTTGTGGCTCGAACTCCATCGGGCGCCGCCTCTACTGCCCCGGTTGAATACTACAATCGTGGTGCGAACTCGCGTATACAAACATCCTTAAGTGCTCTGGGCGCTGGAAACTACCAGTACACTGAGACATCGGGAACGCCCACCACGTCAGATATCAGCGAGATCCCCCCAAGTAACGGCACATCGCGTCGTAAGCTCGGCGTCTTAGCCAGTAACCTTGCTACGAATAGGTATTTTTTCCGCTCCAGCCCTGAGAGCGCTCCACTCGAAGCAACTCTCACCGAATGCGTTCCTGCAACACCAACGCCAACTGCAACTCCGAGCGCTACCCCAACACCGACTCGAACACCGACAGTAACGGCCACTCCGACGCGAACACCAACCGCGACACGCACTCCAACGCCAACTCGAACCCCCACGTCGACGGCAACGCCTACGAGAACCGCGACTCGTACCGCAACTGCCACTCCAACACGGACTCCTACTCCGACACGAACACCGACAGTGACGGCCACCCCAACGCAAACACCAACACCGACTCGCACACCAACACCAACACGGACTCCGACTATGACGCCGACACCGACGCGCACACCAACCGCGACAATTACGCCGACGGCAACGGCGACACGGACAGTAACGCCGACGGCAACATTTACCGCTACGCCGACTCCCACCAGGACACCTACTGGAGCTCCGGTAATTATCAGCTGCAACACGATTAACGCGACTCCCAGCAAGACTGCCCTGCGATCGAACTCGGCGTTCCTGAAGACCGAAGTCTTCCAGGCCGTATCGACAGCGAGAAGGAATAGCTCGATCAAAGCGAGTAGTGCGTCGCGACTTTTGAGTAGAGCCGCAGAGCTTGATCGAGCAACTCGGTCAGCAATAGCCAAATATCCGGCCATCCTTCAGGATTGCACCCAGGGGTCTGGATGCGGGATTATCAGCTACGATAGTAGCCTCTCCCAGTATCAGAGTAGCTTTAATAGTTTCACTGCGTACGCTCGAAGTGTGGCGAAGACACTCTCGGCATCCAAATCGCGCTCAACACGTAAGGCGGCGAGCGCCCTGAGCAAGAGCATCGGCATCGCCGATAATGTATCGAAATCGGGGCTCGGCAAGCTACCAAGTAGCACACGGGTGTGCCAACGCTAGTCTTGTCCAATAAAACGGCCTGCAAGCCGTGAGCTACCGGTGACACAGCAGACCGGAGTTGCGATTCAAATCGAGAGCCCGCTAATGCTCAGAGCCCGGGGATATCGCTCCGCAACCCGGCCCGCTGTCTTACACCGGGGGAGACATCAGCATTCAATCGGAGCGCACTAATCGGCTCTTGGCAGTACCTGCACCCTGTACACCCCGTTGAGGAGCGGTGTAAGATACCGGGCAACTACTCTCTTGCCCCGCTGGAGGAAGATGCTAAGGCAATTCAATCGCTTTCTTGTTCTCGCCCTACTCGTTGGGGCTGCTCTCTACATAACCCTTACGAACTCGACCGACGCAACGATACGTCTTGGACCAAATCTTACCCTTACAACATATGCTGGGGTCATCTACATCGGAGTATTTGCTCTCGGGTGCATAGCAGCCTCCTTAGTCGGGCTATTTTTTGGCCTCAAGAGCTACCTGCGCGAGCGCAAGCTCAAGGCTGCTGAGCGGGCACGTGAAGGTTTCTATAAAACGCTTGAAAAAGCTCGCGACCTCATGGCTGGTGGCGATTGGGCGGCTGCGCGCGACCTTTGGGAGCAGATCATTCATCGTGAAGAGGAAAATGTCATCGCTCGGGTTGAACTCTCTCGGTGTCTAGAGGCGCTTAACGACCCGCGCGAGGCGCTACGAGTGCTTGATTCAACTCGTGCCAGTAGCCGCTCAAGCGCTGAAGTTCTCTTTCGGGCAGCGGAGCTGAATCGAAAGTTGGGGAACAACACCGCTGCCAGCGATAATTTGGGCCTGATACTGAAGACAGCTCCAAGCCGAAAGGCTCTCGAACTTGCGCGTGATATCAATGAAGAACTGGGGCGAATCGGCGATGCGATAGAGTTTCAAAGCGAGCTTGAGAAGATAGGCTACGCCTCCGATGATACCGGCGATGCCCGCAGGCGACTGACTTTTGCACAGATTGTGACCGAGTCTACGAGCGAGAGTGCTCTTCGGGATTCGCTTACAGGATTTGTGAAGCGCAACCCAACGTTTGTACCAGCTCTTGAAAAACTTGCAGCGCTTGAGATATCTCGCGCAGATGTAGAGACGAGCGCTGAGCTGCTTGTAAAGGCAGCGAAAGCCGCGAAGGGTGATGTTAGCAAGTGGAAAGCCGTGGTCGACCTCTGGCTTCATGCAACTCAGGGCGAGTTTAGCCGCCGTGCTGAGCGTGCCATCGCCGCTGCGCGCAGCGCTTCGCAGGACACGAAAGGCCGAGTGCGCCTCGAGGCTGAGCTTCTTTTGATACGAACTCTCTTAGCGGCCAATCGCTTTCAGGATGCAGAGCGGGCGATCGATGCTTTGCCTTCCCTCGCCGAACGCGAGCTCAAGGATTTTCCCGCTGATATTCATGAACAGTGGGTAATTCAAAAGGGGCATTCGCTTGCGCAGATGGGTAAAGCGCGAGATACAGCCTCGCTCTGGGAGGAACTTGCGGCTCCAGGACAACGCAGAATAGGCGGACAATCCACCAATAGGCTTAAGGAGAAACAGGCTGAGCCTTCGCCTGCGCTCTCGACGCCCTGAGGATGTCATCGATACCCCACGCCCAAAACTCCGTTTAGCGACCACACGGATGACCAGAGCCTAGGATCGCTGGTAGCTATTCGTATTGCGGAGAAGAGTGCGCTGCGTCACTCAAATACCAAGATGAGTCGATACCTATGCCGACAGATATTTTTGTTGGACTGACGATTCGCTGGATCCTTACAATGTATATCAAAAGGGTCTTCGTGGAATCGAGTGGGTAGAATTGGCGTTTCCGGACGTGAACATTGCTCGTGCACGTAAACTGAACGTACCCGAAGAAGTGTGGTCACACGCCCTGAAGGCAAAGTTTAGAAAGCATGGCACCAATCCGTGTAAGCAAAAGCTTTCCGGTGCGATATTCGTCCGGGGAGAGGTGGCTAAGGGCGTTGAACAAATCAAAGAGGGCACCACACTCC
>JBIJBZ010000020.1:0-27833 GCA_044344945.1 Bdellovibrionota bacterium | reverse complement strand
AAGAATAAGAATGAGCAGATCGGAAAGGATGAATTCCTGAAGCTCCTCGTCACTCAACTCAAGAATCAAGATCCAGAGGCTCCTATGGATAGTAAGGAGTTTGCGGTGCAGTTGGCGCAGTTTACGCAGGTAGAGAAGTTAATTTCGATCGATGATAAGCTGACCGCTCAAAGTGACGCAGCGAATTTGAGTTCCCTCGCTGGTTACTTAGGTCATTCGGTAGTGCTGAACAGCTCAGCTGTGCAGGTTCAAAGCGGGCAGGGAGGGCAGTTGCAACTTCAGATGCCGCAGGCATCCTCAAATGTAACGGTGCAACTCGTCAATTCAGTCGGTGCAGTTGTCGGGGAGAAGCAGCTCGGTCCTGTTGGTGCCGGTAAGCAGCTTGTTAGTCTCACTGACCTTGCCGTGGCAGATGGTGCTTATTCGGTCAAGGTTGTTGCTCAAAATCAGTCTGGTGGTGGATCGTTCCAGCCGACTGTTTCAGCAGCGGGTCTCGTCTCGGGCTTCATCCCGGGCCCAACCCCGAAGTTGTTGCTTGGAAGTCGTGAAATCTCAATTTCAGATGTGAAAGAAGTATCAGTCGTTAATCCAGTTGGATAACGACAGCAGTAGTGCCGGGACACGGATCCGTCTCGATGCGTAGTATTCAAGGACGACGAGCTCTCTCGTGTGGTTTAAACTATAGACCTCCTGGCTTGACGGATACCTGTTGTATTCGCGACGTCATGCCGGCATTTTTTCATGGACGGGGCACGTGCCAAGTATCATCAACGGTTTGTTCGCTGGTCGCGCTGGAATTTCGAGTCACGGTAGTGCTATTGCAGTAGCGAGTGATAACATCTCGAACTCTAACACCGTAGGCTTTAAGGCGAATCGAGCAGAGTTTGAAAGCTTGATAGCCGGCGATGGCGTGCTGGGTAACCAGTACGGTAGCGGCGCCACCATCGCGGCGGTCTCTACGCTGTTTGAGCAGGGAACCCTGGAATTCACCGGACGCCCGCTTGACCTTGGAATCGCGGGGAATGGCTATTTTATCCTGGCCAAAAATGACAGCCGCTTTTTTAGCCGAGCGGGTAACTTCAAGCTCGACTCTTCAGGTTTCTTGGTAAATCAAGATAATTTAGCAGTGCTCGGGTTTCCATCCAACGGAAGTGGAGCCTTGGAGCCCATCAACGTCAATAGCGTTGAACAGAATTCGGTTGCTACTACTGAGGTATCAATTGCTGGTAACGTTAATGCGTCAGCGCAGCTAGTCAATCCGGCGACCATTCCAACCGCGGCTGCTGTCAATGCGACGCCTCCCACCGTTAGCTACACTGACCTCAACAAATTCGCCGAATACTCAACCGTGGTTGATGTGTTTGATTCGCTCGGCGAGAAGCACGCTACGACCTTCATGTTCTATCACACCGGCGTGAATGAGTATACCGTTCGTGCCTATGTAAACAACGAGGATATTGATCCGACGAACACTATTACCAAGACGGGGTTTCCACGTCAGGTCGGCACTGCCACGTTCACGTTCAGTGGTAACGGCCTTCGTAGCCCACTTCCGACTACCGGAGTGCCAGATATCGCAACGAGCGTGACCTGGAACAACGGATCAGAAGTAAGCAACGTAGACATAACGTTCAACCCTCTGACACAGTACTCCTCTCAGTCGAATATCCTGTCTGTCTCTCAAGATGGAACCGGAATCGGAGCAGTTCAGAGCATCAACATTGGTGGTGATGGTAGAGTTGTAGCCCTTCTTTCAAACGGTCAGACCAGCACGTTGGGCCAGTTAGCGCTTGCATCCTTCCCTAACCAAGAGGGACTACAGAAGTTAGGCAGTAACCTTTTGGGAACCTCGACAGCATCGGGTGACGCAGTTATCGGCCGCGCGGAGAGTGGAAGCTTCGGTAGTATAAAAGCGGGCACTCAAGAGCTATCGACGGTGGATATCGCCTCAGAGTTCGTGAAGATCATTACCCTTCAACGTGGATTCCAGGCGAGTTCACGTATCATTACTACGATTAACCAGCTACTAAACGATATTATCCAGTTGGCGTAATAGGTCGTTGAGCAGTACCATGGTTTCATGAAGTTCTCCGATGAAGAGTTGCGCAAAAAGACCATAGCCCGAGACTTTCGGGCTGTGGCGCGGCTCATTACGAGGATCGAGAGTAACCACCCGGGGGCGCGGTCGCTGGCGGCGAGTCTGCGGCGTCCCTCTGGCCGGGCGCATGTTGTGGGGATAACCGGGTCGCCAGGAGCGGGGAAGTCTACCCTTGTTGACCAGATCGCGCTTCAATACCGCGCGACAGGAGCCTCGGTAGCTATACTGGCTGTCGACCCCTCCAGCCCGTTTTCCGGCGGAGCTATTCTCGGCGATCGAATCCGCATGAATCGAGCGGCCGAAGATCCATCAATTTTCATTCGCAGTATGGCTACTCGTGGCTCCCTGGGCGGCCTGGCAAAGGCCACCCTTGAGAGTGTACACGTACTTGATAGTGCGGGCTTTGATATTATCCTACTTGAGACCGTTGGCGTGGGTCAGGCCGAAGTCGATGTAGTACGCCTCGCAGATACCTGTGTTGTTGTGCTGGTCCCGGGGATGGGCGATAGCGTTCAGATTATTAAAGCTGGTCTGATGGAGATAGCCGATATATTCGTCATCAATAAAGCTGATCGAGAGGGGGCGCTGGCGCTTGAGAAGGATCTCTACACTCTGTTGTCTCTGGTTGAGTTTGGGCCGGATGCATGGAAGCCCCGGATCGCCCAAACCGTTGCGACTACCGGTGTTGGCATAGAGAAGGTTGTTGAGGCTACCTGCGCTCACCGTGCGTGGCTTGAGACCTCCTCGCAGGGGTATGCGCGTCGATTGAGAGTGGTATCGCAAACAATTGTAGGATTGGCTTCAGAGTGGTTGGCGCAGCAAGCGTTGCGTGGGACCGATGCTATCGTTGACGGCTTGGCCCGAGATTGTATCGCCCGCACGAAGACCCCAATCGAAGCAGTGGAAGAGCTCGTGAAGCGCTGCGGAGCTCGATAACGACTCAGAAAGGGGAATAGTATGAAAGTCCGCCGTTCACATGAGCGTGGATTAACTGAGATCGGCTGGCTCACGAGTCGTCATTCATTTTCATTTGGCGAATACGTTGATCCCGAGTACTCAGGCTTCCGAAGCTTGCGCGTAATCAACGATGACTGGGTTGCTCCGGGTGAAGGATTCGGAATGCACGGCCACCGTGATATGGAGATCCTTACCCTCGTATTGGAGGGATCTCTGGAACATCAGGACAGTTTGGGGCATCGACAGATCCTGCGCCCCGGTGAAGTGCAGGTGATGAGTGCGGGGAGCGGAATTCGTCACAGCGAGTATAATCCCTCCCGTGAATATGCAGCACACTTTCTACAGATCTGGATCGAGCCGCATACAAAGGGGCTCCCTCCTCGATACGAGCAGCGTGAATTTCCTCTCGCGTCGTGTCGCAACTCCTGGCTCCTCCTTGCAGGCCCTGAAAACACGGCGCAGGCTCAGGGTGCGTTTGCGATCTTTCAAAAAGCAAGTGTGTCATACGGCGCGGTTACAGCAGGACACCAGTTGTCGTTTGAGGTGTTGAATGGTGGATCAGCATGGATGCATGTCATCGACGGTGATATTCGACTCGCGGGGACACCGCTCAGAGCCGGAGATGCGGTAGCGATAGAGGAGGGCGGGACGCTCGTGTGCGAGGGGATTACGGACCTCTCAGAGCTACTCTTGTTTTCGTTCTGAGGTTGTCATCGCGACAGCTCTTTGACTACGATGTTGGTCATGATCTCACTGGTGCCACCGCCAATCGGCATAAGGCGAAGATCTCTCCACCAACGCTCCGGAATAAACTCAGTTGTATACCCGTACCCACCGTGAATCTGAATCGCTTTATCGGCGATCCAAACGGCATCATCGCACGTCATACGCTTTGCCATCGCAACAAAGGTTCGACAATCCTGCCCGGTGTGCAAGAGATCGAGGGCTCGATGTGCAAGCGCCTCTCCGAGAAATATCTTGCGCTGCATCTCTTGAAGGTAATGGGCGATAATCGGAAATTGCTCGACTTTTTTCCCGAATGCCTCACGCTGTGATGCGTAGAGAGCTGCCGCCTGGTGGCATTTTCGCGCTCCTGCAAGCGAGGTAAGGGTAAGCATAAGCCGTTCCCAGTTGAGGTTTGATGCGGCCTGTCCCCAGCCTTCGCCCACCTTTCCCAGAATCGAGGAATCGTCCACCTCCACGTCCTCAAACACCAGCTCTGCGGTGTCCGAAGCGTGCCATCCGAGCTTTTCGAGGGTTTTTGAAACCTTAAAGCCTTTTGATTGTGCATCTACTACGAAGGTCGTAAATCCCCCGTAGCCTGCATTCGGGTCTGTTTTAGTAAGGACGAGGATGAAATCCGCACGAGCGCCGTTCGTTATGAAGGTCTTCGAGCCGTTTATGACCCAGCGGGAACCTTTCTTTGTCGCGGTAGTTCTGATTCTCGCGAGATCGCTCCCTGCTCCCGGCTCAGTAAACGCGTAAGCGCCAAGCGCCTCGCCGGTCATCGCTCGGGGAAGCCAGCGCTTCTTTGCTTCAACGGTTCCAAACTTTTCCAGGCCGTGACTGATAACGAGCGAGTGCATGTTAACCGCAACGGTTAGTCCTATGGAAGCAAGCTCACCAAAGGTCTCACACCAGGCTCCAGCGAGTTTGTAATCACCGCCGACCCCACCATACTCCTCCGAGATGAGGAGTCCTAGGTATCCGTTTTTGCCGAGCAGTGTGAAGACCTCATTTGGAAAGCGCCCCTTTTTCTCCCACTCGGACACCTTTGGCTCCAGCTCCGTCTGAATGAGCTTGCGAACAGAGTCAATAAACGCCTCGTGCTCGGCGTAGTAGGGGGATACCTTCATTTATAACCTCTCAGCGATAACTTCGGCGATGTCTCGAACATCGAGGCGCTTCTCGTTATTAGTTAGTTTAACTCCATCCTCCATCATCTGCATACAAAAAGGACATGCAGTGGCCACAGTAGAAGCGCCGGTATCAACCGCCTCTTGAGCGCGCATAGAGTTAACCCGTTCACCTATCTTAAGATCCATCCAAAAATGACCGCCTCCGGCACCACAGCAGAGACCCTTTTCGCGGCTACGTTCCATCTCGACAATTCGCAAGCCCTTAACGGCACGCAGGCTCTGCCGAGGCGCATCGTACTCATCGTTGTACCGACCGAGGTAGCACGGATCATGGAACGTAATATCTCGGAGCGCGCCATCCTTGAGGGGGATTCGATCTTCAGCGAGGAGCCGCTTGAGAAGAACCGAGTGATGAATAATCTCGGGTTCCCGCCCTTCTCCGAGATTTCCGAATTGCGGGTACTCATTCTTGATAGTGTTGAAACAGTGCGGGCAATTCGCCACCAAATATTTAAATGATACCGACTTGAGAAGTTCGATGTTCTGTTTAGCGAGAGTTTGAAAGAGGTTCTCCTCTCCCAGTCTTCGTGCAGGGTCCCCGGTGCATCCTTCCATTGAGCCGAGAACTCCGAACGAAAGGCCGGCCTTCTGCATGATCGCCACCAGTGCCTTTGCAATCTTCTGTTTGCGTGGGTCGAATGCGGAGACGCATCCCACCCAGTACAGGTAGTCGACCGCATCGCCCGGCTGCAACATGCGCACCCCGAGCCCATCGATCCATTTCGCGCGATCTTCGGCGGGGCCGTACGGGTTCCCTCTGCTCTCAAGGGAACGTAGAGTGCCCTGTGCCTCGTGTGGAATCTGTCCCTCCATCATCGTCATGTGGCGCCGATTGCCGACGATCTGATCGACGTGGTTTATGCCAACAGGGCATGCTTCGACGCACGCCATGCAGGTGTTGCAGGTCCAAAATACATTTGGATCTAAAACATCGCCCGCGATCCTTGCTTCCGCGTTACCGCCGAGGGTGCGCACGGAGCTCTGCACGAGCGGGTTCTGCGCTCGGTATGAGCCATCGGCGCGATATCCATCTCCTTCTTGCCGCAACGCGTTAAACGGCAACAGGACATTCTGCGAAAGCGACTCATCGAGCGATCGCCCAAGCTGTAGTGTTGATTCCTCGCCGAGCTTTCCATTCGAATGGAGGGCAAAGAGGTGATTGCGCGTGTCGAGGATCATCCACTTCGGAGAGAGTGGTTTGCCCGATAGATATGCTGGGCAGACCTCCTGACATCGACCACACTGGGTACATGCATCAAGATCGAGCAGATTCTTCCACGTATAGTCCTTAATCGTTCCAAGTCCTAATGAGAATTCCTCGCCGCTCTCCATCAGCTTCTCAAGATCGCCGATGAAGGGGAGTGCACCCTTCGGTCGCCTGGTGCGTCCGAAAAAGAGATTGAGAGGACTCGTTACCATGTGGAAAAACTTCGTGTAGGGGAAGAGAGCTACGAAGCCGTAGACCGTGAGAGTGTGAAACCACCACGTGATAAAGTGAATCTGTCGAGCACGATCATCGGACAGGAACCAAACAGATTTTGCCACGAGCCACCCGATTGGAGAATACAAGGCCCATGGGTCGTGCGTGACGTGAATTCGAAGCCCTTCGAGTGCAAAACCTTGGACGACAAGCAGGGCAAGCATCCAGAGAATAAAATCATCGTTTTTGGTGTTGTGAATCGCTCCGGCGTTTTGAATGTAGCGGCGGTACCAAAAGAAGAGCAGTCCTCCAAGCAGAAGAAAACCGAATACGTCGCTGAAGATCGTTACCCAGAGGTAAAACGTGCCTTGGTAGATCTTGATTCCAAGGTCGTGATGAATGAACACCATGGTGGTGGTGAAGAGGAGAACAAGAAATCCAAAGTACACTAAGAGGTGGGCGATAGCTGAGCCGCTCTTGCCCCGCGCAACCTTCTTTTGAAAGAGCCCGCTCTGGATTATGTCGTCGAGTCTCCACAACCAGCTTCCCAAGTATTCCGGGGCCGCTTTGCCGGTGCGCCAGAGAGTTGCTCGGCGCAGAACCCCATTAAGCCCTATCACCACACTAATAACGAGCAGGCCATAAAGGCCGATCACATTAGGCAGGCTATTGACATTCCACATTATTTCGCGAGTTGCATTCATGTCGGCTACGTTATCGGCAACTGCGTATCGGCACCAGCGGTCTTTGTGAGGCGTGCAGAACGGTCCGCTTGGGGTCTTAAGTCTGGAATGCAACACCCTGGATGCTGTAAGTGACTGAAATAATGACATTTAATTAACTTTGTTTGACAAGGGTACCCGCTGCTACTCACAATTAAGGTATGTCCTGCACGGTATCTTTAGACCCTGATCCTTATCCCCCCATCGGTAATCCCTATAACAAGCTCCGCCACGAGACATGTGCCCGTGGGCAGTCACCGCGGCTCGGTCTCTGAGATATCCTCCCATGGTGACCACTTCCTCAACCGTAGCGGTGTTGCTTCTGTTTGCTGTCCTGTTCGTGGTCTCGACTTCGCTCTACGTATTCTTCGTAGCTGCGTCGCTTGCGGTGTCGCGTAGCAGGATTGGTCGAATTGAAGAGATGGTAGCGGGCAAGCGCATCTTTTCACGTGGAGCGCAACGCATACTGAAAGATGCAGAGAGCTTCCTCGTGTGTGCGCAGTTCGGACGGCTCCTCGCATCGCTGGTGTGTGGCTTCACAATAGCATCTCTCTCATTCGTAGTATCGCATGACCTCTTGGGTATGAAGGGTGTCGACTCGATGTGGGCAGCCATGCCAGTGGCGCTTGGCATGTACATCGTGTGTGCCAGCCTCATCTTACTAGTGGTGCAAGTCACGAAAGCAGTCTCGATCCAGTTTCCTGAGGATGTGCTGCGCCTGGTGTCGATACCGTTGGAAATTCACAGTTGGATGTGGAGACCGATCCTGATGTCAGTCCGTAACGGAGCGCGAGGCGTTCTTGAGCAGTTTGGCGTTCGGGAAGCACATGAGCGAGAAGTGGTAATATCGGCCGCAGAGCTCGGAGAAATAGCAAAAGTAAGTTCAGAGGCAGGCACACTTGAAAAAGATGCGCAGCAACTACTTGAGGGAGTTGCTGAACTTTCGGGGCAAATTGCTCGAGATGTGATGACTCCGCGCAAGGATATTGTGTGGGTCTGCGATGCAGCAACAACTGAAGATGTCTTGGCGGTCTTACGAAAAGAACCTGTCTCCCGCTTATTAGTGTGCGGGGAGGATCTTGATGATGTTCGTGGAATACTGCTCACATGGAATCTACTTGAGTTTGTTGGCGTAGATCCTGATCCCTCCGCATGGCGTCGGTTTATACGACCGGTCTACCGCATTCCAGATAGTCGTGTGGTACGGGAGCTTCTCCTGGAAATGCGGCACAAGCAGATTCACTTTAGTGTTGTTCTCAATGAACACGGAGAAGTCGTCGGGGTCGTGACCTTGGAGGATCTCGTAGAGGAGATCGTCGGGGAGATATTTGACGAGTTCGAACATCCAGACCCAACCTATCTCGCTGCAATACAAGCAGATGGTTCGATCTGTATCGAGGGCGCTACCTCCATACCAGAGTTTGCCGTTACGTTTTCAGTAAACCTCCCGTCCGGAGATTATCAGACGGTAGGCGGCTTTGTGCAGGAGCAGTTGGGCCGAGTTCCCGTTCAAGGGGATACCTTCAGCACTGAAGGGCTTACGTTCTCAGTGCTGGAGATGAATAGACATCGAATCGTGCGCTTGCTTGTCCGGAAGATAGCGCCGTTGGGAGGGGCCGATGGTGGCGCCACCAGTGTCTCTCGACGTATCGCGTGATTCAAAGGTACCGGCGATGCCGTGACTTTTTCTCTTTCAAACGCCGGTTTTTGCCGCGAGTGCTTGTCGCTCGTCGGAGAAGTGGTCGTTTTAACACCTCTTTTCGCGGCGCCGGAGACCTCGAATCCCTCCTGCATTTGCAAGCATCTATATATATACGCCGGAGTATATCAGAAGAGGCAGAGAGTGCTGCCTCGCTTCGGATTCATGGGCGCAAGGCGTGGAAGAAGTAGTACGAGTGCATGGTTTTCCCAAAGGTTATCGATGGAGTCCGAAACAGGTCAGATCGCACCACACAACGAGGATGCCGAAAGAGATGCGGGGGTGACCCCAGCGGCTGTACCTCTCTCATCAACCGGTGCAAAGGTGGAAGTAAGTGCGCCGACGATCACCCGCATGATGGGGATTGCGTCTACCACCGATCTAAAGCTCCTTGAGGGGCGAGTTGATCTCCTTACATCAAAGGTTTCAAGTCTACTACTAAAGGTTGATCGGGTGCTGACCATGTTCAGTTCAGTTCCGACCCCGAGTGATATAGGACGACTCGAGATCCAGCTGGGGTCTCTCAAATCGATGATGAGGGAAGCCTTAGAAGCTATTAATTCCTCGTCTGGAAACAAGGTCGAAAGTACGCAGAATAGCGCGGCTGAAGAGCAGAGCCGTAAGCTCTTGGAAGGCGTTCGCACGAGTGATGAGTCCTAAGTTTTAAATATTGGAGACGATCAGATGGGAAGGAAGAAGGCCGCTGACAAAGTTGAGGAAGCTCACGAACAGGCTGCGTCTCTACAAGATAGGATTGAGAAAACCCGTACCCGTAAGAACAAATACGTCCTCGATCTCAAAGTGAATAGCCCCGCCTCGATGGGCTATCTTGGAGTCGATGGGATCGACTCGGCCCCGGCGATAGTTCGTTTATCAAAGGTGAAGGGACTCGACGTCATTGCAATAACGGATCTCTACAGCGGCGAGTTTGTCGATAAGATGGTGAAGGCTGCAGAGGGCTCTCCGCTGACAGTGATACCAGGAGTCAGCCTGCGATGTAAGCTCGGTGCGTGTGATGACGTGATCCTTTCGTGCCTCTTCCCCGAGAATACGACTACGGCGGATATCAATTCGTTTCTGTCTGCACTCAAGATTCCCCTGCTTGCACGAGGAAATGCTCAGTACGTGACGACGCAATCGATGGACGAGATCATACAAACTTTGGAGGCTTTTAGCGGATTGGCGATACCAACGCGGATCGACAAGACTCCGAATCGACTCTCGGTTCTGAGTGAGCTTGTTGAGAAGTATGGTTTTAGAACATTCGATCTCGCGTATGTGTCCTCGGAGGAGCTCTTTCAGAAGCGCTGGCCGAAAACAAAATTTAATCTATTTTCGTTCTCGGACGCCAATGCCTTGGCTCAGATTGGAAGTCGCATTGCACGCGTAAAACTCGCGGACCCTGGCTTTGCAGCCATCAAGGAAATGATGGGACGGCAGCACGTAAGCATGTAAAAGCCCACTGGGCGGCCTGGAGCCGTTTCGTGTGCGGAGCCATGCCTCTCGCCGCGGCTGTGCGGAATCTCGCTGGCACTTGTTCCCTGTTTCGATTTTGATCGGTTTTGTGCTACTCCTTGATCTAGAAGGCAGGGTAGGCACAGTAGCGCTCTGCAGTCTGTCTAATCGACCGAGCTGTTCCAGGAGAGCCAGCATATGAAGCCCCATTCCCTCGTTTTTACCCGTCTTACAACTCTTCTCTTGAGTGTGGCTGGCTGTGTGTACCTCTCCGGATGTCGGGCGGATCCCGCCCCTGATGCGGGTTTCGTTACCGATCCGTCCCTTATGACCAAAGAGGACGATCTCCCCTTTGATGCTGTGTGGCTCAAGCCGGGCGTGGATCTTCGCGGCTTCAAGAGTGTCTACATTGCGCCAATCGACACAACGCATCTTTTGAAGCAGGACTGGTGGGATAAAGTGAATTTTGCCCCGGGAGATCAGCAGAAAGAGGCTCAGATCCTTGCAAACTATTTCCATGAGCGGTTGACTGATGCCTTTCAGGCGGATGATCGCAAGGTATATCAGGTGGTTGATCAACCACAGCATGATTCGTTGATTATCGAGCTAGCGATCGTAGAGGTGGTTCCTACCAAGATCTGGCTGAATATTATCGGGTATGCGGCGCTTGGAGGGCTATCAGAGGGGACGACTGCCTTTGAAGGGCGGCTTCGAGATGGAAAGAATCAAGAGCTGATTGGTGAGATGAAGGACCGAGAGTTCGGCCAGATGTCGCTGGTAAACATCTCGGATTTTAGCTGGTGTCGCCACTCCGAGCACACCATCAAGATCTGGAGCAGCGATCTTGTTAAGATGTGCTACCGGACCCCGGGCAAAGCAATATCATCGATGGCAACCTTTACGCTGCGGCCCTGGTAAGAGAGTAATCTGGTGTAGCGTATGAAGCACTGGCTAGTTAAGACCGAGCCCGATGTGTACTCCATCGATGATCTTGCTCAAGAGGGCAAAACATTGTGGAGTGGGGTGCGTAACTACCAAGCGCGGAATTTTTTGCGCGAGATGAAGCTTGGCGATCCTCTTCTCATCTATCACTCAAATGCGGAACCTCCAGGGGTTGTTGGAATAGGGGAGATCTCGCGTGAACACCTGCCCGATCCAACGCAGTTCGAGAAGGGGGGTGAGTACTTTGATCCGAAATCTAAGCCAGATAATCCCCGCTGGTCATGCCCAGAGGTCGCCTTCGTGAAGAAGCTACCACGTTTGGTCCCATTGCAGGCCCTTCGGGAGGAGAAATCCCTGCAAGGGCTTCTGTTGCTGCAGCCCGGGACGCGACTTAGCGTAATCCCTGTATCTGCGGACCATTTTCGTGCCATTATCGCCCTGGGTAAGGCAGTCAAGGTTAGTTAGTTCCCATGGGCGAAAAGATTTCAATTAAGACACCGCACGAGATAGAGCTCATGCGCGAGGCGTGCCTAGTGACCGCCACCATACTCGACGAAGTGGGGGAGATCATTCGTCCAGGGATGAGCACGGAGGAGATCAATACGTTCGTCCATCGACGAACCGTAGAGCTCGGAGCTGTGCCTTCGCCTCTCAATTATCGGGGATTTCCGAAATCGGTATGCGTCTCTCCCAATGATGTAATCTGCCATGGCATTCCTGCTCCCTTTGTGATTTTGCAGGCAGGCGACATCGTGAATGTTGATGTTACCTCCTACAAAAGCGGTTTCCATGGCGATTCGAGCCGGATGTATTTTGTTGGCGGTAAAGACGCGTGCTCTGAGCGGGCTCGCGAACTTGTGGAGGTTGCTAAAAATGCGCTCTTTGCCGGCATCGCTGCGGTCAAACCAGGTAACCGGATTGGGGATATCGGCGCTGCGATCCAAGCGTACATCGATTCAACTAAGAGATCCTTCGGTATAGTGAAAGAATACACAGGACACGGACTAGGGCGTGAATTCCATGAGCCCCCGGCCGTAATCCATACCGCTCGGTCTGGAACCGGCTCCGTTATTAAAGCAGGAATGACCTTTACCATTGAGCCGATGATCAACGCGGGTTCCGCAAAGACCTCACTGTCGCGGGTTGATGGATGGACTGTACGCACTGCAGATGGCTCGCTCTCCGCTCAGTGGGAGCACACAGTGGTGGTCACAGCAGATGGCTGTGAGTTGATGACGGCGAGCCCGAAAGGGTTGTTCTAATAGCCCTGATGAGCGGTTTCGCGCCATGCTCGTTAAGGGCACCCCCTTACATTAAGGGGTCTTCGACGTTTTTAGTGGGTGCTTTTTGATGATATCGGGCCGTTCACGTTCACGCGCACGAGCACGTGCACGTAACAACCTCGTTTTTAGCTGGAATCTCAGCGGGTTATGCCGTAGCTCTGCCCCGCTACTACCCACTAATTCCGTCGATGAGCCACATTAAGAGTGACTGGCGATGGCGACCCTATCTTTGCAGCCGCCGCCCTCAAAGTGGGGCGAAACATCAGGTCTTTAGTGCGCAGAAAAGAAAAGACGCAGAGGCCCATCCGGGCGTCTGCGTCTTAACGTACTATCCGAACGTCATCAGTCTTCCTCTGTCTCTGACGAATCTCTCAGGATTGCAAAGCGCTCCATGCCCTGCGACTCAACAACGAACCGAAGTCCCTTCTTGGGGTCACCCTTTTCCATGGCGCCCTTAAACTCTTCAATTGAAGAGACCTCCCGGCCATTGATGCTGATAACGATGTCTCCGACTTGCAGCTCGGCATGCGCTGCAAGTCCTTGCGGATCTATCTGCGTAATAACGAGCCCTCTCGCTCGCTCCGTTCTCGGCTTGCGAGGGGAGCTCTCATCAAACTCCTCAACGGTGAGACCCAGATCCTCTACGGAGCCGTCTTGCTGCGGCTCTTCTTCTGCCACTTGAGCAGGGAGCTCTCCTATCGTTACGCTACGAGTCTCCTTGCGACCATTACGGATGAGTGTCAAATCGAGTGTCGTATTGGGTTTGATTGTGGCGACAAGGTTTCGTAGCTGATTAACGTTCTTAATCCTATCCTTACCGAGCTGAATAATTATGTCACCCTGCTGGACTCCTGCCTTCTTGGCGGGACCCTTTGGATCAACGTGCCCCACGAGCGCGCCATCGGTATCGGTGTACTCAAAGGATTTTGCTAAGTCTTCAGAGAGGTTCTGGATTCCCACGCCCAACCAGCCTCGTGTAACTTTTCCGTTTGTGATTAGGCTGTCGAGCACTTGCTTCGCCATATTGATTGGGATGGCGAAGCCGATTCCCATGTAGCCACCGGACTTCGAAACGATAGCTGTGTTGATGCCAATGACCTCGCCGCGGAGATTTACCAGTGGCCCGCCGCTGTTGCCGGGATTGATTGCAGCGTCTGTTTGAATGAAATCCTCATACTGCGCCCCGCCGGAAAGAGCGCGTCCTTTTGCTGAAACGATTCCTGCCGTAATCGTGTTATCGAGCCCAAAGCTCGCTCCGGCAGCAACTACCCATTCTCCGATCTTCAGCTTCTCTGAGTCTCCGAGCTTAGCTGGCTTTGGAAGGCTCTCTTTAACTTTGATCTTGATAACGGCGAGATCGGATCGTGGATCCGTTCCAACAACCTTGGCCTTCACGGTGCGTTCGTTGCTTAGGCGTACGGACACCTCATCGCTATCACCGATGACGTGGTTGTTCGTAAGGATGTGCCCCTGCTCGTCGACAATGACTCCAGTGCCCAGACCACGTTGTGGGACTGGCGCCATCTTGTCGAAAATGTCGTCACCGAAGAATTCTCTGAGGGGGTCTTTGCCCTTCGGAGTCTTGCCCTTCTTGGGCTTGCTCTCCGTAGAGATCGTTACAACAGAGGGAGTGATCGTTTCAGCAACGTGTTCAAATGCTTGCGAGAGATCCTCCGCGACCCTCGCTCCGGGGACCGGGGGTGTTTCCTCGCTCAATACGGGAGTGGCGATGAATAAAGATATGGTCAGGGCGCTGAGGAGTTGAAGAGACTTTGTCACGGGCATCATTCTTTTGTTTCGGGTTTGTGCGGGCATCATCTGGAATGGTGTGCAGACAACCTTCATAGGTGATACATATACGGTACTCTAGGAGTGCCTTTTTGGGAGTACCATGAAAGACGAAATGTCGAAAGGAATATTCAGGATCGGCTATGGGATATCTTCCTGAAATCATATATCTGCACGGCCTGGGCTCCTCTCCGGGTTCGACCAAGGCTCAACTGGTTTCAAACCATTACAGGGGACTCGGAGCGACGGTGCATGCGCCGTCGCTTGCCTTGCCATCGTTTGAGCACCTCTCGGTGGATGAAGTGGTTGCGACGGTTATGGCGTCGGTGCAGAGGGTCCCGTTGGAGCGAGGTGTTTTTCTAATTGGCAGTAGCTTCGGAGGTTTCGTTGCAACGCAGGCGTTCCATAGACTTGCGCGACTTGACCGGGACCGCATTCGCGGGTTGGTACTTTTGGCTCCGGTTTTTTACCCCTGGCACGAGACCCAAACCTTATTAACCCCCGAAGTGGAAGAGCGCTGGAAGAGGGTGGGGGTATACCCGATCGTGGAGAGTGAAACCGGACAAGAGGTTGCGGTGCACTATCGTTTCGTTGAGGAGCTGCGGCGATACGATTCGAATGAGGTCTCACTTTCGGTGCCAACATTGATTGTGCATGGAACCAGGGACGTAACAGTGTCTCATCTGCAGAGCGTTCAATTTGCTAAGCGACACAACTCGGTCGAGCTCGTGCTCATCGATGACGACCACCAGCTTGTGGCGGATCCGCAGGCACTCCTCGATCGTATTGCTGAATTTACGGCTCGTTGGACTTCGTAAATTAAACCACCTGCAGGGGCTTTCGGGGGAGTCTCTCTGTAAAGCCTTGCAGTGTGGTGGAATTTCAGCAGGGAGATATAATTTCGGCTATCCCGCTGCGGTGGGCATGCCATAATAGTGGGGTTATGGCAAAGGTTCCTTTCAGGCGCATGGTACTCTACATCACCTCGATTGTGGTGTTGGGCAGCCTGTTGGTGTACGGAGATGGTGGACTACTGTCGAACGGAAGTATCGATGGCTTGACTCTATTTAACGTTCCTGGGAGGGATCAAGTTGCCTTTGTAAATCAACTTGACGAGCGTGCTCCGGAGGATCTGGGTGCCAATAGTGCAGGCGAAGAGGGCGATGACCCCAATTTCGATTTTAGTGGTGAGTTGAATCGACTCTCCTCACCGGATTCGGCATCGGAAGGTGGGGCACCGCAGGCTGCCAAGCCGACTCCAGTGGTCCCCACCGTGGTTCCCTCCAATTCAAGCGGAGACTATCCAGGGGGACGAGATTCAAGAGACACTGGACAGGGCGATGCGCGTAATATCTTCTCCGGACTGGACACTGAGCCGGAGCCGGGGTGGAACGGCACCGGAGTGCTCGGAGGTATCACGAGTCGCTCCGGTTCCTTGATGGGAGCGGGAGCCATTCCAACGGCGGTCACCACTCCGAGCAACGCTCGTCCGTGGGTGCAGGGACAAGCGCGTGGCTACACGATGTTGTATGCAATGCAGCCGCAGGCTCGTCCGGTAGTAGAGGACCAGGTGCAAACGCTCTTAGCAGCTCGCGTGCGGGAACCCTACATCGGGGTACTGATTGACGGCACGTTCAGCAGAGATTTCTCGTACCTCAAGGACATCATAACGCGATTGTCGGCCGACAACCGGGCGCTCACCGTTGCGCTCTATCTGGTAAATGGGCCGGGGATGCGTAAGACAACGGAGCCACCGATCGGCGATATCTTCTCCCAGATAGATCCTGTGGAATTCCGCCAGAGGATTCGGCGCGACCAACTTTTGCGGAGTCAGTTCTCTGCAATCGTCTCGCAGGCACGTGATGTTTTTGAACACAATGCGAGCCTCAATGGTAGAAACAACAACGTTGCGATCGTAATGCTTGAGGATAACCTCGATGCTGCCGCATATCGTTCCATGCGGGATCTGGCAAGTGAGCAGCTCGATGGCCTGGCTGGTTTCATTCGCAATCCCTGTCTTGGGTGTATTGAGGGTAACGATGATGTGACTCTCGGTAATCCACGCGAGGAGCACATGCTCGAGCGATTTTCTATTCTGCAGCAAGGAGATGCGTTCAGCCTCGATGGAGTAGGCTTTAGGTACCCGAATAGCTCTGACGTAGTCGGAGTTTCTGCAGATGAATTGGCGACCCTGATGAATGCATCGTTCGAACGTGGATTGCGGTACTTTGGTCTCTGGCGGCATGCTTGGCAGGGACGGAGTCCCTCTGAGGATCAGATAAAACATCCGAATGAGCGCACCTACGTTCAATCAACCCCTGATCAGCAGGAGTTTGAGATCGAAGCGTTACGCACGGGGCTGATTCCAGAAGTTCAAAGTGAAGCAGAGGAGTAAAAAGGTTCGCAATGGATCGCACTGAGTTTGATCGAATGGCACATGAATTGCGAGATGCTCTGCGCTCGGCTCCCGATGGTCACCGTTTTCCGCTCAATGCTGCGGTGACAGGTGTGCTAACGCAGGTTGCTGCTCGTAAGGCGGCGGCAGCAGCGAAGCCTGAGGTGTCCGATGATGCGCTTGGTCTTTTAGCAATCTTTGATGCAACAGCAGTGAGCGCTGCGGTGGCTCTCAAGCAGATCTCTGAGACGCACGATGACCGCACCGGCCTTACAACAGCGCTTGTGGATTTGTGGGGGCAGGCGGAGGCTGCGCGGTGCCTCTGGTTTGATAAGTATAGAGTGTTTACCGGGGAGGATTCTCAACTCCGCGAGGAGGCCCTCAAAGAGACTGCCCGCCTGCTGGCTCCAGAGGCCATCGCTCTGGCGATGCGGCTGCAGGAGCCGGTTGCGCAATATGTTGAATTTGTTTCAAAAGTTGTCCCCTGAGGGCATGGGGTGGCTGTAGAAAGTACCAGAGATTCCGAAGGCTTGACCGAGATGGTGGTTATGATACCCTCGCCACTCTTAAAAGTCGGAGACTGATGTGTCCTCAGCGGTCTCTAGGAGTGTCACTTCATCGATATGAGCACCGCGTATGCGGGAGGCCACAATCGGGTTTCTGTGGCGTTAAAGAGGACCAAAAAAGCCTGGTAGACGTAGTTATGAGTACCAAATTTGTTTCGACTGAAGCAGCTCGCGAAGATCAGAAGTGGTGGGTGATCGATGCCGCAGGAGTTCCTGTAGGTCGTGTCGCAACTGCAGCATCAACCCTTATCCGTGGAAAGCATAAGCCAACCTTCACTCCAAATGTTGACGGTGGTGATTTCGTGGTTGTTATCAATGCTGGGCAGGTGCAGCTTACGGGATCGAAGAAGAGCACAAAACTATACAGACACCATACCGGTTACATCGGTACAGTGAAGACTATCTCGGGAGGAGATCTACTTGAGAAGAATCCTGAGCGCGCAATCGAGCTCGCGGTAGAGGGTATGTTGCCGGCTGGCGTGTTGGGTCACCGCTTGAACGGAAAGCTCAAGGTATACCGCGGCAATGAGCACCCTCATCAGGCGCAGAGCCCAGAGGTTTATACGATTACAAAGAAGTAAGGGAGTAGAGAGATGATTAAGGGTGGTGGTTTTCACGCCGTAGGACGTCGTAAGGCAGCAGTGGCTCGCGTTTATCTTCGTCCTGGTTCAGGAAAGTTTTTGGTAAATGGCCAAGAGACCAAAGAGTACTTTGGTCGCGTGAGCTTGGAGCTTATTCTTAAGAGCCCGCTCGTTGCTACAGGCGTTACCGAAAAGTTTGATATTTTCGCAAACGTCACTGGCGGTGGAAAAGCTGGTCAGGCTGGCGCTCTCAAGATGGCGCTTGGCCGCGTGTTGTGCCTTGTTGACGGTGGTCTCCGACCTGCTGTTAAGGCGATCGGCGCCTTGACCCGTGATGCTCGTGAAGTTGAGCGTAAGAAGTACGGACGTCACAAAGCTCGTAAGCGAGCTCAGTTCTCGAAGCGTTAATCGATTTCGAGTTGACTTCAAACGAGGCCCAGTAGCGAAAGTTACTGGGCCTCGTTTTTTGTTGTTTCCCCTATTTTTCCGGGTTAGACATCTCCGCCGTTGCTCATCCGAAGCATGCTCTGACTGAATCTATGGCCGGAACCTTCTTCTGTGATTGCGCCGTAGTATCCGTACATTACAAAAAAGGACACTCTATGCCCCATTTCGACTGGTACAACCCCGCCCCCTTCTATGCCTGGATAACTCCCGAACTTCTCGACGTGCAAGTGGTGCTTGAGAAGTTAGGTTATGAGGTTCTGGACGGGGGTGCATTTGCGGAGCAGGCGTATCGACCACAAGGGGCTGTATATCGGCCCACCGTGGGTATTTCGGTGAACCAGAGATCTCGTGAGCAGATCCTCGATGCAGCAAACGTGCTCCTCGACACTGCCGTCAGGTATGCAGCGCCCTTTCGCTTTGTTCTTCACCTTGTATCCCCGGAAAATGTGCCCCTTGGCGCGCTTGGTACCGACGGGTCTCTCGCACGAGACGAGGCGTTCAGTGAGGGACTGTGTAAGAGCTTCAACTTTGAAAGTGATGTGCACGGGATCGCGTGGACGATGGAATGCGGACGGCGAGAGATTTTTCGTCAACGCCGAACACTTCGCTGTTCTTCAGAAAACATCGAACAGCTCTATCCAGATCCTATTGTGCGGGTGCTCGGTACGATACCTATCGGCCAGCTGCTCGATCTCTCAATTGGGAGCACCGTGTCGGCAGCCTCTGGAAAATTCAAATGGATCGATACCGCCCGAGTTAGACAACTTGGTGATCGGCTTCAGCTCCTGGAGTGGAGCAATGGCCGGATTCTTCTCCATAAATCAAAAGTAGTTGGAAAGGAGCTGTTGTTTCAGTATCACCAGAGCAGGGCTGTGCCGCTTCCCCAGACAGACCCTGCGGCGCTAGGGGTATAAACTCCGCGTGATACGGTGATAGCCGGATGCCGGCCTTCGACATCAGGCGGAAATGGTGAACTGTTGTCAAAAGGGGTGAGCTAAATCCTCATTCTCTGCTCAGCACTACGGATTAGGATTCAGATGCGTTGCTAGCGATTCCTAGTAGCCTACGCTGTCGCCGAAAAGCTCTCTGGTGGCCGAAAGTCAAAAAAGCCCAGAAAAACCCACTTTTCTGCAGTTTTGCTGCTCTGCTCAATGTCGATTCTGCCATGGCATCTGAAGGCTTAGAGGAACCCTCATCCGGCATGTTCTTTACTGAAATTGTTCTAGCTTCTGTCGCTGGAAACACTAATTCAGTGGGAGTTTACCGTATGAGAAAGCTGGTGGCACATTTTGCAGGCACAGGATCGGATTGCGAATTGATTGAAACTATGTTCACGCATCCTTCAATCGGGGAGGAGCGTCGCTGTATTCGAGGAAAGCGAAGTGGGGCATATCGCGGATGCTCAACCTTTCAGTGGACCAAGGCCGTTCAGGCGTTGGCGCTTCTGATGGTCGAAGCAGCAATTAGGAAATTCGAACCTTCGCACGCTCCTCTCCTTGTGGGCCGCACAGGGAGCCTCGCCTCATCGCTCGATTACGCCATCGACAAGCAGACATCGTGGCTCTATGAGATGTTTGGTTGGGACTCTAAGGGAGTCGGGCTTTCCCGTAAGCTCCTTCTCCGGTCAAACCCTGGACAGCGGATGCAGGCTCCCGTTGCGATATCGATGAACCTCAACTACCTGGAGCCGGCGAATATCACGATTATGTTCGAGTATGCCGAAGTCTCCACGTTGGGAGAGCTGCAAGCCCTGAGGACTCACCTTCTCGCGGCAATTCAGCAGGAAATAACGTCCAGTGAGGACCGAGGTCTCATCGCAGCGTGTGCGTAAGAAATCGCAGGCTGTCATAGCTCGGTTGCTTCGAGTGGGAGCAGTCAGAGCCGATTACGGGTGCGTGAGAGAGAGCTGAGTAAATAAGGAGTTGATTATGTCCCATACCGTATGTGGTGGTTTTCGTGTGATGCAAACACTGCGATGTCTGAGCACGTGTGCCACGCTGACGGGGCTTACCTTTAGTGCAATCCGGCATCGACACGACGTGGCTGATTGGCTGGCAACTAGTTACGACCGTAGTGAGATTCTGAAAGAGTTCGCTCGGCTGCAGATGCCTACAAGTCCTGCGCAGCCGACTAGTACGCCCAAGAACAACCCGCAAGGATCGACAGATAATCATCGCTCTGCCAGCGAATCGAACCAATCGTCAGTTGCGCCATCACCGCAGAGCATAGCAAATAGTTCTCCAACTCCGATGGGAGCTGCTACCTCTGAAGCCCCCAAAGTCCAGAGCACGTCCACAGCGCATGTATCCGCTTCGGTGCAACACAATACCGGTTCGGACTCGTCACAACCAGCAAACTCTCCATCAGAGCGGTCGCCTGCGCCGGCAGTAACCTCGGAGCCACCTCCTCAGATTCCCATGCAAGTATCTGAGGCAGCTGCCCCAGCGCCCTCTGAGGATGCGGCGCTTAGATCTTCGTATGTAAAAGCTCAGCAGCGATATACGGATATGGACGAGAGGCTGCAAGCATTCCGAGCTGGAGACCGGGCTAAGCGGCCAGCGGAGGTGATAGTTGCGGAGGCCCTTTGGGGCAATCTGCAGGTTGGTGAGGTAGTAAAGCAGAATCTTCAAGTTCTAGAGGAAGAGGATAGGGCCCATCGATACAGCGAGCGGTTCACGAGCGCTTTAGATGCGTTTGAGACAGCTGCATCGAGGATAGAGAGACTTCTGGCGTGTGCTGAAGCAGACGCTGAAGCGGGGCGGAAGTATATGCAGATGTATGGGCGGGCGGAACTACTTCATCTCGGTCAAAAGGCGCTTGTAGGATCGGTCCGTGATGAGGAAGGGCTTCGCACAGGTATCCAGTGCTTGAAAGCGGCCCGTGAGCAGCAGCCTTTGGATCTTGTGGCCAAGGTGCAGTTAGTGCGGCTGTACGATGAGCTTGGCAGGTTAGATGAAGCGTATGCCGAGGTGTGGCAGGTTACTCACGGTGACCAAAAAATCCCTCCAAGGGGCCAGATGACAGAGGAGGAGCGCAGAGCTGCCTTCGAGGCAAATATGCTTTTGGGGCGTCTTACCCTTGGAGACGAGGATCCGCAGCTTGGTGTGCACATGGTCGTGGCTTTCTTTCAAGCGGGGGAGTATGCGGTAAGTACCGCTGAAATTCAGGAGGTCGGCCTTGGGTTAATCCAAGCTAAACAACCTGAACATGCTTTGCGTATGTGGGCCGCTACGCTCGAAGCGTCTCCGGACACCCAATCAGGTCTATGGCAAGAGTTCTTTAAGGCGGGTAATACGGACGAGAACAGAGAGATTATGGCTTCGTTGGCCAAGAAGATCGCGGCGTCGAATCCCAGTTCGGTGGTTGCTCGCAATGCCGTTGCGTCACTTGAGTTTCCTGAGTTAGCTAAGCGAGCCGGGGAGCTTGAAAAAGAACTAGCCTCATTTGACAACTCCACATCAGTGCCGTTGCCAGCGGAGTTTGTTATCGCAAAAAAGGGCCTGGCCGAGGGGAAACTAGAGATAAAGACTATTTCAGCGGGGGAGAAGATTGGAACGCTCGGCAGCTCAGTCTCTGAGCAGTCGATTGGCAGGTTAGATGCTATCCTCGATGGAGTTCAAAAGCGTATTGACCAGGCGCGTGACCATGCCAAGCAGATCTCAGCGTTAAGGAGTCCTGAAGAGTCTCAGTTGCGCAAGAAGGCGTACGAGCTGCTTCGTTCAGGCCGTAAGGCTATTTCGAGAGAGGCCATCGTGTACCTCAAAGCTGCTCGCGCGCTTCACGATGACCCCGTGTATGCAAACAACTTAGGCGTGGCATACATGAAGCTGGAGGATTACGAACCGGCAAAGATCGAGTTCTTGCGAGCGATAGTAGCGGCTCCGATGCAAGAGCCGGGTTTCTACAGGAATTTTCTCGCTTGCTGCGAGCGTAGCGTCGAAAAAGCGATTAACGTACCGATTGATGAGGCGAAGAATGCCTATCTGAGGGAAGCGTCCGGTGGAAGTAGGTTTATGGCATGTTATGCTGCTGGCACGTACTATCCCAGCAACTCACCCCGCGCAAAGGAGTGGTTCCGGATGGCTGCTCAGGAGATCTCACAGGGGCGCACGACGGATGTGCCGGCTACATTCATAGAGGACTGCCAGAGGCGTCTTAGCGCCTACACGGCAGCTGCCGAGTGACTGGTCCTACCTCAATGCCGGGTTGCGGCGTTTAGGTTGAAACCACAGGGGACTCAGCGGAACACAGAGGTCGGATACGAATCGTTCGATTGCTCACGTAGCCCCGCTCCGAGGGCGAGTGGACTCGCATAGCAGCATCAACGACGGCTCCAGTGATTTGATTTGTTTCCATCCCCCCTCTGTGCTCCTCTGTGGGTTCAATCCGATATGTAGGAGTTGCTTAGACAGCTAGCCCAAGCGAACATGTGAGGGCGAACACAATAGGGCAATCGGACCACCTTACGCTAACGCCCCAGGTGTTGGCTGCTCAAAAACGTTGATTTGGATCGGTGAGAACTCCAATGTGGGTATGTGAGGCTACCAAAGCGGCTCTGCGTCTTGGTGTGCCTTTAGCATAGTTGGCGGTATCCGATTTTTCCTCTTGCTAGTGCTATGAGCGTCAATCCTCCGGCCTCCAAAATGCATCGTGTGGACTGTTTCGACGTGGGGAAATAGTTCGACCGTAAGTAAACTTTGAACCGCGCTCGGTAGGCGGATTGCTACCTGCTCCGCTGTCTCGGTTTCCCATGGATACGCAGGCCTTTCGGTATAGAGGACAGCTACAACGCCCCTTTCGAGTTATGCACTGAGTTTTGTGATCCTGGTGGGAGAAAGGGGTGGTCAACGCAGGACTTTCTAAAGCCAGGTGAGTGAACGCAGTGCCTTGTGCCGGCTCCAGCATATTCCCAAGTCTTCAACGAGTAGTTTCATGGAACTGTGTCGGTACGATAATTCGACCCCAGGGGTTCCCTCCCCAGCAGGGGAGGGAACACATAGCTCTTACGGCACTGATCTCATCAGTTCAGCCAGGTACTCCTTACTTGCCGGAGTGAGCTCTGGTTGGCCGTCATCTAATACCCGGTGGTCCGTCATGTTAGCGAAGTATTTGCCTACAGTGTCGGCGTCCATTGGGATGACGTCGCCGTTCTCGCGGGTCAGCTCCCATTGAAGTTGATTGAGATCGATTAATGACCATGGGATTCCAGTGAGCCTCTCAAACGGTAGGTCGGTAGCTTGTATGCGCTTCAACTCTTCAGGGATGGGTAAGGGGTTGTTGGGCATTACTCTGTTAGCCATCTGTCGGATGCTACCGTCTACGATTTCGTCACGCGCAAAGCGCCCGTTCCATCGTGATGGGTTCTCCTCAAGAGCCATGATCGAGGCAAGCACCAGCGCTCGTGTGTAGAACTCATCAGGGATATCAATATTCCAATTCTGGAGAAGTTGCTTCGACATCATCGTCATCTCTGCGGGGCTATAATCAGGTAAATGTAGCTGCTGAGAGAACTTGTTAGCGAGGCCCTGGCCTTCGGTGAAGAGAGCGTCGATTGATTCCTGATCTCCTGCCAGTACGACAACAACTCTTTCTCCATCCTCCTGCTCCATTCTCGCTCTCAGAAGGTTAAAAGCTCTCCCGAGCTCAACCATCTCGTGCGGTGTTAGGGGGAAGATGTCATCAATGAACAGTATGCCGCCTGCGGCTTTTTTAAAAGCTTCGCTAAGGTTCGTCTCCGTGCCTCCGACAAATGGCGATACCAGTGCGAGAGGCGAGGTCGTAACAACGTGACCCTTCTCCAAAAAACCCGTGCTGGAGAGCAACTTCCCAAAAATGTGAGCTACTGTCGATTTTCCAGACCCAGTGCTGCCGGTGAGGACGATGTTGCAGTTGGAATCGGGTGATTGACCCTGCTGGGTCGCAACTAGAGCGGAGCCAAGCAGGTTGTAAATCTGATTCTTGGCGGTTGTCATTCCCACTAGGGAATCCAGTTCTCGTCTAGCCTCTTGAAAGGCTGCGTCTCGCGGAGAGGTTATATCGGTAGCAGGTGCTTGTGCCTCAAGGGAGTTCTCGAACGCGGGGGTAGTTGCTGCTGCTTTCTTTGGTATCATTGGATCCATATGTTGCTCCGTAATTTGAATGTGGATGTGGTATCGATGATTGAACGTCCCGATGACGCTTCGATCCCTTGTGCCGTACCCTTGCGGGGATACGGCACAAGGATGCGAGTTAGTTCACCTGGCTCAGTAGGTCCGCGAGGTACTGCTTACTTGCCGGAGTGAGCTCTGGTTGGCCGTCATCTAATACCCGGTGGTCCGTCATCTTCGCAAAGTATTGACCCACATCGGAGGCTTCCATTGGGATCACGCTGCCGTCCTCGCGCGTCAGCTCCCATTGGAGCGCAGAGAGGTCTATAGCTGACCAAGAGATTCCGGTGAGCTTCTCGAAGGGAAGGTCGGCTGCGAGCATAACTTTCCATCCCTCCTCGGAAGGCGAGGGATTGGTCGGAATTACTCGATCGGCCATTGGTCCAAAGCTGTTCTCCACGATTCCCTCCCGCACAAAGCGTGCATTCGCGTTCAGCCGGTCTGGGAACATCGTCTTTAAGGAGCAAAGAACGTGGGCTCGCATAAAGAACTCAGGCTCAGCCGTAGCTCGGTTTTCAGCGAGAAATCTCTTCGAAATCGCCACCATCTCTGAGGCGCTATAGTCCGGAAGGTGAATCGATTTAGTAAACTTACCTTTTAGACCTGGATTTTTTCGAAGGAGATCCTCCATCTCCTCCTTGTACCCAGCCGCAACTACTATCAAGTCGCCGCGGTCTTCATCCAATCGGTGGGTGATGACATCGATAACCTTTTGACCGTATGAATTCTCGCCACCGCGTGCCAGTGTGTACGCCTCGTCGATGAAGAGAATGCCTCCCCGAGCTTGCTTGAATGCATTTTCGGTGTTGACCTGGGCCTCTCCGACGTGGGTGCCACACAGTACTGCTTCATCCCCTCGAACCAGGTGCCCCTTGTCAAGGTACCCGATTCCATACAGGAAGTCGCCGAGGAGTTTGGCTACAGTTGTCTTGCCTGTTCCAGGATTCCCGGTCAGAACAAGATGACACGACGGTCGCGTGCCGCCCAAAAGCATCTTTAAGGCAACCGTATTCATGAACGTGGAGAGTTCCTGCTTGAACTCCTTCAATCCGACCAGGTCATCAAGTTGCTGTTTGAATCGCATTAACGCTTCCTCGCGAGTGAGACTCGCACCGGACGTAAAGGGCGATTTCAAGCCGCTCTTTGCACTTGGCGCATTGTCGGTTGCAGTGGCCACCCCCGTCGAATGCATCGCCATCTTGCTGGACACCGCCGGCAAGGCAGGCATCGGAGTTCCCTTTTGGCAGGCGTCTAAAAACCCGTTGACGAACTCAAGGGCTTTTTCGCTCTCCTGCCGCGCGCTATCGTCAATTGGGGCTTGGAGTCTGCACAATAGAAGTCTCTTTGTGTGATTAAAACAAGTTTCAGCCACGACAAGTTGCCCCTTCTCATAACTACTAACTCCCTCGTTAAAATGGGCTGCAACGACTCTCTCATCTGGAATTTGGATTCCGGTCATCATATTCAACTCTCCTTTTTAATAATGGCCCGAGCGTGCTCGGGAGTGTACGTTGGTCTGCTACTTTCTACCTTGCAGGATCTGTAAGGCTGTCTGGTTCATCCCACCGATGGTTTGTGAATTGCGCTGAGTCGCTGCAAGTTGGTTTACGTCTTCCTCCTTCTGCTTTGCCTTTGCTTCCTTTAGCCGAAATTGGTGTACCATCTCCAAGGTTTCGGGCTTCACTGTGTAAGTACCATTCGAGTGAGACCCGCTTCGCGACTGTGCTCGGACTTCATCCATTTGTCCCCTAAGGATGTCGTCTATCGCCTGATCCGAAGATCTGCCACTCTGCTCTCCTGCTTTGATATCATCGCTCAGCTCAGCTATGTCGAGACCGCCGTGTGCCCTTTTAATAGATCGTCCGACTTGAGCGAGGCGCTCAGCGATCTCTCGAGCAAGCACGTTTGTTCCATGTAATGTTAATTTGTGTGTAAGGAGTTCATACATTTCGAACTGCTTGTCGATGCCGGATCGTCCAGCTTCCAGCTTGATCTCAAGAAAGCGTATTGCCTGCTGATCGTCGTTATCGAGCGCTTGACACAGTTGCTTTATATTGGCTTGCTGTTCGGAGTTGAACTGCTTTATCGAATCCTCAAGCTTAAGTGTGTCTGTTCGCAGTTGGCTAAGGCTGTCCTTTAGTTCGTCTCTCCCTGCTTTGTTCTCCTCCGCTCGAGCTGCTTTATCATCTGCCACTACTTTCTGCTTTAATGATGACGGCATTAGCTTGGCGGCCCAGTTAAAAAAGTGGTCAACAAAACTCTTGCTGTTATCCGGTCCCGTACTAATTGAACTCATACATTCCTCCTGGTATCGATTATCCTACCATCCTCAGTTAATTTGATTTGGATCGGTGTTCGGCAAGGATAGTGACATAGGAGAGTTCATGAGGTTTCCGTCGATAGATTCCGTACCGTTTGGATGGGACACATGAGCAAGAAGTGACGTTAGAACCTTTGATACAAGTGATCGTTTTTTATGGCGAGAATATTCGTTTGTATGTGTGTATCTCCGGCCGCGCGGTGATTTGCGGGGTGCCTCACTCCGAGAGAGGGCCGTGGTTGATGATCGCTGCTAGTGTTTCTGCCTCAGCGAGATTTCGGCCATTTTGATAGTTTCAGGGGGCTGCGGAGCCAATATGTGCCTCCAGGCATCTACGGAATCTATCGCCGGAAGGAAGGGGGGCGCGGGTAGTGTACCGTGCGCCTCATGATAAACACAAACACAACCAAACTTCATACCGCAAAAAACATCAACGGAAATTCGCTTCCACCGGGCTCTCCAGCTAGCATGGACGATCTTGCGATGCCTACGGGCTTTCAACAGGGGCAAGCTCCTGAAGGAATTCAAGAGCAGGCAGGAGCGGTGGGGCAGCCGCAAGGGAGCGGATTAGGCGCGAAGTTCAAGCGGCTCTTCGGGATAGGAAAGCAGAACCAAGAGCAGGTTCTGCAGCCTGAGGCACCGCAAGAGCCAGTGTCGGCACAGGAGCCAGTCATGGCGTCAGTACCGGAGGCGGTTGCACAGGCAGAGGAGTCTCCGTTTGCGACCCCAGAGGAGGCGCGCCAGTACTACAACGATGAGATCCAGGTGCAAAAGGGGCTCTTGCAGGAGGAGTTAAGGAAGCAGCAAGATTTGAGCAAGGACTATGAAAAGACGATGGAGGAAATGGAGATGGCCGAGGGGGACTTTTCCCCTGAGGGCATTCTGAAATCAGCAGAATTGTCTGGGAAAGTCGTGTCGCTAAAGAGGGAAATGAAAAGAAATCAGATCGAAATAGGAGTAGCGACACGATCAATTGCAGTGGCTGAGGGAGAGCTCCGTAAATTACCGGAGCCCGAATCCGAGATTAGCAGGCGTGCTAAGGCCTTACTCGCCACAGCCGAGAAATCGCGTCAAGTTAGGCATACTAATCAGAAT
>JBIJBZ010000147.1:0-8870 GCA_044344945.1 Bdellovibrionota bacterium | reverse complement strand
GTTGCTCGATCGGGTACGTTCACGTTCACGTTTGCGAGCACGTTCACGCGGAAACACGTGATTCATCACTGAAAACACTGGATTATGCCCCATCAGCAGTCATTTGGCACCCACTCCATTCCGCGATGAGCCAGAAGTTTAAAGCCTAATCACAGATCGAAATTGCCGAAGGTAAACTGAAATCGATCGTCACGAGCTTCTCAACCTTATGCTGATCAAGATACAGGGATGAGAATCAGGAAACCGGTGCAGGTGCAGGATGATGAGAAGGATAAGGATTAAGGGGAGGGCTAGGATCCAGTCCTGCGAATTCGCTCAGGAGCTCATGTTTGGAAAAACAGGGCAATTAGCGCTCAGTGACCTCAATGGAAGTAATGAACTCCCCCTCCGGCCATGCCCCCCGCACTTCGGAGAGTGCTGCTTGCTGCTGCGGGCTTAAGCCAAGCTCCGGCTCTTCGATGAGCAGGATTGACGGCTTCGTGCGCGTGGTATGAAGAATTGCTCGCACGATGTTAGTTGCGCGCTGCTCGGAGTCACTTAAAAGTGCCACCGGCATTCCGAGCGGTAGTTGCTGAAGTTCAAAGATCTCGATGAGCCGGAGAGTATTGGAGGCCTTCGGCAGCGCTTTCAGAACGGGGAGGGCTTCACGGAAGGTTTGATTCAGCATGCGCGAGAACGAGATCCCTCGAAACAGTGTGTCCCGAACAGGCGCTTTGCACCGTAGGCCACGACAGAGGTGACATGGCGCAGCAAGGGGGCGGGGAAGAGCCGGGGCGGATTCAAAGGTAACGCCGAAACCCTTGCAGGCTGAGCAGATGTGGGGGTTAGTTCTGGTAGCTCCAAGTGAAAAATTACGCGCACGAAGGCCGAGGCTCCGTGCATCGACCGATGCTGCGTACAGCTCCGCGAGGCGGTCTCCCAATCCAAGAGCTTCGACTAGGATGCCTTGCGAGGAGCTGCGTGTCGGGAAGATCCGAATCGGATGAACCTGAGCCGGTGCATGAGAAGAGTACTCGATGGTCCCTGATCTCTCCGATACAGAGTCGCGGAGTGCTTCCGAAAGGGCGCTAAAAAGACACTGGCCTCCGAGGTCTTCTCGTTGAATATGGAGAGTCCTCCCCAGGTGCAGCTCAAATCGATGAGGTACCTCCCCTTTGATAGAGAGCGTTCCGATGTGCGGTCCTGGAAGTCGGATTCTCTCTTGACCTACCGATCGTATTGCTGGGGTTGTGACCGTATCAGAGATGATGACTGGAATTGTCGCTGCCGACCTGTCGAGAAGCTCGTTGACCTTGTGAAAGCGGGGGCCTGAGAAGATATGATCCGGTAGGTCTATCAGCGTCGGGCGCTTCGCTTCAGTTCCATCGAGTAAGCCTCGGCACATCGATAGTGCGGCGAGATCTGCGGCTCCAAGTTTTTCGGTATTCACGCCGAGCGTTAGGTTTCCCAAGCCAGCTCTAATCGATAGATCGAGCGCATCAGCGAAACGAGTGCTCCTGCCGAGCGTGAGGTCGACGATCGGTGTGCAGAGAAGCTGCGCAATGGTCACACCCCCATCAAGAACGAGTAACGCTTCATGCGGTGCAGGCTCCGCATGAGAGAGGCCTCCGTCCAAAAGTGTGCGTAGAGTAGCGCTTTTCACTGGTGGAATGGCGGTATTGCATGCGGAACACCAACCGTACCGGGCGTACGACCGGACATCCGAGTCGCTCTCGCACTGTACGCGAGCATCGGAGAGGGTCCATAGAGAGCGCATAAGGGTAGCGAGCTGACCAAGAGATTCTGAGCTGGCTACCGTTTGATGTAGGGATACTTGTTTGAAGCCGGGCGTACTCGGATACATCGAAAATCCGTGGCGCGCAGCCCACTCGGTAAGTTGTTCATCCGGCGCGATCGCGGAGATCCGTACCAATGAGCCAGAGAAGTTGCTGACGATAGTGTCAATCAACGCTATCGGGGTTTTGAACCTGGTAGTGGCGAAGCCGCAGGTAGGACAGAGGATCGACGTCGCCGCATCGGCGTACTTGAGAAGCTCTTCGGTACTATCTAAGGCGGCGAGGATACTACTCTTGCGGCGAGCAAGCGCTCCAGGCGAGGAGTGCGCAAATAGACTATCAATTGGCGATGGGGCACGCGACCGTACGGGGCGGGGAAGCTCTCCATCACGAAGTGCACGCAGAAAGCCGGTGATACGCAGTGAGTGTCCGAAGGCGCCGTCGATTAGAGTAAGGGTTCGCCCAGCGGGGGCACTCGGCAGCGAATGAATGCCGGGTAAGTATCGCGGGATGAGTGCCTCAAGGTACCCACGCTGAGTTTCGTCGCCTTCCGCCACTCCTGCATAGAAATCTCGCACGGAGAAAACATCAAGGTGGATTGGCTGGTGTGCAGAGTCGCTCATGAGAATAACTATGAGTGGCTCGCTCTGGCTTTCAGAGCGAGCCATTCGCAAGGAGCCGAGCTACGCTAATAGACGGGCTTTGATCTTCTCAATGCGGTCGATTACCAGAGCTTTGTACTCCTCTAGGAGTGTCTCTGACTCGGCCTCAAAGCGCATCACCAACACGGGTTGGGTGTTCGATGCACGAACAAGACCCCACCCTTGATTAAAGGTAACTCGGACCCCGTCGATCGTATCGACTTGGTACTCTTTGAACGCTGACTGCGCTTCCTGTGCGATCTTGAATTTAATCGCCTCGGGGCAATCGATACGCATCTCTGGAGTCGAGACGACCGGTGGAAGCCCTGACAGGAGCGACGAGAGTGGTCCGGTATGCTTGCTCATAATCTCAACTAATCGAGCAGAGGAGTAGAGCGCATCATCAAAACCGAAGAAGCGATGCTTAAAGAAGATGTGACCGCTCATCTCTCCTGCAAGGTCACCATTGGACTCCTTCAGTTTTCCTTTGATCAGAGAGTGGCCTGTCTTCCACATAATTGCGTTTGCGCCGCGGGTTTTCAGATCGTTGAAGAGTCGGCTGGAACACTTCACGTCTCCGATGATTGTGGCACCCGGCTTTTCAGCCAGGATTGCGCGACCATAAATCAAGAGGAGCATGTCTCCGAAGACGACATCGCCCTTCTCGTCTACTACGCCAATACGGTCGGCATCTCCATCCCAGCCGATGCCGAAGTCAGCTTTGTGCTCGCGCACAGCCTTGATCAGATCCTTAATGTTCTTCAGCTCAGTTGGATCCGGGTGGTGATTCGGGAATCGACCATCTGGATCGCAGAAGAGCTCAATAACCTCTACTCCTAAACCTCGTAAGACAGCCGGGCCTACCATTCCACCTACACCGTTTCCGGCATCAACCACTACCCTCAATGCACGCGATCCCATGTGAGGGCGGGAGTTCTCAATCAGGTAGTTGATGTAGGACTGTTGAATCTCTGTGCGGGAGATCGTGCCACGCTGTGATGCTGGAGCGGTTGCAAGCACCGCTTCGCAGCGCACCTTGAGATCCTGAATCTGGGCGCCGGAGAGAGTTTGTTTGCCAAGCAAGATCTTAAAGCCGTTCATGTCCGGCGGATTGTGACTTCCTGTAACTTGAATGCCGCCTCCTAAATCCATTGAGAACACCGAGAAGTAGAGCTGCGGTGTTGGGCCTTGGCCTGTGATCACAACGTCCAATCCTTCATCCGCGATACCCTCTGCGAGGGCCTGCGCGTAGCCTGGGGAGCTCAATCGGCAATCGTGCCCTACACCGATACGGTTAAGACCGTTTTCACGAGCAAGGGTGCCGTAGGCTCGACCGAGAACTCGGGCGAACTCGTTAGTAAGCTCCGTGTCGACGGTCCCTCGAATATCGTACTCGCGAAAAATTACGGGATTGATCTTCATGGTGTGTTTCCTCCTGATAGTCTCTTTAAAATTTCTTGTCGACCGGGTGATTCTTGTAGATCTCGGTAGAGAAGTAGGCCGACAACTTCTCCTCCGTCTTGCGCCGTTGGATCGCTTTGCGAGCCTCTTCCCGATGAGCGTTCTGCTCGGCCTCGCTGGGCTCGTCGTCATCGTCGTCTTCAGGCTCAAAGCGCTCCTCTACAAAGAATATCTGCACAGCGTCACTGCTCTGAACCGCTTTGCTGTGCGAGCCTACCTCAACCGACTTAATGGCATCTGCTACCTCGCTACTAAGCTCTGTATCTGCGATGATTCCAAGTAATCCACCATCCTCATTGTTGGCACCTTCTGAGAGTCGCTTCGCTACATCCCCAAAATCTTCCCCCTTGGTGAGGGCAGCTTCCACCTCTTGGCTTTTGGCCGCTACCTCTTCAGATGAGCGTCCTGAGGTCGAGATCGAGATTACTCGCAGCTTCACCGAGGGGCCCGAGATCTTCGGCATCGGATTGGTGGAGATGTATTCATCGAGCTCCGATTCTGAAACACTGATGCCACCGCGCGAGATGCCTCCCGCTAGCTTCGATTTAAGGATGTCTGTTCTGACTTGGTGCTTATACCAGTCGATAGACTTGCCCTCCTTGGCGAGAACGGCTTCAAACTCGGGGCGAGAGAGTGAATTTCGACGAGCAACTTCGTTCGCGTACTCCTCCACTTCTTCCTCAGCGACGGTGATACGTTTGAGTGCTGCCTCGGCTTCAAGGATCCGCTCAAAGGTCAGCGCGTCTAAGACCTTCTGCGCCTCCTGGTCTCCTGAAAGCTCTTTGAGGGCGAGTTTGCGGGGAGGGGTCAAACGAGCGCTGAGCTCGCTTAGAGTGATAGGCTTCTCGTCGACCGATGCAATAACGGCATCAAGCACTATCTCTCCTGTTTGGGGTGCAGGTGTCGCTGCCTTTGAGGGCTTTGCCTCCGCCGTCCCACAGCTGAATGCGAAGGTGATGCATAGAGAGAGGGTTGAGCGGAGAATCCAATGGTGAGTCGGATCGGCGTAGCGAGTAAAGCGATGGAAAACTATCGACATGAGGCTTTTAAATCTCCGAAATCCGGGGGCCGTGTGAGCTTCCGGCCAATGGTATTCGCTTGCCCCTCCAAGGGCAAGGCGTAGCCGCTACAGCCTACCTGCGGTGGGCTATGAGATCCAGGGTTCGCTCGGTCATGGCGAATATCTGCGGGAGGGCAATATCCTTACCCCCCTCAAACGAGATGGTAAGGGTATTTGCCCGGCCGAACCGATATTTGGTTGGCTCATTGTGGACTAATTGCAGTGCTTTGAGTCCGTCCACGCGGGTATTCGCGGTCGGCTTTAGCCCGTCCCGCAGGAGCGCAATCGGGCTAAAGGTGAGGGAGGCCCGTACTGGCGTCACATCCGCTTTGACGATGCCGTGCCGTCGTAGGAGGCTCCGGTATCGCATCAGCAGCATCAGGTTGTCGACCTCTTCCGAGGTCGGACCAAACCTGTCTTCAATCTCTCTCTGCAGGTCCAGAGCCTCATCCTCTGAGCGGATATTCGACAGTCGCTGATAGAGAACGAGCCGCTCTCCGATATCCGGTACATAGGCCTCAGGGATGTAGGCATCGAAACCGGGTATCCGGATCTCAGGGTCGATAATATCCTCCAGAAGCGGCTCGTCTCCCTTGAGGTCAGCAACGGCTTCTTGCAGGATGCGGCAGTACATGTCGAAGCCGACAGAGAGCACATTTCCCGACTGCTCTTTGCCAAGCAGGTTGCCTGCGCCTCGAATTTCGAGGTCGCGGATCGCGAGATTGAAGCCCGAACCGAGAGTATCGAGAGATTGAAGCACTTTCAGGCGCTCATGCGCTTCACCCGTAAGCGAGCGTAGGTGGGGCACAATGAGGTATGCATACGCCTGGCGCTTTCCACGCCCCACGCGGCCCCTGAGTTGATAGAGTTGCGCCATACCAAACTGATCGGCACGGTCGATAATAATGGTGTTGGCGTTGGGCACATCGAGGCCGGATTCGATAATAGTAGTTGCAATCAGGACATCTATCTCGCGGTCCACGAAGCGCTTCATGATCTTCTCAAGGCTCGTTTCGGACATCTGGCCGTGCGCGAATTCAAAGCGTGCCTCGGGAACGAGGTCGGCGAGGTGTGATGCCACAAGGGCGATATTTTGAACCCGGTTGTGAAGGAAGAACACCTGTCCTCCGCGCCGAATTTCTCGAAGGATCGCATCACGAATGAGTGCATCATCCCGTTCTGCCACGTACGTTTGAACTACTTTGCGATCAACGGGGGCCGTTTGAATCAGGCTTATGTCGCGAATGTTTAGCAACGACATATGTAGCGACCTCGGTATCGGGGTCGCTGTTAAGGTGAGCACATCAACATTGGTTCGATACGATCGGAGACGCTCCTTCTGCTTAACTCCGAATCGGTGCTCTTCGTCGATGATAAGTAGTCCGAGATCCTTGAAGTGCACGTCGTGTTGCAGGAGCCGGTGGGTCCCGATTACGATATCAATCTCGCCGCGCGCCACACCGTCGATAACACGTTGATTCTCGTGCGCGGGATAGAAACGACTTACGGCACCTATCGTAACGGGATACCCCGCAAATCGCTCGATAAAATTCTTTTTATGTTGTTCCACTAAGATAGTCGTCGGCACGAGCACTGCAACTTGCCGAGCGTGTTGCGTACACTTGAATGCTGCACGAATTGCAACCTCGGTCTTGCCGAAGCCAACATCGCCGCACACCATCCTATCCATCGGTTTGTCGCCAGCGAGGTCATTGAGGGTCTCATCGATCGCTTTGCGTTGATCCGGGGTCTCGTCGTACGGAAAGCCATCTGCAAATCGCTCATCCTCGGCCCCCGAGGGTTCAAACCTCCACCCTTTGGCGACCGACCGTGAGGCATACAGTCGGATGAGATCTCCCGCGAGCGTAACGATCGAGTCGCGAACCTTCTGTTTCGCACGCGCCCAGCGCGTTGAGCTTAATTTATCAACAACTGGACTTTGTCCCTCTGTGGCAACGAATTTTTGGATCTTACCGATCTGGTGGGCAGGAAGGTACAGGGTACTATCGGCGTATTCGAGATGCAGAAAGTCTCCGAGCACCCCATCAACCGTTAGGTGCTTGAGCCCCTGGTACACGCCCACGCCGTAGTCGATATGCACTAAGAAATCCCCCTCTTTGAGGAGTGAGAGGGTACTGAGGAGTCTTTTGGCGCTGATGCGCGGGGCTTTACCCGATCGGTACGAGCGCTCACCGAAGATCTCATTCTCGGACAGGAAGCAGAGTTTCTCGGACGGTATGCGGAAACCTGCCGTAAGGTGCCCGACGATAATCGCCACCGCTGGTCGTCTCGGGGCATCGATCCAACCCAGGCCCGTGCCCGTAGTGAGAGGAGCATCAGTGCCGATATCTAAGAGGATTGATTGAAGCCGTTGGGCTCGGCCAAGAGATCCAACAGCCAATGCCACGCAGTATTTTTTGCCGCGCCACTCGTTAAGAAAACCTTTAAGCGGTGTGAACGCCGAGCCGGAGCCGATATTCGTTCGCATCCTTGTTGCGAGATCTACGTTGCTCTCGGCGCGAAAGTTGGTCGTTTCCTGTTGCAGCGTTGCCGGGGCAATAGATGAAACCTCAAAGGTGGTAGCACCGGTAAGCTTTTCAATCCCTTCGTCGGCCGACAGGTATGCGTCTGTTGCTTGTGGAATGAGGTGCTGCTCCTCGGCGAGGCGATTAGCCCGGTCCTCGGCGCTCTCGATGAACTCACTCATGAATCGGTGACACTGAAACGAGTCAATTGTGAAAACAGCAGTGTCCTGTGGAATGGCGTCGAGCAGGGTAGGTAAGCTCGGACGTGCGATGAATTGGATTAACTCTAATCCCGGATGGTCCTCTCGGTTCTCCATCGCCTGAATAACTTTCTCCGCCTCGCGGGGATGAGTGCCGGTGGCGGCAGCGCGCTCCTTTAGCCGGTTTGTGATCGATTCTCTTTCAGCCTCAAAGGAGAGTGAAAGTGAGAATTCGCGCACCGGCAGAATAGTTATTGAGTAGAGGTCGTGGGTGCTGCGCTGTGAATCCGGGTCGAACCCTTGCATACGAACGATCCGACCCTCATTGAATTCTAATCGGATTGGAGTCGCACTTGTGATGGGGAAGATGTCAATAACCGCGCCCTTGAGCGAGATTTCGCCGACATCAGCCACGCCCTTTGATGGTGTATATCCACCATCAATAAGGAGCGACACCAAGGCCTCACGACAGATGGAGTCACCGAGCGAAAGGTGAGTGCTGAGTTGTGCGATCTCATCTGGTGGAATTATTCGTTGCAGCAGAGCGTCGGCAGAGGTCACAACGATGGCAGAATCTGTTGTGCACAAAGCATGGATAGCGCGAATACGAGCAGCGGATGTGTCAACGCCGGGGGAAACGGGCTCAAGCGGGAGGGTATCCCAGCCTGGAAAGAAGATCACCTCCGAGGTCCCCACAAAGAAGCGGAGATCGTCAAAAACCTCCTCCGCAACTTTTCGGCTCGGAGCAACGATTAATGCTCGTGAGCGTTGTTTAAGAGCCGTCGCGAGGTACCACGCGCACGATGAACCCGCCAGGCCGATTGCCCGTTTCGGGAGCGCCTGAACTGAGTTTGTTGGTTGCGTCATAGAGCCTCGGAGAAATGTGAACCCATGCCAAAAAAAGGGGCGCAGGGGAACCTTCACATCATACGCGCCGCAGAATGGATGGTAAAGCCAAGCTCGCAGTAAATGGGAGGTGAATTGGTCTCAGTGGGAAGAGATATTGAGGGGTGTTTGGCCGAAGTCGTTAGGCGCGCGGCCTCTGATCTCCACCTGATCCCTGACGAACCGCCCGTACTTCGATGTCACGGCGAGATTCTACGTATGGAGGGGCATTCGCTCGGGGCGAAGCCGATCGGAGCTTTTGTGGAGTCCGTACTCACGCCAATGCAGACCGCAGCTCTCAACAACGGTGATGAGTGTGACTG
>JBIJBZ010000201.1:0-5302 GCA_044344945.1 Bdellovibrionota bacterium | reverse complement strand
CCTTTAGAAGCTCGGCAGCCAGAGCGCTTGTGAAATCAAACTTGGCTGCATCCGGTCCCGGCACATGGGCAGAGATAACGCCGAAGAATCGATCTCCAATGTAGAATGCAAAGGTGGCGGTTCGATTTACAACACGCGAAGAGGTTACCTGCCCGCCCGGTCCGTACGTTTCAAAACGGTGATCGCCGGTCCCGGTCTTTCCACCAAGCACGTAGGGCTTTCCATCAGAGCGCACGTAGGCGTTGTGAACTCGGCGCGCTGTTCCCGATTCAACAACGGTTCCCATCGCACGCCTGAGCGCCTGAGCAACCTCGGGTTTGAGCACCCGTTCTCCCTGCCCCTTGTCCACGCGGCGCAGGGTTACGTCATACGGAGTCTCTGCTGCAAATCGCAGTTCGTTCAGTCGCACTAATGGATAGCGGACTCCGTCGTTGAGGATGATGCCGACCAGTTCGGCCAAGGCTATGGGGCGATCTCCCGAGCTTCCGATCGCTGATGCAAGCGATGGCACCATCGAGTTGAAGGGGTAGCCAACTTTTCGCCACTGTTTGTGAACTTCGCTAAACGCCTCGTTCTCCATCAGGGTGCGGATGCGGATATCTTGAGCGCGAAGATGAGGGGTCTTAAAAAGCCACTCGTACACCTGTTGCCGCTCGGACTGACTAGCGTTGAGCATCTCCGTCATGGAGGCCTTCGGATTCTCCTGAAGGTAGCGCACGAGCCAGAGCTCAAGGGGGTGAATCCGAGCCAGGAAGCCCTGGTCGTTCAGATTAAATTTACCGGGGGTGAATTCGTTGTACCATTTCTCCAAGAGTTGTTGCGAGATAGTTGCCTGCGGCACGTTCTGTTGCAGAAAAGTGGTGAGGGATTCGATGGAATCGTTGGGCCGCACATATCTGAACATGACCGTAGAATGGCGAGCCGATGCTCGGGTGCTTGTAACGAGGGTTGGAAGCAGGTCGCTGGCGGGTTTGCCGCGGTACTTTTCGTAGAAACGTTTGAGGAAGTAGCTTCCCTCTTGATCAGCAAACTTGGAGAGGAAATGCATGCGGACGGGGCTCCTCTTGTCCGTTGAGGCGCCTCCGAGTTTCTGACTGATGCGCTGTGAGTAGTAGCGTGCAATATCCCGCATCAGGCGAACGAACGGGAGATTGATGGAATAGGTAAGAGCCTCTCCGATCGTTGGATTTCGTCCGTTATCCTCCTTTTTAAAATTCTCAAAGGTGTGAATTCCGCCGCCGGTGAAAAAACTTTCGTAAGGGCTTGCCGAATACTTCCGTTGAAGAGCGAAGTTGAGAAGAGTCGACAGGCCTATCTTTGGATTGCGCGCAAAAGTGTCCGCAACAAATGTCGAGATCGGATCGAGGTTAGAGCGCTCCGCTTTGCGTAGCTCTGCAGGACTCATAACGGAGTAGCGGTCGTACAGATCTCCTACGATGTCGAGGTATGTGGTAAGGGTACGAAGCTTCGCTGTAGAACCGAGGTCAAGACGAGCTCCTTCGTTGACGCTGAATGGATTATCGAAGTTATCTGTCTGAACTCGTAGCAGGTTTGCATCACCTACGTGCTCATACAGTGTGAGGCTGTAGATAACCTTGGAAGGGTCGCCTTTATCAAGGTTCCGTGCCCCACTGAGCCCAAACTTCTTAACTCTCTCCTCGTCTTTGATCTGCTTGAGTATGTTTGTTACCGACTCGTTAGCATCATTGTTCATGGTGCTCTTCACCGTTAGGTCGACTTGGTCAAGATCGTAGAGCTGCGGATACTTGAGGAGCTGAAGAAGACGAGTCCGGATAGCGTTTGCAGCTTTACGCTGCACAAACGAGACCTGATGAGCTTTCGGCGCTGCACGGCGCAAGGTGAGTTTTACCTCTTTGCACGCGTCCCGTAGCGCATCCGAGATGATGTCCTCCCGAGCAAGGAGGTCGAGGTAGGTATTCGTGAGGGCGTTGAGCTCTGTAAGACCGGCGATTAGGTAGAAGCTTGGCCGGCGATGAGCGATAAAGAGGCTCAGCATCTGCTTATAGGCCTCTGCGTACGGGCGTACGTCCGCGTTGTTTGGTAGCGATCCAAGGGTGCGGAGCTTTTCATTAACCTCGTCAAAATCGGCGCCGTACCAAGCCCACAACCCATCTCCGAGGCCATTTACCTCTCCGTATCCACGAAGTGCGGCAAGGGGAATTGAGTTGATGTACTGCTGTAGGATTAATTTGCGCGTCTTTATAGTGTTTCGGCCGTGCATGTATGCTCGCAGGCTTGCTGAGAACATCTGCAGTAACTTGTCCTTGATCCCACCGGTGCGGCCGTCTTTTGAGTGCCGGTATTTTTCAAGTTGCGTTGCAATCGTACTCCCGCCCGGTGCATTCAGATCGGGATTAAAGAGCTGTTTGAGCTTCTCAAGGATTGCTAACCCGAATCGATCCCACTCAACTGCGGGATTTTTGAACGGGTATTCCTGATTGAGGATCTCTCGATTCTCGATGTAGAGCAGCGCTTGAATGGTTGCCGATGGGATTGACTCAAAGGTCTCATACATCCTCTCAGGCCTATAGGCTGAGTAGATGGTGGTGTTGCGGTCATCCAGGATTGTGAGCCCCGCTTTGGTCTTTTCAAAGTAGGGGGGATAGGCCCCTTTTCGGGCTAGGCTCAGGAACCTCTCGGAGAGGCGAGCCTGAGACGATATTTCAAAACCATTTTCTAAAAGATTGGTGATGATCCCGGCAACTCTGGTATAGCCTAGCCGTACATCGTAGGGCCCGAAGCTCGGGAACCATGGATCGGGGCTGGGCCCCGGCTGAACGGAGTAGGTGGCTTCCCGCGCGATCCGGGTGAAGTAGCGTGATTGTAGGGTTGATGTGCGCAGCTCCCAGACCACAACTGCGCATGCTACGAGCAGTGCAACAAGGAGGAGCCGCATAAAAAACCTGAGGGTTTTCCGGCGTTTCGATCGAGGAAGCGAGATAGTGCTGGACGCCACTGGAGCGGAAAACTCATGCGTAGAGGAACCCTCAGCGTGGGATGCGCCGGTAGGGTGAGCAGGCTTCAAAGGGGTGGAGGCGGTCGTTTCGCTCACGGTTATTTTGTTGTGAAGGTACTCATACGATAGATGCCTTCATTTTTGCTTCGGGTCCGTCTAAGTTACCATTATTAAAAATAATAGTGCGTACCAAAATAGCCCATCGGCGGCTAGCTGTCGAAACGTTGCTCTGGCATAGGATCCATGAAAGAACAAACATCAGCTCAGTTTACTAACCGACCCACCGTTGCTGAGATCTCCCTCCCAGCGCTCCGTCACAACTTTGAAGCGATTAAAAAGCTTGTTAGCCCAGCGAAAGTGATGGGCGTGGTGAAGGCCAATGGGTATGGCCACGGGATTATAACCATTGCCCGTGAACTTGAGCGCATAGGGGCCGATTCGCTCGGAGTCGCATACATTGAAGAGGCAGTGGAGTTGCGAAGAGCGGGCATCTCCGTTCCAATCTTGGTTTTTGGTGGACTTTTAAAGGACCAGCTTGAATTGTACATCGTCAATGATGTGGATGTAACAGCCTCATCGGTCAGCAAACTCGAACAGATTGATGAGTCGGCGGGTAGGCTCGGTAAGCGAGCACGTGTGCATCTGAAGATCGACACGGGTCTGGAGCGAATAGGGGTGCATTCCTACGCAGCCCAGACCCTGTTTGATGCAGCATTACGTTCGAAACATTGCGATGTCGTAGGGATATATTCTCATTTCGCCGATGTAGATCCTGACGATCTCTCGCTAGCGCGTGAGCAGCTGCATCGCTTCATGGATGCGCTTCGTTACTACGAGCCTCGCGCTTCGATGCCGTTTGATAAGCACATCGCAGCATCGGGTGGCTTGCTGGCACTTCCGGACAGTCGTCTCGATATGGTTCGGCCGGGGCTCTCTCTCTACGGTGTCTATCCGCATCAGGGCATGCGCGGGGTGATTGATCTCCGCCCAAGCCTCGCACTCAAGAGTCAGGTCGTGTTTTTCAAGGTGGTAAAAAAGGGGGCCGGGGTGAGCTATGGTCATCGCTGGCATGCCCCCGAGGATTCGCGCATCGTTACCGTTCCGATCGGCTATGGTGATGGCTATCCCCGCAGCCTCACCAATCGTGGTTGGGCCCTTATTCGCGGAGAGAGATATTCGATCGTCGGAGCGGTATGCATGGACCAATTAATGGTTAATCTTGGAGCATCCGGCGTGGGCTACAACGGAGATGAAGTTGTGTTAATTGGCCAGCAGGGTTCGCAGTTCATAACCGTTGAGGAACTCGCTGAGGCTATCGACACAACGCCGCATGAGATCCTTGTCACCCTGAATCAGCGCATCCCGAGGGTAGTTCAGGGATAGGAGTGTTATTGTGAATGGTATCGTCTGGTTAGCTGGGAAGCGTGAGGGAGATCGCTTGCGGATTTCTGTGTCGGCAAGATGCCTGTAACCAGCAGAGGGACCCTGTCATCATATAAGTGGGCATCCCGTGTACGTGCGCACATCTAATGGTGACTCCCCGAAGGCGAATTCAACGTAATGAGCTATTCACAGCCAGAATCTCGAGAGCAACAGGGCCTGCAATATGTCCAGGAAGCTGTCGACTGCCTCAATCGGAGGTATGTGAAGGGTTTCCGTGCTGCGATGTCGAGAGCAGTCGAGCTCGAGTGCTCGATACGGAACCTCAATTTTCTAAGGGGCGTTTGTATCGGTGTCGACACACTTCCATTCAGTGTTATCGAGGCGTTGGAGACGGAGATTGCGCTTTTTCCAGACAACGTAACCGCTCGAAATGTGCTGGTGGAGTATTCTGCCCGAGTCTCGTCCCAACGGGAACCGCTTGAGCGATGCTCTGCCCTTCCGCTGTTCTCGCTGGTGATGGTAGCGGGTAAAGATTGGCGTACTGGAATTCGAGTAATTCGGTCTGCTCTGTATCAGCGCTATCCGAAGTTCGAGATAGTGGTGGTTGGAATTGGTGTGGATAGTGGTTTTGAACGCGAGCTTTCCGCGCTGGATTCTAGAGTTCGTCCGCTTGTCATGCCGCATGGTTCTGACGTCGAGGGGCTGCAGCTCGGGCTACAAAGTGCCCGTGGCGAGTACTATTCGGTTATCCCGGACCCTTCGTACGAATTTACTTGCGAAGGATTAAAATTCACGGCGGAGGCCATTCAATCTTTAGGCAGGATAGACTTCGTGTGTGGTGCCCGTATGTATCTCGATGCGGTTGGGATACTGCAACACATGCGATTGCATCTGCCTCGCTGGAGTCGAAGCATGGTGCTCGATGAGAGGAATTTTACAAGC
>JBIJBZ010000250.1:0-3759 GCA_044344945.1 Bdellovibrionota bacterium | reverse complement strand
TGCGCAGATGATATGGAGCAGGGCGTTGTTTGAACGTGTAGGCGGTAACCTAAATCTTTCACTCAAAGAAGCCTACGACTATGAACTGTGTTGTCGATTTATGCAGCTCACGAAGCCTGTAACGTTAGACGTCCCCGTGATCGTCGGACGGCCGCCGCTTGAGGGATTGAGTGAAGCCCTGAGCCCAACATTCGTGGCTGAGGCGCTGCGCATTGCTGGTGATGAAAAGAGGGCTCGGCCGCTACTTCCCAGTGATAGCGAGGCCCCCGCTGTATTCAAGGCAGCTCCCGTTTTAGCTTCGCTACCAGGTGCGGCCCCTAGAGCGCGGACATCTTTGTCGATTGCGCCCCACATTCGGCGCATCGTTGAGGAGAAGGGGCCGGTGATCTCAATCGTAACGCCGTCGTTTAATCAGGGCGAGTTTCTTGAGGAAACGATAGATTCGATCCTGAGTCAGGGCTATCCAAGACTTGAGTACATTATCATCGACGGCGGTAGCACTGATAACTCGGTGGAGATCATACAACGGTATGCACGTCACCTCCGTTACTGGTGCTCTGCCCCTGATGCGGGACAGTACTTTGCAATTCAGAAAGGTCTCTCCCTCACCACAGGCGAGGTGATGTCGTGGCTAAACTCCGATGATCGCTATGCTCTTGGGGCGCTGTGGGGTGTGGCCGCAGTGTTTCTCGCATACCCGCAGGTGCGCTGGCTTACAGGGGTGCAAGCCTCATTAACCGAGGATGGAATTGAAGAAGTGGCGCATTTTCCAGAGATGTACGCACGAGCCTCGTACCTAACGGAGGGCTACGATCGTCCCTTTGTTCAACAGGAGGGTACGTTTTGGAGGCGCTCACTGTGGGAGCAGGTCGGCTCAGCACTGGATCTTCGATTCTCACTCGCGGCAGATTTCGATCTCTGGCGTCGTTTTTTTCGTCATGCGCAGCTTTATACCGCGCAGCTGCCGATCGGTTTCTTTCGGCAACGCGAGATGCAACGTTCGCAACTCTTTCTGGCGGAGTATCACCGCGAAGCGTATCGTGGTATTCAAGAGGAGGTGGCGCTCATTCAACGCGGCATCTTCGGGGAGATGCTTGAGCCGTGCCCGGCGATCACAGCAAGCGACCTGGAGCAAGCATTCCAAGGGATGCTAGCTTCCCAGGGTGCCGCTGCCAGGTCATCTGTATCGTGAATCTCCCAACACCCGAACTGTTTCCAGATCTCTCAGGGAAGGAGCTGAGGAGAGTTTTGTTTCAATTGTTTGAGTGCCTCGACATCAATGACGATAGCCCGGTCATCAATGTAGGGCGCAAAGCGCCCCGATATCTCTCGGGGCAGTTTTAGGAGCTTTCTGCCAAAGTAATCTTCGGGGGCATGTTGAGCGAGTTGCCGAATAAGGTAGTTGAACGGTGCGTAGTATTTGGCCTTCTGTAGACGGTTGCCGAGAAGGCTGTGCCGATCGACGACAAAGTATGAGATCCCTTCAGAGCTGACCCTCCCTAAAAAATCGTCGGTAGTGAGAGCATAATTCGCTCGTAGCGAAAGCTCTAGTCTGCGCCGCGCCTCCTGCCAGTATCCAGTGTAGAAGGGGTGTGCAGTTTCCGATGTAATGAATCCTTTGCGCTCAGCAAAGAGCTGCACGGGATCGATAAAAATAGGCTCGCCGGCAACTACGGCATCGAGCGAAGTATGTGAACGGAGCCAATCAAATACCCTGCCTCTACGGTAGCGGTCATAATTGAAGTTGGCACTTCCATATAAACCGGTCCCAGAGCCGGCGACAATGAAAACCGCTAACAGGGTGAGCGCTAGAATGCCCCGATAGTCTTTAATCTGCTTCCGGTATCCCGGTGTGGGAGAAAACTCAGCGGATGTGCTCGTAGCAATCCGCCACACAGCGCTTGTAAATCCGACAACAAAGAGTATCGCGAAAGGAAATTGCAGATGTCGATCTGGGACAAAGAGCTTGAACGCGAGCACCCGAGAGGCCACATAGACTAGCGCTGAAGCGATGGCGTATGAAATGAACAGTCCGGGAAACGCGGGGGTTCTACGACGCAGCCCAACGAAAGACAGGATCGCTGCAAGTATTATGACAATATAGGGGGTGTAGCTTCGGATGAAGGCGCTCGCCTTAAACAGTCGGGGAGTGCTGAATGCCTGGAATGCGAATGATGACACCTCTTGCGACATTGGTTTAAAGGGTACAAATGGGAACCTACCTTTGGGCTCGTTGGCAGAGAACTCAGGTTTCTGCAGAGCCTCCTGGTACGTTGTCATGGCTCCAAACTCAGGAGGTTTGGAAACTGACCATGCCGTGATCGAGATAAATATGGGGGCAAGTACCAAGAGTTCGATAAACGGGCGCTTGAATTGCGGCCGTGCACGTGGTCGCAAGACTTGTACAAGCAGGTAGATGCCGTAGGCAAGGCAGATTGCAACGGTTGACGGTGGATGGATCAGGCACGCTACCAGGATCGTTGCCAGGATCGCGCGGTGGTTTTGTGTGGCTGCAAAGTAGAGGAATGCGGCGATGATAGGAGCGGCCCAGCCGCGTGGAAGGCCGGCAGTAATTCGCTGTACCACATGACGGGTATGGAGGAACCAGGTTACACCAAAAAGAGCAGCCGCGTAGCTCTTGGTAAGTGCTCGCACGGCGCCGAATACCAGAACCACGGCAAGGGAGAGCTGCACGAGCATAATCCAGTGACCGGTCATGATCGGGTCGCCGGTAAGCTTGGTGATCGCATACCCGAGCCAATAGTGGCCCGGCGGGATGTAATTAATCATCATCCGCGTAACAAAATCATCGTTGAAAGCGGTTGGATCGATTGCTCGCCAAAATGGGTATGTTTGTTGGACCGAGTCGTCAGTAAGCCAGAGTGGGTTAAACCAGAAAGGAGCTATTCCGACAGCGCTCTTGGAGTCGCCCCATAAAAAGAAATAGAGGTACACAACCAGCAATCCCGCGGCCAAGTAGTCAGCCAAGGAGAGGCCTCTCAGCCGGGCCACAAGGCCGCCCAGAGAACTTTGAGGGGGTGAAGAGGGCAACGGTAGCTCTTCGGCATGGCTCTGGCCGGGGCCGATTGGGTGCATACTGCTGGATGTAGACATATCGCGAGGATACGGGATTTAGGAGGGAATGGCCATAACGTGAAACTACCATTCAATATTTTCCCTTTGGCTTACCCCCTATTTGGTGTTCGAACGGTGAGCCGTTGGGACGTCTGGACGAATCTACACACAAGGCGTTCTGCGTAGACTTGAGCAGCGTGGTGAAAAGGGTTCCGTAGGGATCATTTTGAGAGTTTTGACCAAAAAAAGCCGAGCGTGTGAGGAGGATTATACCGGAAACCCGTACGCTGAAGAGGTTGTGTTGCCGCTCTTGCGTCCAACAGGCCCGGTGCAAATGCAGGCCTTTCTTCAGATTATCCCGGGGGTATTCTCACCTGTGAAGGCATGGCGGAAACGCTAGCCCGCATTTTTCATGAAACTGCGTCGCGAGAGCGCCGAGAGTGGTGATTTTTCGGGCCCGAAGGGCGAATTCAACTAAGTATCTGCGGGGCGGAATCGTATCGAGATACCTTCCGGTCTGAAGGTAGTATTTGGGACCGAAAAAGCACCATTATCGGCGCTCGCAGTAGCAGGCTTCATGAAATCTGGGTCTTCGTGGAATCGAGTGGGTAGAATTGGCGTTTCCGGACGTGAACATTGCTCGTGCACGTAAACTGAACGTACCCGAAGAAGTGTGGTCACACG
>JBIJBZ010000018.1:2500-28609 GCA_044344945.1 Bdellovibrionota bacterium | reverse complement strand
TCGTCACATTCTTCAGCACCTGCAACTATGCCATCACCGCACTGTGTCTGGCAGCTGCCGTCACAACCATCTCCGTTCTGCCGGTTTCCATCGTCGCATTGCTCTCCGCTATCGACGCCGCCGTTGCCACACTCTGTTCCGCCCCCTCCACCGGGAGCCGAGGAGCTCGAAGAGCTTTCCGACGAGCTAGACGACTCAGATGAGGACTCAGATGAGGACGAGGACGATCCGCCTCCACCGCCATCCTCGGAACTGGAAGACTCAGATGAAGATGAGGAGGGAGTCGGAGTAGGGATAATCCTCGATTCTACAACTACATCATGGCGAATCAGCACTACGTTATTCGGAAGGGGGAACGAGACTGCATCTGGTGTTGTAAAGCGTTGGTTTTGTCCGTCTGCTACGTCGACTTCGTTGCCGTACGCATCAACACCCCGGACAGAGAAGGTCATTTGATACTCGGTACTTGGCGTGAGGTATTCGCGAAATTTTCCGCTCTCTTCGATCGAGAAATTCGCCTCTATTACCCCGTCACGCATCGTAACTGAAATCGGTTCGAGAACACGACCAGTAGCCCCACCTGAGAGGGTTTCAATTCGCCAGACAAAGCTCGTGATACTTGCTACCTGCGGGGCATTCTCTGAAACGCGCACACCAAACACAGGATCAAGGCTTGCGATCGGAGTGCCCTCTGGAGGAATAACTTCACTTCCTCGGCATGAAGGGTCAACAGAGTAGGTTGAGATATTCACCGAGGCGGATCCCGCACCCGATTGGTTGACGAGTGTGAGTTGGTGGTAGCCAGGGGTAAGCGAGAGCGAGATAGCTTGATCGCCACTCATCGCTGTAACAGCCAAGGGGATAGGAGTTGGATTCCGAGAGGGTCAGGAACTCCGGATTCTGCGGTTGTTGTGGACAGCTTGAACAGTCACAGCTACAGCTGCCCCATCCCCACCATGAGTTCCAGCAGTTACATGACCCACCACCATACGGGCACTCAGCGCTACAGGCGATACAGGTAAAGGAAGACTGACAATCGGAGTCGCTGCAGTCGGTGTAGCCATCGCCGTCATCATCTATCCCGTTGGTGCAGTCCTCGGAAGGTGGAGCGCAGCTCGGCGACCCTGAGCAGTCAGAGTCAGCGCAGTCACTGGCTCCATCCCCGTCGTTATCGGCGCCGTCGCCACACTCAGATTCAATCGTGGCTGGTGTCTCGGTCGGCACCGGTGTTGAAACCTCTTTTGCCTCAAGCACAATATCGTGACGCACCAAGACGACCCCATCTGGAAGCACCGCGGTGTCCGGGGTGGTGAACAGTTGGGAATAGTGGTCAGCGACCGTAAACTCCTTTTCGTTCTCGTCGACCCCTCGCAGGGAGAGGGTCAGGCGATAGCGGGTGTTCGGCGCGAGGTATTCCTGAAACACCCCTCGCTCCTCTTGAGCGAAGAGCGCCTCGATCACCCCATCGCGGATCTGAACTCGCACGGGCGCACGCTCAACTGGGGCGGCACCCTCGGTAGCCGTCTCAAGCCTCCATGTAGAGTCTGTGATACGAACGATGCGTGGGGATTGGTCGCCAAGCCGAATACCGAAGAGCGGATCAAAGGTCGCAAGAGGCGTTCCCTCCGCCGGAATCACCTCACTTCCGCGACAGGAGGAGTCATCCCCGTCTATGAAGTCATCACCATCATCATCCCGACCGTTGGCGCAGTCCTCACGTTGTGGAATACAACTCGGATCAGTTGAACAATCGGAGTCGGAGCAATCGGTGGCGCCATTGTTATTATTATCGATACCGTCTGAGCAGTTTTCAGGCATCGAGAAGCATGCCCAGTAGCCTGAACACTCAGGATCGCGGCAGTCAGCTAATCCATCTCGATCGTTGTCGTATCCATCGAAGCAGTTTTCACGCTCACACGAATAGTAGGTTGAGATATTCACCGAGGCGGATCCCGCACCCGATTGGTTGACGAGTGTGAGTTGGTGGTAGCCAGGGGTAAGCGAGAGCGAGATAGCTTGATCGCCACTCGTCCAGCCAAGATAACGGACGTTTTGTCCGTCAACGTGCACCGCATAATCGCCGTAGACCGGAAAGCGAGCCTGAAAGGAAAACTCATCGCTGTAACAGCCAAGGGGATAGGAGTTGGATTCCGAGAGGGTCAGGAACTCCGGATTCTGCGGTTGTTGTGGACAGCTTGAACAGTCACAGCTACGGCTGCCCCATCCCCACCATGAGTTCCAGCAGTTACATGACCCACCACCATACGGGCACTCAGCGCTACAGGTAAAGGAAGACTGACAATCGGAATCGCTGCAGTCGGTGTAGCCATCGCCGTCATCATCTATCCCGTTGGTGCAGTCCTCGGAAGGTGGAGCGCAGCTTGGAAGGGAGGCGCAGTCGGAATCGGAGCAGTCAGCAGCGCCGTCACTATCATCATCTGTAGCGTTATAGCAATCCTCTTGAGGAGGAGGAGTCGGACACGCTGCGGATGATGAACAGTCCGAATCACCGCAATCAACGGAGCCATCACCATCATCGTCGGCTCCATTATCGCACACCTCTTCCGATCGTTGCTCTACCTTCACTAGGATCGGGATGATAGCCGCCTCATCGTAGAGGGGCTCGCCACCCTCAACGTTTTGAGAGGTGATCCCTACGGAGACGTAGTACTGAATGGTTGAGCCGGGGGATTCCTCTCCCATCCGTTTCAGCGAAAAGGCGTAGATCGATGGGATAGCCTCTGAGAGGTCAAAGAGAGATCGGTTAGGCTCAGATACCGCGGTCGCAATCGTTTGTCCGATCGTAGCGAGGTCGGTGTAGACACCCCTCCCAAGAAGCGCTACGCCGTCGATCCCCTGGTTTTCAGAGAGCCGTGTTATGGAGAAGCTATTCGTGAGACGGTAGAGCTTGCCTGCTCTATCGAGTAGAACAACCTCACCTCCGGATCTCGCTTCGGTGAAGATGCGTTCAACATCCTCGCGTCCCTCTTCGCTCAGTTCACGCCAGAGGTCCTCTCGTATCGGTGCGTGTCCCATCTGTTGAAAGAACTTAAATCCATCCCTTTGGCATCCGGTGAAGGCGAAGTCCTTGAGGCGGTCACGGTAATCCCGAGCCACCTTGTCATCAAAGAATTCCGAATCAAGGAGACGAACGGAGACGGTGAGAATGCTCGGGTTATTGAGGATATTGAGAACCGCTCGTACCTCCTCTTTGCTTGAAGCGTGCGGCTCTAAGATAGCGCGGAGGTTTACCTCCTTCGGTTGGGTAGTCAGCTCCGCACGTGAGGTCTCGATCTGGTGCGGGATGAGGACCTTCTCCTCAAGGTTCTTTGAGCGAATGAGGTGTCCGATATCGGACGGGGTCGCGAAGGCGCTCACGTGCGCGAAAAGTAGATAGAGCACGGCGCACATCAGACGCAACGAGAGCGCGGCGATACTCGTCGATCGATCAATCGTTTTGCGTGATATCCCTGGCACCGGTTCTCCCCCCTAACCTGCTGTAAGTAGGATGACGGCAGGGCGTGGCGGGGACTTAAGAATGTATCGAGATTTTTATTGTTGTGGCGTCAAGGACTTAGGGAGGGGAGGCAAAACCCCGCTATCGCGTGCTTTTGCAAGGTAGCGGTGCTGCAGCACCGATTTACTAGATGCGGCAGTGGTAATGCAAATGCATCCGTATCTGAACCATTACTCGGCGCTTCTTATTCATTACCTGATCACGAGTACGGGTCAGTAGTCGTTGCTGTTCCTCCTCTTCGGTCGGAACCCCACGCCGCGCAACCTGCCGCCGAAAGCTGCTGCGCTATATTCAACGAATCCCCCTTATCCGTCTTAACGGTGTCACGCGATCAGACCTCTATCGACGCAGGGTGTCCCACTATGCAGTCAATCCCTGCCGCCACGAGCTTTCGGTACAGCCAAAAACCGCTGCACCCTGCCTCGTACGCCGCGCCAACATCTGCGCCATTAAACTCCTTAGTCGCCAGCGATATAACCGCCTCAGCCGCTCCAGGCATTCGGCACCGCTTAACGACAACCCCGTCACAGATACAACTTGCAACCAAAAACTCACGATGAATATCCAACCCCATATACGCCTGCTTACCGTCGTAACTGGGTGTTCCCATATCCCTCTCCTCTCAAAGTAATTACTCATTCCAATCACTTCGATTACTTACGGGCGGAGAGGGATTGTTTTAGGGGGCTACAAAGCAACTATCCATATTTCACTTAGATTCTTTTAACAACCATACCTTAAATAGCTCTAAAAATTGCTCATTATGCTGCAAAGCAAAGAAATGTCCTCCTTCTACTATGTTGATAGTAACTTGTGGGTTTGTTTTTGCACTTAACTTAGCTACCCAAGATAGAAGCTCAACAGGGAAACGCTCGTCATCTTTCCCGTACATAAAAAGAACTGGTTTTTTTAGAGTGCGAATTGCTGGATGTCCACCAAATAACAACACTACACCTTCCAACTCCTCGGCCAGAGATCCAGCGATTTGCCCAGCGCCAACGGCACCAGCAGACAGTCCCGCAAGATAAATATGCTCCGCTCCCTTTGAGCGAAGATCCGAGATTAATTCAGAAACAATTTTTCGTCCTGTCTCTGAGCCCCAATCACCTAAAACATTTAGAGTCGGGCAATAAGTAGCAGCTCCTATAGATTGTGATCCTTTTGAAATCATCCAGCAAAGAAGAGCAAAATTACCGCCTTGATCCTGATCCCAAAATATTGATGAGTAAGTTAAGCACCGAGTTACCTACAACCGGCGCGTGCTTAGCGGGAGTCTTTGAATACCCCCCGTACGCGCCGATTATGGATAACTCTCCTTGGCACTTCATGCTGCCTCCGGAAGCTTGAGAGGCTCTCTCTCAAACACGGCAGGCGACACGTAGCCCAATGCGGAGTGTCTCCGTTTCGGGTTATAAAAACACTCAATCCAGTTAAAAACTGCACTGCGTGCCTCATCTCTCGTTCGAAAAAGCTCGCCATAGATGGCTTCAATCTTCAACGAATGAAAGAAACTCTCAGCAACTGCATTATCCCAGCAGTTGCCCTTGCGGCTCATACTGCACGTGAATCCGTATCGCTTCAAGAGCGATTGAAAGATGTCACTCGCGTACTGACTCCCGCGGTCGAAATGGCACAAGATATCCGCCACCTTGCCTCGTGCGGCAACCGCCATCGTAAGCGCATTACACACAAGGTCCGTGGTCATCCGTGAGCTGAGCGACCAGCCAACAACCCTACGACTAAACAGATCGATCACCACAGCAAGATACAACCACCCCTCCATAGTCCAGATGTAGGTGATATCTCCCACCCACTTCTGATTCGGAGCGGTCGCTGCAAACTCTCGATTCAGCGTGTTCTCAGCTACAGGCTTTGAATGCGCTGAGTTTGTGGTTGCTCGAAACCTCTTGCCTGCCTTGGCTCGCAGTCCCTGCTGCTGCATCAAGTCGCCAATCCGCTTCTCTCCCACAATAATCCCCTGATCTCGCAGCTCTCTACGCACGCGTATACGCCCGTACGTGCAGAAGCTCTCATCGTGTACCTGCTTGATGACGTCGACCAGCTTCCGCTCAGCCTGGCGCCGCTTGTCGCGCCTAGCACTGCGCATAAACCACTGGTGATACCCCTGAGGAGTAACCCCAAGGGCACGGCACATCATCGATAGGTTAAACTGACCCCCCAGCTCACGAATGTGCCGGTACTTTACTTCGGGTCCTTGGCAAAGTACCGGCTCACTTTTTTTAGGAACTCAAGCTCCTGCTCTAGCGCTCTATTCCTTTGCTTGAGGCGCCAGATCTCTTCTTCGACCGCCGTCCGCTTACCGTGCCCACGAAAGGCTTCCTCGCCTTCCTCCCGATGAGATTTCATCCATTTGGATAACAGGGACGGATCGATCCCCAGGCTCTCAGCTACCTCCATCGCGCTCCGACCGCCGGCTTCCACTAGCCGTATAGCCTCCCGCTTGAACTCCTTACCGAATCTACGTCGTTTACTCTCCATAGTACCTCCACTTTACACTTACTTAGTGGAGACACTCCAGTTGCCTAACTCTTGATCAACAGATCGGGGACAGATTCACCTGTTCCATGCAGAAATATTACAGCAGATTTTTTATTGCTTGGATTTTTAGCATCAAAAGCAAGACTTTCTGAGCCAACAAAATACGGGATACCTGCTAGCGAATCAAAAAGCAGACTTGAATACTTGCCTTGTTCCGATTCCATTTCGTCATATGACTTAATAAGTTCTGGAACCAATCCTTTAGCTTCGCTAAAACTGATCCCTCCTATAAAAGGCAGGAATCGGGCCATACTAAGAACAATGTCTCGCTCTTCTAAAATACCGCCCAACACAGCTGAGTTAGTTTTGCCTGGGCAATAAATCTGGCCTTCTTTAGGCTCAACTGATTTTTGAATAATTCCAAAAACAATTAGACCCAAAATAGAAGTAACTGAAATTATTGCAATCCAGTGTTTGGCCTTGCTTTTCCCAAGTGGTGCAACTACTGCAACAGCAACGAGAAATTGTAAGATCCCAAACAAATAACCACGAGCACTAAGATCAAGGCTCATTGTTGCCACTAAGAGCCCAAGAGAGAACAAACAAGGGAGCAACCTTCCGATAAATAGCAATTCACCTATGAAGGTTCTCTTAGTTTTCTTAAAAATCATGGCAACTTAGGCAACTAATCAGCTTTGGACCAAAAATTAAGGCTCCAATAATAATTGCCCCAACAGCACTAAGGAGCACAGCAGCTGCTGCTACGTCCTTAGATTTTTTAACAAGGGGATGGAACTCAGGAGAGGCAACATCGCATAAGACTTCAAAAGCAGTATTAAGCGCCTCAGCCACCCAGACTAAGGTGATCGCCAATGCCAACACACACCACTCTAACATTGAGAGTCTGAGAAACATTCCGGCAATAATAGTAATTGCTGTGGCGCATAGATGTACCCATGCATTGTGCTGTGTAATCAGCACTTCTTTCAGCCCATACACAGCAAATCGAATACTTCTTAGGCGACCGCTAAACGTAAAGGATTGTTCGTTACTTATTGAATTCAAAGCCCTATCAACCCCACCACAAACTTACCAACCAGCTCCTTCTGATTACTCCCAACCCCACTCTAACGCTACGGTCAATCAGTCTTTTTGACTCTCTTTTTCTCATCGTATTTGATACTCCAGTGATAGGTGTTCCTTTTTTCGCAACTTAGCGGCACAGCTTCGGCTCTGCCGGGACCGTTGAAACCCTAGCCCCGGGGGCCCAGACCATGCATTTCGACCCTTACCTTATCCCTCACTAGGGGATTCTGAACCTCGCAATGCGGCCGGCTAACACGGTTCAAGTGCTTGCACAAAATGAATTGATTTAACCATCCATCGACACAAGTAGATTGCTTTATATGGTGGGACCCCTGGAGAGAAGACCCTTAACTAGCAGAGATAACGTCATAGTAGACGGAGGCACCCAGCTCCACAGATCGCATTTTGCGTGAGATCGCAAAATAGACGAAGCTAGGGAAGCGAGGCAAAACCTACCCGTAGCGAGAAAGTGGAGTTTGGGTTGATATTCGATTTTCAGTGCGGGGAAAAACCGGACGTGTATCCACGACTCGACTGAGCTCGCCGAAGTCTGAGATACATGGAGGATTTTTCCATGTACTGAAAAGCGAAGAGCAAACCAAGGCCCGCTTTCGCAGCAGGGTTGGGTTTTTCCTCGCTTCCCTATGCGCTCCAACTCATGACTCATCTCGATACACTAGAAAACTTTCTCGCGTCACAGATCCTCTCTGCCGCCGCATACTCGCAATACTGCACTGGCGATGTATCAAAGGATTTCCTTAAGGACTACGCCAAGGAGATTCGGGGGATTTCACAGGCGTACGTAACTCACTCGGTAGGTTCTCGCCTTCCCTCGCCGGTTACCTCAACTCAAGGCGCAGAGGCCTACGCGCTCTACTACTCAACCATCAACGCCGCCAAGATACTGCATCTGCTTCCCCTTTTGACTCTGCCGCGCACACTCTCAGTTCTCGATATCGGGTGCGGCCCAGGCACCGCGGGTCTGGCACTCCTTACGGCATTGCAGCATCCGTTTGAGCTCACGTGCGTTGAAAGCGCGCCAGCGATGCGAACCGTGGCGGAGAGGCTGCTCTCTCAATGGCGCACCCCGCATCCTTTGGAAAAACTTACGATGCTAGGAACCCTTAATGCCTCATCGCGTAGTGAATACGATTTAATTATCGCGGCAAATGTACTGGCAGAGATGCCGCACAATGACGCAACTCTGCTCATTGAAATTCTCGCGTCCAGGCTTCGTCCCGAAGGCTACCTCCTCCTTCTTGAACCAGGTCAACAGGCGCACACGCGGCGATTGATGGCACTCCGGGATCAGATCGTTCATGAGCATCACGATCTTGCTCCGCTCTTTCCGTGTCTACGCGCAGATACCTGCCCGATGCTGCGGACCTCGGATACCGACTGGTGTCACGATACCCTCGAATGGCAGCAACCGCGCCTCAATCGACAATTTGATCACCTACTCGCCTTTAACAAGCATCGGATCAAATATGCGGGATTTGTTTTTCAGAGAGGGGGTGTGCTTCTCGATGGAGTTCGCGTCATCACCCCCCCTGAGAAGACCCGCGCTGGCATCGAGGCGATTCTGTGTGGAAAGGACATGTACGGGATCGCCCGTATTCGCAAGGGAGCACGCTCCGATGGAACCCGCCCGCTGGAGAAAGCCTCGGTCTTCGAGCGACTGCGTATGTCGACACCGCGCATCGGAGATCTTCCGCCCGATGTGGTCTTTACACGGGTTAGATAGGTAGAGTTTAGCGAAAAGCACGCATTCAAGGCCCGCCCCGATAGATCGTGCGTAACGCGTCTGAGTGCCCTTAGCTGCATCAATTAGAGCGAAGCAAGCTTGTCGTAGTCACTATCAATTCGCAGAACAGTTGCTCTCCCACGGGCTCGCTCCCCGGTCGGATCAACGAGGGTTTGCTCCTTTCCATCCTGAAGAATGCCGATGTGCCTGGTTTGGCGTCCGGTACTCAGATCCTGGTATTCGTACAATACGATACCGTTGAGACCACTAAGGTCTGGTCGATCATCAGGGCCAAAATCGAATTTGGTCTTCTCGGCCCCTCCCAAGTGCTTGTCGATCTTGGCAAACAACTCCTTGGCCCGAAGTGTCGCAGCGAACGGGGCCTCGGTCGTTCCATCCGTGCTGACCGGGTGAATAGTTTCGGTTAGAGCGCCACCGGTGCCGATATCAACACCACTCTTGCGAAGTGCGTAGTTAAGGCGAATTGCGCAGCTGTTATCAATCCACTTGGCAAGCTTGAACTGCTCTCTCAGAAAGGGGCCGTTGTAGTCTGAATCAGCGTGACTCGCATCAAGCGGGCTGCGGGGGTAATTACTAATGAGCCGACCGAGTTGAATCCCTGACTGTCGCGATGGACCATCATCGATCCGCTCTGACTGTGGCGCCATTTTTGATGGCTCAACACGCTCCTTCAGGTCCGGGCGATGCCCATCGCCGGCACCTGGACGTCCTTGCATGGCTTCATCACTCGCCGCTCGGTCTCGTGTGGAGCGAATTTTGGTAGAGGAGGCTGGACCGTCGGCATTGCGATTCGATTGCTCTGATTTACCGCGCGCTGCTGAGGCATCAGCAACCAGCCCATCAATTCTGCCTTTGCGATTTTTAGAGAGCTTTTCGATATCTATTCCGAGCTCATAACGAGCCCGAGCGTACGTCGTCGCGTCGTTTGGGCCATATCGCTCATACAACTTGTTGATTAAATCCTGATTTGTTGACCATCCATCCAGCCCCCGATTCCGGAGGAATTTTTCGAGAGCCGTCTCACGGACTGTCTCTTGAGGAGCTACATCCGAGCGAGTAACAAGTCGACCATGCTTTAAGTCGGTCGATATGAAGGGTTTCTCGCTGGCAGCGACAAGAGCATCAACCTTGATCCCAAAGTCTCGCTCAGCACTTTTGTACATCTTCGAATAGTTGCGGTTGTAATGGTTATAGAGAGCGTTTATGACCTCTTGGTTAGTGGGAGCATTCCCGAGACCGAGCGCCTCAGTAATGGATTGCTCTGACAGGTTGCGTTCAGAGCCCCCCAAGCGTTTTACCGAGGGAACCTCGTGCTGGAAGCGTCGTACTCTCTGCTGCAGATTTATCGGACGACTTTGCAGCGGTATCTGCTTTGTAGCCGTTCGCAATATTCACCATGGAAACCTCGCACAACAAAAACCAACCTCGGAGCTATCCGTCTGGGGGGAGCACTCGCACGGCTCCTCCCCATTCCCATGTCAGCAGCGATAGGCAGAGTGCTTCTGTGGGGCGACGTCGAAAAGTCCCTGGCGCGGATTTTCTTGTGAATAAAGGCCTCTTGTTCGCGGTTGCCGTGCGAGTTTTTCGTAGAGCAACCGTGTCAGATGCACCGCAACATCCCTCAGGGGATTGGATCCACCTAACCGAAAATTGCCAAAGGTTCGGCGCCGCCAAAAATCCCGCCCCAGGAATGAGGTGAAATGAGGTCTGGAGATGGTGCCGACCGCTCGCTGGAGGGTGTTTCCTGTGAGCAACAGATACTGCGGACATAGTCCTGTTGGTACCGCACTAAAAGCACGCCCCCTTTGCTGAGGGGTCAGAAAACGAAAGCCGACGAGAGTTGCCTCTAAGCAGTTGAGCTGCGTTGCGCCCTACCCCAAGGCCACCATGGCTCCGCTGACGGCGAGGCCGACCCCGCGCGCAGAGGCACCTACGGTGGCGTCATTTGTTAACGTGCGCATGTTGCGCCTAGGGTTTCAGATACCCCATCTGTGTTAAACCGACTCTGGATCCCGGGGTGCCTTTGAACAGGCGCGGGCCAGCCAGCCTCACCTAGATACGGAGCTCTACCAATTGAGCTTTAAGCATGCCGACGGTCAGGAAAGTTGCGCTCAGGTTCGGGGCTAACGGTCATGGCTTAGGACCAGTGCAGATCGTTCTGGTGCTTACCTGCAGGGTGCTGCGATCAATACAGAGAGATAGAACAATCAAGCTGTCCGAAGAGCCTTTTACCCCTGCCCCTTCACCGCCTACATCACTCCCGCTGATGTAATAGCGAACATCCCTGCAGACGTTAGTAATAGCAAAATATTCCGCCTTTTCACCTGAAGTAATAAGCCTTGCTGCGGCATTTTGTCGCATTGAAAAGCTCGGGTGAGGCACGTAGTATCGCGCCGTAATAAAAAAGAGCGATCATAATGTTATGGAAAAAATGCGGTCTCGCCGCAAAGCCTTCGAAGGCAAATAATCTTGAGAGAGGGACTGAACAGGCAAGGGCACATCAAGGCGCCCAGGATACAGATCTGACTCGGCTGAAAGCCCCGGCTCAAGCGACTCGTCGCGCCCTGTTGGTAGGGGGAGGCTTACTCCTCGGACCACATGCACTGTGTTTGCTTGGAATCGGTGGCGGCGTAGGACTGGGAGGATTTGCTGTGCACCGGTGGTGTTCCCACTCCACCGAGAACTTGGGGATAATCCTTCCCAAACTTCCTGAGGTACCCGCGCAGCGTATTGAGTTTAGCGCTGCGCGAGCTGCCCTTGCTAAGGAGCGACTTTGGCAGGCAGAGCCTCGCTTGCAACAGGTTCTCGATAAGAAAGCCGAGGAGTCTCCGGGCGAGGAGATCAAGGTGGTGTTTCTTGAGGGACTACCGAACAGAGAACTCGTAGTGGTGATCTGTAAGGATGGAGCGCTTTGCCCGTGTTCTAAACCTGAATCATTTAGTCTCGGGCACCGCAACAAGCTCGCACAAGAGGAGGATTTTCCAGGACAGCGAGCAATTATTGAGGCTTTGTATACAGGTCGCTAGTGTTCAGGACATACTTTTTAAAAGGGAACCCATGTGTATATTTCATGAAACACTCTCTACTGATGAGGCGTTTGAATTGTCGTCCGTGATAGTAGCGCTCAGTGCCTTTCAGAAGGGCTCGACTCTTTTCGCTGAAATCGCAGCTTTACGGGCGAAGGAGGCCGAGCTTAACGTAGGGGCTGGTGCAGCGACCCTAGTCGCTGTGTCAAAAGATCCATACCGGTACCTACGGGCGCTGACTAGTTTTGAGCCCGACCACGGGCATGGGGGTTGTGCTGTGAAAGCGTTAACCCGCGAGTTAGAGAAGGGGGACTCTCGTCAGTTTTTTTTCGACGCGGTATCCCCCTCGTCCACCACTCACAGAGTACTACAAGCTCCGTCTATCGAAGCGGCGTTGCGCGAGGTTGCGATGGCTGGTCATTCGCACCGCCCAGCATTCCTGGAGTGGTTCCGCGACAATCCATCCTGCGGAGATGCGCCCCGTGCGATTAAGGTTCTTGAGGAGGTTGCTACTGGTTTACTCGTGGCTCTTCCGCCTCTCCCGGCGATACCTCACGATCTCGGACACAAGGTGGCAGCTGATCCGGCGATCAAGGCAGGCAATGAGAGACCGCACTGTTGCCAACCTTGATGTGCGGAGTGAAAGATGGATCTGGCTCACACTGTAGAGGAAAGCACCTGTGAACCGAAGCCGCAGTGTTGCGGGGTCTGTGGGTGTCGTGCGGTAGCAGCCGTCTCGCCAGCCATGCATCCCGACCTCCTCGATTTTCTAACCGACCGTGACCAGCTTCATCGCTTAGTTGACCTCCTAGGCTCCCCGCTCAATGTGCTCTTCCCCAGCCGGATTAGTGAGAGCGTGCGCGCGTTTCAGGGGGTGCTTCGTGAGGAAGAGATCGACGGCTCCGTTATCTACACTACCAAGCCGAATCGTTCCCAGGGGCTGGTGCGTGAGGTTGCTCTGATTGGAATACCCGTTGATGTCTCCTCTGCAGGTGCCATGTCTGCTGCGCTGGCGGCCGGGATCGTGGGTAGCCGAATCCACGCCTCTGGTCCAAAAGATATTGAGTATCTTGCACTTGCGTACCAGCATGGTGCCACGATCTGCATCGATAGTTTCGATGAATTAGAGCTATTGGAGCACTTGAGCGCTGGTCGGGTGTGGGGACCAAAGCCAAAAATAATGGTGCGACTATCCGGATTCTCAACAGGCGCAGCGGCGCTAGGCGCGAATGGAGCCGTGTTTGGAGTTCCACTCTCCCGCTCGGCAGAGCTCATCGACCGTTTATGGAACCTTCGGGATTCCATGGAGCTGTACGGATTCTCTCACCACCTTCCGCTTCCGACAAACATGGAGCGGATAGCCGCGTTGGAGGCTACGATTGAGCTCTATGTATCCGCTAAGCGGCGCGGATTGCGCCCGGCAGCTATCAACATCGGTGGCGGATTCAGGATTAGCTACGCTGCACAACTCGGTGAGTGGCAGCGATTTCAGTCGTACCTAAAGGCGAGTGTTTTGGGGGCTGCCAAGCCGATTACATGGAACGGTTCCGGATTGGGCTACCAGATCTCCGACAAGGGGATCGTTGGGTCGCCGAATTTTCAGGACCATTATCATCCATTATCTGGCGCTGAGCAGCTTCGGGGATTTCTTAAAGAGAGGCTGGCCGGCTTCGATAACGCCCCAGTCGGTCGAGTCCTGCAGGATCTCCTGGTGCACCTTGAGGTTGAGCCTGGAAGAGCTATCCTTGACCAGGCAGGAATCTCGATCGGACGAGTCGCCGGCCGTAAGGAGAATTCGCGGGGTGATCTCCTCATCTCTCTTGAGATGAACCATTCGAACCTGCGCAGCGATGAGCAGAAGCTCCTCACCCAGCCCGTTTTTATCCCTCGAGGGGTGCGTGAGCCAGATTCACGCGGTGTCTACCTCATCGGAAATCTGTGTATTCCGAACGATTGTATTCAGTATCAGAAGGTATTTCCGGGATTACGAGCAGAGCGAGGAGACCTCTTTGTCTTCATTAACACTGCGCCGTATCTGATGGATTTTGTGGAATCCCCAGTGCTACATCAACCCGTCGCTCGAAAGGTAGTTGCGTACCGAAGCCGCCAGCACTCCGCGTGGGAATGGAGTTTGGACGAGGAGTATTCGCCGATACGTCGCATACTTGAGGAGAAGCGATGATCGTCTCAAGTATCACCGACCTGATAGGAGATACGCCTCTGCTGCGTATTCCCGCAGAGGTTCACGGGCTGGCGAATGTGAATCTCTTTGCGAAGCTCGAGTACTGGAACCCGTTTGGATCCGTGAAGGATCGGATCGCCTGGGAGTTTTTGCGCCCCGAGATCACTCGGCTTACGCATGAAAAGATCGGCCTGATTGAGAACTCCAGTGGAAACACCGCCAAGGCCATCGCTGCTATCGCCGGGATGCACGATATTCCCTTTAGGCTCGTAAGTTCTATGGTGAGAGTTCAGGAGACCAAGGACATACTGACTTTGCTAGGCGTAGAGTTAGAGGAGGTCCCCGGAGCGTTAAACTGTTTTGATCCAAAAGATCCGAACGACCCTCAGTATCTGATTCAGAAGCAGGTTGCTGCCTCGGGAGGAAAGCTCCATTTTACCTCGCAGTTCACAAATGAGAGGAACCCACGGGCGCACTACGAAACCACCGCAGCCGAAATACTGAACGATCTGGGACGGGTTGATTTTCTCTGCTCAGGCTTGGGAACATCTGGCTCGACTCTGGGTATAGGGCAGCGGCTGCGTGAATCAAACCCTGGATTGGTGTGCCTCGGAATAACAGCGGGAAAGAATGATTTTATCCCCGGACTCCGAACTATGGAGCAGCTGTGGGAGGCGGGATTCTTTCAACGCGATGCCTACCAGCATTTTACGACCGTTGAGTCACCAGAGGCGATTGACGGCATGCTACGTCTGATTCGGCGCTGCGGGGTGTTGTGCGGGCCCTCGGGTGGCGCCAACTATGCCGGCGCTCTGCGCTTCTTGTCGAGTATCTGCGACTCTTTCGATTCGCCCAAGACAGCCGTGTTCATCGCATGCGATCGGGTCGAGTGGTACATTTCGTACATCAAAGAGCGACGCCCGGAGCTGTTCGGTAGTAAGGCCGACCCGCGCTCCATCTTTTCACTATCGTCACAGCAGATCGCCGCCGCGTCAGAGATCCCGCCCGAGGGGGCCGGAGAGTGGATCAGCAACAACGCACCGCTCATCGTTGACGTGCGTAATTCAGTCGCCTTCGAGCTTGGAACGATCGACGGTGCGATCAATATACCCCTGGAACACCTTGAGAAGCTGCTCGATTTGCGGTCGCCGTTTTCGGGGTACGACCGCAAGGTGCTATTTATCTGCCCCGTGGGAGAGCAGTCACGACGGTGTGCCGCCCAATTGAGCCGCCGTGGAGGACAGGGTTTTAGCCTTGCTGGGGGGCTCCAGTTGTGGAGATCTCGAGGGGGAGAGCTTGTGGCAACAGCAGCCTGATACGCTGAGAGAAAGTCGCTAGACCTTGGGGCTGTGCGCACGGAGGCGGAAATTCAAAGCCAGGAGTTGCTTGCTGCTGGCTCTTTGCATATTGCGAAGAACGATTGGCCCCCAGATCACCTGGAGGGTACTCCTGTAGGCGGCCAGGAGAACGCGCCCGGATCAGATACACGTTCAGCCGTGCGAAACAGGGAGAGCAAGATAAACCCCTAAAAAGAACGCCTATTTATGCCTTCACGCGCTGGCAGCGCCCTCCATACCGCGCCGCGTCCGCTAGAACGAGACCTTCCGGCCCAGAGCATGAAAGCCTCATGTCAGTAGCCAAACGTGCCGATACCTACTGTGGGATAAGACAGTGGGTTCAAGGGGACACGGGATGCCACAGAAGCTGCAATTAAAGTTACTATCTAATTCGGGTGAGCTCTTGAGTGTGGTGTCATGCCTTGCTGGAAAGATCTCAGTTTTACGCGCATCGGTGCCGAGCGATCTCCGTCCATACCAACGAACCTTGGGCGGGTCACCTGGGAAAGAGAATCTCCTCGCTGTTGTTGACGGGACTGATTATCGAGCTGATGAACACACGGTAATTGGGTTTGGAGAGCCATCTCCCACCGCGGGTCGCACCGTGCAGGAGTTCCTGTCTGGATGTGAGGTTCCCAACGATGCGATCAACGCTCTCCTCGTCTCTATCGGACTCGAAACAGTAGCTGAGAAGAGGTGTTCCGATCTGAGCCCAGACCAGGAGGCACGTCTGCGACTCCTCGCAGCAACGACGGACCCTGAGAAGATCGTGGTGCTCAACGACCCGTTTGAAAACATCTCCGGACAGTGGAGAGAGAGAGCTGCAGATATCCTCGCAACATTCGCCCGCACACGGAAAGCGATCATCGTCATTCCCAGCCTCTCATACCGCCCCGAGAGCTGGATCGACAACCAATGCGTCGAGCGAATCGAAGTTGGACAGACATCGCAGCGCACTATCGGATTCGGATCCGCGGGCTCTGCGCACAATGCGTACATTAACGAGCTGCGCGATCGACTCCGTCAGGATGCCGAGAGCGCTGCGGCAGGAGGAGTCGCAGCTACTCAAGCTCAAGCCCCCGAGAATCGCACCGCAGCAACCCTTTCAGCCGCTGCTTTGGCAGCCCCGATGTCAATCGATGCAGCAGAAGGCGAGTACGTGTCATCGGGCTCGCGCCTCGCTTCACTTATAAAAGTAGGAAGCCTCGTGGCTGGAGCCGGTGTCGGCGTATGGGTCGCAGTAACGTTCGTGAACCGATCCCCTTCTGAGGCGCCGACTGCACCGCAAGCGCCGGCCAAAGTAGCCATGGTCACTGAGCCACCAAAACAACCCGCTGAGGCACGACCTCCAGCAGTTGCCCCAAAGCAATCGGATGCAAACCCAGCAGCTCCAGCGGCGAGCAACAACACATCGTCGCTGAAACCAGCAGCTGCACCTGAGGGCCGGTTTATACTTGATGGGTACCCAGCACCGATACGAGTTTCGCTTGTAGACACGACAAAGGGTGTTGGAGGATTCAAGGCTGGCCCGTCTGAACCACCAGCGATCTCTCCATCAACCCGTGGCGGACAAAACACTGGAAATCTCTTTTCACTCCTCGAAAAAGCGAGCGATTCAAAAGCTGCGCCGGCGCGAGCGGATGGGCCTCCCGTAGATGACGACTCATATGCGGAACCAGCAGAGCCAGAGGGATCGTACCAAGAGCCGGGCGAAGTAACAGAGGAGGAGTCTCGTCGAGAGGCGATTCGGAATCGATTCTTAGATGCGATCCGTGCCGCAGCGGAGAAGCGACAAGCAGCGGGCGAGGACTAATCAGAACTTACGCCGACTCCTCGACAGCTCCAGCTCGAGCGCGAAATTCACGGTGATGCGCCGAGATGATCTCGAACACCTCTTCGGGGGTATCGACGATATGAATATTGGAGAAATCCTTCTCCCCAACTAACCCACGACCCAGCGGCACCCGCTTCATCCAATCAATCACCCCATTCCAGAACTCTTTTTCGAGAAGTACGATCGGACGCGGGGTTGCATGTTTGACCTGAATCAACTGCCACACGAAGAAGAACTCTAACATGGTACCAATCCCACCAGGCGTGCACACAACCGAGTGCGAGAGTCTCATGAAATCATCGAGGCGCGATGAGAACTTGTGGTGATGGCGCTTAATATCGATGTGACGATTTGGCTCGGGCTCGAACTCAAGCTGGATTGATAATCCGTACGAAAGACTTCGAGTCTTCTTCTCCTCTCTGCCGAGGCGCGCTCCCTTATTGGCCGCTTCCATGAGCCCCGGCCCACCACCAGTGAGAACATCAATTCCCTCCCATCCAAAGTAACGAGCGAGCTCGAACACCTCGGCATACTGTTTCGTGTCCTGCTTAATACGAGCGCTTCCAAAGATGCATACCCGGTAGAAACGGTCTTCATCGAGTTTGCGGAGCTCGTTCTCAAGCACCATGGTACGGTGGTACAACATACGCAAACGCTCATCGAGGTGACGTCGCAACTCACCTCTACGACCTCGCCTGCCTGGTCCCAATCCCGGGACTGAAGGGGTCTTCGCATTCTTCTTGGGAGTTTTTGATGCCGCGTTCTTGGCTTGCAATTGAGCAGATCTCTTGCTCCTCTGATTCTTCTTATTATTTTTTGACATACTAATTAATCGTTATATCACAGCCAGCCACGGGAGATATCGTCAACTGACACCACGACCCAGGGGTCATGGCTTTTATCATGCACACCGTACACTTACGGTTTGTCGTGCAACATCTCCTGAACATTTCGCGTCCAGGCATCCCACCCTGTGGTAGAGGACCGCTCGCGCATTACCTCCGCCAAAACCTCCTCGGAATCCCCAGGATGAGCTTCACTGATCGCTCGCAGCGCATCCTCAACGAAACGCGCCGCTCGAATGGCATCAGCGAAATGCTCTGGGAGGATCGGCGCACACGGGGCTTTAGCAGTCCGGTGCTGCCCCCGCTCTAAAGCTTTTCGCAGCTCAGTCGACGCTTGCAGCAACTCACTCAGTTCTGTGTAGCGAATCGGGGTCGTGTTTAGGCGAGGGTTGTGGTGGGGGTGAAAAAACCTGTACAGATCCATGACTCATTTCCACGGGCGGCACCCGTCTAAAACGATGCGACGGGCGGCCCAAACGGCTTTTGTATCACGCTACCTCCAATGATCCCGATGCGCAACTGACCTTATTAGGGGAGAGACTCCTTTCGATTGTTTACTCAAGGCCCTCCGAGCGGTACATTTTCGAGGAACGATCGAGGATTTCCCCTATGCTGATATGCGGAGTTGACGAAGCTGGAAGAGGGCCCCTAGCAGGACCGGTGGTGGCTGCGGCGGTGGTCTTTGATGAGGGCTTTGAAGACCCCCGCATCAAGGACTCCAAGAAGCTTTCTGAGCAACAAAGAGAGAAACTTTTCGAATATATCAAAGCGACCGCGAAATCCTGGTCGATCATAGCGGTCGGACCGCGGCGGATTGAGGAGTTGAATATCCTGCAGGCTACCAAGCTTGCGATGAAGCTTGCTGTCGAGCGCGTTACCGCCGACCTGGTGCTGATCGATGGGAATCAACCGATAACCTGTCGTTTGCCCCAAAAAACCGTAGTTGGTGGGGACCGTCTTCACGTGCAGATATCAGCGGCGTCGATCCTTGCCAAGGTGTGGCGAGATCGCCTGATGAAAGACCTCGGCGTGCGCTATCCGGGTTATAACTTTGAGAAACACGCCGGGTACCCGACCCCGGCCCATAAAGCTGCGATCCTAGAGCTCGGCCCATGCAAGGTGCATCGAAAAACATTCGCTGGGGTCTACCCCGCCGCTGGGCCGGAGAGCTATTTCAGGGCTGTCGCTCCATCCGAGCTCGGATAAAGGAGCGCCTGCTTCTCAAATCCAACAAGCAGGTCGGTCGCTGGGGAGAGCGGACTGCCCAGAGATACCTCGTGCGCGCAAACCTCTCGATCCTCGACTCCAACTGGCGCGCCGGGTCATCTGAGGCTGACATCATCGCTCAAGATGGACGAACGCTGGTCGTTGTCGAGGTAAAAACCCGACACGCATCACTAATGCACAATTTTCCAGCGCTTGGTGCAGTTACCGATCAGAAACGCCGAACACTGCACTGGCTTGCCCGCTCCTTTATGCGTAACCGCGCCCCTCTCTGCAGACGGCGAGGACTTAAAAACCACCGGGTTGATGCCGTTGAGGTCTACTACACCCCCGGCAGATTAGGCAGACATCGGATACACACCATCAGGTGGCATCGAGGGGTCTCGGAATCAAACAGGTACTCACCTTTTGATAGGTATGATCAACGATCGACCTGCTAGAAGCCGAAAATGCTTCACCTTTGCCGAGGCTCAGGGTAGTATTTGCGCCACTTTGTAACCTGTTTTTGCATCGAGGAGTTTCAGTATGAAGAGCAACGTAGCTACCGCGCTTACCATCCTTGCCGCGGCGGTCACCATTACCACCGCACGCGCTGAAGATACCAGTTGGAAGGCCGCCTTCGCACCACTTCCCGACGCTGCTCCATCGGCCGAGAACCCGAGCAACCCGGCCAAGGTAGCACTCGGAAAATCGCTATACCTCGACACTCGGCTCTCAAAGAACGGCAAGATGTCGTGCAACTCGTGCCACAACTTGAAAACCTTTGGAGTCGATAATGAGCCAACATCTCCCGGCCACGAAGGGAAGCGCGGGGGAAGGAACTCCCCTACTTCCTTCAATGCAGCGCTGCACATCGCCCAGTTCTGGGATGGACGATCCCCATCTGTAGAGAAGCAAGCACTTGGTCCGATCCTTAATCCGATCGAGATGGGTATGGAATCTGAGGCGCAGGTTGTAGGAATTCTCAAAGGAGATCCGAAGACAGTGGAGGCATTCAAAGCAGCCTTCCCTGGCGAGGCGGATCCCGTAACGTATGCAAATGTCGGAAACGCAATCGGCGCATTCGAGCGCACACTGCTCACCCCCTCTCGCTTTGATGAATTCCTCAAGGGAGACAGCAAGGCGCTCACGGCTAAGGAGAAAAAGGGCGCAGAGCTCTTCGTGAAGAGCGGTTGCATCACCTGTCACAACGGAGCATCGATCGGGGGTATGATGTATCAAAAGCTTGGCCTGGTTAAGGACTACGCGACAACCGATATGGGGCGTTTTGAGGCAACAAAGCAGGAGTCCGATAAGAAGATCTTCAAGGTGCCATCGCTTCGAAACGTAGCGAAGACCGGCCCATACTTCCACGACGGAAGTGTGAAGACCCTCGATGAAGCGGTTTCAATTATGGGTGAGTACCAACTCGGTAAGAAGCTCTCAAAGGATGAGATATCTGATATCGTTGCATTCCTTGGGTCGCTCACAGCGAAGAATCCGGTGGTTACTCAGTAACTCAGATCTCCACGCACGAACGGTATAAGGGGCCTGACTGTAAGAGCAATCAGGCCCTTTTTGTTTGGGAAATGGCATAGGGAACGGAGAAAGATTCAGAAGTTGGTTTTTTCTCCGAGCATGACTGCCCCTATGATATGCTCGACAGATGATGACAACTACTCAAACTACTACTTCCCTAGCTCCTTTTAGCGAGGTTGCACCTCGAACGTTTGAGACTGAAAGGCTTCGATTACGGGCAGTAGAGCTGTCCGACATGACTCTGGTATTCAACCTGACTGCTGGCGACCCCGTAGCAACAAAGTACATGGCGTGGCCACGCGCCAAGGTGCCTGAGGATCTTCGGGGATTTTTAACTTCGGTCGAGGCATCATTTGCGGGGCGCCCTCTCAATCGCGGAGATTTCACCTGGATAATTCAGATCAAGGAAAGTGGCGAGTATATCGGACATTGTGGAATCGGCTATGATACCGACACATCCGTGGGCGGAGGCTACATTCTCAACCCTGCATTTTGGGGCAAAGGCTACGCCGCCGAGGCGTGGAAGCCTGTGATAGAGTGGGCCAAAACCCAACCGGATGTGCAACGCATAGAGGCGATGCACCATCCCGATAATCCCGCATCCGGCGCCGTTATGCGCAAGGTAGGGCTCTCGTTTGACCGGACTCAAACTATTGATGGGCATTTCCCCAATCTTGAAGGGGGCGTGGTGCATGAGCTGGTGTACGCGTGGGTTCGGCCTTAGTCTTGCGCGAAGGTGCATCCTCCGAACTGGTGGGCTATCGAACGATAGCGACGTTCAGTCCCATACCCTGCCACCGATATTCCGCGCCCATGGCAATCGAGACCTTTTAAATGATGGGCGTTTATTGCAATCATCCAAACTATGAGCCGTAGCAAACCAATACAGGAATTAGAACTCGCTGTGCTTGAGTTCCTTCAATTGCGAGGCAACGCCACCGCGACTGAGATCGCCAACAGTGTCGGAACTACCAGCGTTCGTGCTCGCCGAATCCTCGACTCGCTGTTGGAACAGGGGCTACTTCACCGTCACATCCATATCAACGCGTATCCGATGGGATATTTCGAGGTTGATATTCTCGTGAAGCTGAAACGCAATTCTCAGGCCCTCCTAGAAAAGATCGTTCAATGGTGCATCGACGACACCAGAGTCTCGTTTCTGTGCGAAACGGGAGGCGACCAGGACTTGAAAATAGGCATCATGGTGAAAACACCCCTCGATGTGCACCAATTCATCGAGAATTTATGTGAAACCTTCGATCATCCGTTCTCGAAGAAGCAGCTTTTACCGATAATCCAACTCGTTCACTTCGGCACCCCTCGAACAGACGACAATCCAGATCAGCCGACGATCCGATTGGGCTTTACCGATCACTCATTTGAACCATCCAAGATGGATCACGAACTCCTGCGACTTCTCAGCCGTGAGCCAAGCCTGTGCGGAGAGCAGCTAGCGCGGCGACTGGCGACACCCGCATCCACCCTTGCCTACCGAATGCGACGACTGGAGGAGGTCGGAGTAATTGCGGGCTACAGCTACCTCTTTGATCCATACGGAAAAATGTTTGAGCACTTTCACGCCAAGGTCTCAATTGGCGGAGCGACAAAAGCAGCGCGCAAGGCACTGCACACATGGTGTGCTCGAAACACAAATGTGCTCCTGTATGCTGAGGTACAGGGTGAAATCGATTTTTTCGTCGGTATGATAACCAACAGGGCCATGGGAGCAATTGAGGCCTCTCGAGCACTCCACCAAGCGCTGGAGCCATTTAACCCACATATCGAGATCTATCCCTGCCCTACCCTTCGAAAGTTGCGAAAGTACCCGTTTTAGGGGGGAATTTGTCGCGTATTAGCCAATCAGGATTAAAAACGCTACAATGCAGCCGATGACTGATACCCCACCACACGACTCGGCTACTCCTCTTGAAGCACTCACCTGCGCATCCTGCGGCCGTGAAGAGAAGTACTGCGTCTGCTGCTTTGCAGAGCCGGTTAAAGCCAAAACGAAGATTTTAATCCTTCAACATCCACAGGAGCCTGGGGTCGATATCGGCACAGTTCCGATCATCACAGCATCGCTACCAAACACAGTCGTCCGCACCGGCCTGTCGTGGCCAAACTTTTCAAAGGCGCTGGGCTACCAAGCCGAGAACAAGCGCTGGGGAGTTCTCTACATGGGAAGCGTTCACATGGAAGACCTTCCAAAGGATCGGCACCTCTTCGTGGTGGACAAAAAAGGCGTCGTGGTTGAGGGCCAAGATGAGATCTTGCGCAAACTAGAGGGCATCGTACTCCTCGATGGGACATGGAGTCAGGCCAAAACCTTGTGGTGGCGGAATGCGTGGCTCTTAAAGCTTCCACGTATTGTGCTCCGTCCTACCCGACATTCAGTGTACGACAAGATCCGAAAAGAGCCACGAAAGGGGTGTGTATCCACGGCCGAAACGATAGGCGATGTTCTAAATATCCTTGAACGTCGAAGCGACATCCTTGAGGCGATCGATAAACCCCTCACTGAATTGGTTGCGCGTCTTGCAAAGAACAAACCAAGCGGAGGCGCTCGTCAACCCCGACGAGATTGGAGACGCCATCGTGGGCGACCGCGCTATCGGTGAAACCGCGAGAACGCACTCGCGGCAGCCCCCTACAACCTCTTTGATCGGTTCGGCGAGCTAACTGAACGCCCCGCGCCGAGACGGAATATGAGTACCCTCGTGTAGAGAAATTAATGAATTCCGGTTCCGATACTCCAACCACCCAGGAATCTTCTACTGTGTGCTCTCCCGGTCGAGGCGGAGCGGCGATCGCGATCACCTACGCGATTACCTTGGGAGCGTACGGCTCAATGCTCCCTTTTATACCGGTCATTCTCCACGCGAACGGCCTATCGGATTCGCAGGTAAGTATAGCGCTCACCGCGATGGGAGCTGCCGCCCTTGTAGCCCCCGTCTGTTTTGGCCACCTCGCCGACAGAGTGCTTGCATTCCGCACCCTGCATCCGATCCTTCTCACTTTAACAGCGCTTGCATTTCCCCTTCTGCATCTCTGCAGCGACACTATCTCCGCGTTTGCAGTGGTATTTACACTCAACGTCTTTCTGATCCCAGCCATTGCGCTGCTCGACTCGTTTACGATGGAATTCATCATCCGCTCAGGAGCGACTCGGAAACCGCGCACGTTCGAACACTACCGAGTCTGGGGGAGCCTTGGATTCATGGTGCCATCGCTCCTTCTATTTTTTTGCTTTCGAGACCAACCAGCATCCACCGATGACCTCCTGTTGATGGGGCTTATCGTTAGTTTTGGCGCTGCGATTGCGGGACGAACCCTTCCTCACAATACCCCGCACGGTCACACCGAAGATCCACCAAGACGCGAAGCTATTGCGGCAGTATCAAAGCCCCCGCTCCGTGGGGTTTTTATCGCTAACTTCCTTGTAGGGCTCGGCATCTCTATTTTTTACATCGCGTATCCCCGGCTGCTACAGGAACTAGGATGCTCAGTCGCAGAGATAGGACTTATTTTCAATCTTGGCGTTCTCTTCGAAGTACTCCTCATGCCGTACACCTCGAAGCTTATTCGTATCATGGGAATTGAGCGGGTGATCCTACTTGGATTTAGCGCGACAGCGCTACGCTTCCTCGCGATTGCGCTCTTCCCATCAAAAGCAGTCGTTATCGCAAGCCAACTACTTCATGCTCCCTTGGTGATAGGTTGCTTCGTGGCAATTCCGATTTTCCTCCAGATGCATGCGCGTCCATCATTTCGCCATTCAATCAACGGCCTCAACGTAGCTCTCATACTTGGAGTTACACGAATTATCGGTCCTGGAATCGGTGCCCTGGCTCTAAGCTCTGCATCTAAACACGAAGTTCTCTCATTAAGCCGTGCGCTACTAAGTGCTGGACTGCTCGGAGTTGTCGCTGTGATTTTATTTTCATACTCGCTTCTAACGCGCACACACGAAACTACCCCTGAATCCACAGGGGAGATCCCGCCCAAAAACAGTTGATTTCAGAAGAAGTGCGGTTATCATAGAACGATGCACGCTCCATCACCCTCAATCACACAAACTCTTGAATCCTTGGTCACAAATGCAAGGACCGGAACCGTCTATACGATGGTTCCCGCATCACGAGTTGATGGCACAGACGAGCAGATTGGCAACCTCGTCTCGGTGTGCAATCAGCCCCTGATATACGACGTTCTGTTCAGAAAGGCGCTTGGCGACGCCCCCTACGATGCTGAACATGCGCGAGGATTTCTCACGTGGGCAAGGGCTGGGTGGGAGAGTAATTCTCACTTTGTGTTTCTACTTGTGGATCCCTCAGGGCTCGTAGCAGGTGCGCTCGACATTAAGAGCGCAGACCGCAACGGCGCCGAGATTGGCTATTGGTGCAGCTCCGAACACCGAGGTCTAATGGTGAACTCTGTTCGCGAGCTACTAGAGTTTGCCCGCAGACATGGCTTTGCTTGCCTGTGGGCTCGCGTTGATCCTCTCAATGCCGGTTCAAAGCGGGTGTTAGAGCTAAACGGTTTTCATGTCGTTGGCGAGTGCCCCGACCACCCCAACCGCATTCGCTATGAGCGCCCGCTTTAGTCCCGTGCGTCGTCTCAGAGACCGCGCGCAGATTTGAAATCAAAAAAAGCTCGGCAATCCAGCCACAACCGGCGGCGCCAGATCACGGCAACTAGCCCGCATATTTCATCAAGCCTGCTACTACGAGCGACGCAGTTTCATGAAAAATGCGGGCTAACCGACATGACACAACTTTCAGGTGGATTTGAAATCCATGTTTTTACATCCGAACCGCGCGCGGTGTCTGAGAGGATGCGGGATATCACGTCTTATAGATCGACGAATCGGACATCCCCATGCTGCCATACGGCATAGCCGATCGTATTCTGGCGCGCTGCTACCATGACGGTGTGCGAGGCTTCATGCCCATCCACACCACGTCGCATCCGTTCCGAGCGCCACTGGGAGGGATCTTCCGGTGGCGTGTGACCAGTGAAAAGGTGTCCGCCCTTCTGACCGTATGCGTCCAGGAAAAGCTCGACCTGCTCGGCGCTGTACGAATATTTTCGTTTCATGGTGGGATCCCATCGAGCCCAGGTACTCTCGACGTAGGCCACACCTTGATTGCTCCAGGCCTCCGGCTTTCCCTGTTGAATCCTGCCAATTAGATCAGAGTTGTCGAGAGGCTGAACCGCCCTAAATTCGTCTCGGGTAAGGGATGCAACTGGCCCGGCATGCGTTGCCGCGAATCCAG
>JBIJBZ010000142.1:0-9189 GCA_044344945.1 Bdellovibrionota bacterium | reverse complement strand
AGGCAGCAAAAGCCCCTGCAACTAAGAGCACGTGCAGAGTAGTTGAGAGGTAGAGCGACCTCCGCATGAGACCTGAAGACATGCCGGTGTCCGCTGCGCCCCGTGGCACTGGATGTGCAGACGAACAGATATCTTGCTGAGTGTTCATGTGTGCTGACACGGTAGCTTTGTTGGTCTCTCAAACTCCGCAGAGTTCTTTCTCTAAACACCCTCGGCGCCCAGCGTTGTGCAGACTAGCGTAGCGCTGGACCTGATCGGCTCTTGCGTTTTATGGTCACAACAAAAGGGAACGCCTCTTGTCGGTCGAAATAATAGCACAAACTGGTTGTCTACGCATGGAGCGCCACCCCTGTAAATTCAGGTGTTTGGCATCGATTTGTCGTGGTGTCTGCTTAGCCCGCATTGTTCATGAAACTGCGTCGCGAGAGCGCCATTATCGGCGCTCGCAGTAGCAGGCTTCATGAAATATGCGGGTTAGTGTGGCCGCTTGTTGGCCTGTAAGACCGTCTTTCGAATTCGGACCGATTTGGGCGTGATCTCTACCAGCTCGTCGTCTCGAATGAATTCAATCGCCCGCTCTAAGGTCATCGGAATGACCGGTGAGAGGATTACGTTCTCATCCTTCGCTGCTGCTCGAATGTTTGTAAGCTTCTTTTCTCGGCAGATGTTCACGTTGAGGTCGTTGTCGCGATTGTGTTCCCCAACAACCATACCCTCGTACACCGGATCTCCCGGCTCAACGAAGATCTTTCCTCTTGGTTGTAGGCCGAAGATAGCATACGGGATCGCTTCCCCCTGTCGGTCTGCTACCAGTGAGCCACTCAAGCGAGACGCGAAGTCGCCTTTGTATGGCTCGTATCCCTTAAGATACGAGTTCATAATTCCGGTACCACGAGTGTCAGTGAGAAACTCATTTCGGTAACCGATTAAACCACGCGATGGGATCTCGAACTCAAGCCGAACTCTCCCGGAGCCGTGGTTGACCATGTTCACCATCTTGCCGCGTCGGATTGCTAACTTTTCCGTGAGGATTCCTATGAACGCTTCATCGCAGTCAATCAAAACGCGCTCAATTGGCTCGTGCCGCTCGCCGTTTATCTCTTTGTAAATAATTTGTGGGCGGCCCACGGTCACTTCAAATCCCTCGCGACGCATCGTCTCGATCAGGATCGCCATCTGGAACTCTCCACGGCCGCGAACAATTACACTCTCGTCCTCTTTTGAGTCTTCCACCTTGAGTGCTACGTTAAAGAGAGCCTCCTTATAGAGGCGCTCTTTGATCTTTTGGGGTTGAACGAGTTTGCCTTCTCTACCCGAGAACGGTGATGTGTTCGCCATGAACTTCATCGAGATCGTAGGCTCATCAACCGTGATACGCGGGAGTGCTTTGGGGTTTTCAAGGGTACAGATAGTGTCTCCCATCGCCACATCCTCAACTCCCGAGAGGATGATGATCTCTCCAGGTTGAGCCTCGTCGACTTCCTCAAAAGCGATTCCCTGGTACACCTGGACTTTGGTCACGCGCAGAGGTTTCGGGGTTCCATCTTCGCCGATGCAGCAGAGTCGCTCGTTCTTTCGCGCTGAGCCGTTGAACACTCGTCCGATTGCCAAGCGCCCCAAGTAGTCAGAGTAGGAAAGGTTTGAAACGAGCATCTGGAACGGAGCCGTTGAGTCGTACGAAGGTCCAGGCACGTTCTCTACGATGGCGTCGAAGAGCGGTGCAAGGTTAGTTCCTCGCCCCTCCAGGGTTGTTTGCGCGATTCCATCTCGACCGATTGCATACAGGAGCGGAAACTCAAGTTGATCCTCGGTCGCGTCAAGATCGATGAATAGGTCGTATACTTCGTTGAGTACCTCCTGCGGACGCGCGTCGTGTCGATCAATCTTGTTGATGACCACAATAATAGAACGCTTGGCTTCAAGAGCCTTCTTAAGAACGAAACGGGTCTGGGGCAGGGGGCCTTCAGAGGAGTCAACAAGAAGTACCACGCCGTCGACCATCATCATCGCGCGCTCGACCTCTCCTCCGAAATCGGCGTGGCCTGGAGTATCAAGGATGTTAATCTTTACATCACCCCAGCGGACTGAGCAGTTCTTGGCGGCTATGGTGATTCCACGTTCGCGCTCAAGGTCCATGCTGTCCATAACGCGGTCGGCTACCTCCTGGTTCGACCGGAACATGCCGCTTTGGCGAAAGAGGTGATCAACGAGCGTTGTTTTGCCGTGATCTACGTGCGCTATGATAGCGATATTGCGAAGTTTGTCGTTGGTAACTAGATTTTCCCTGTTCATGCGGCCCGTATGCTAACCCGGCCACCCTAATTAAGCAAAGTCTGGGGCGGTAAAAGCGTGCTCGAGGCTGCCTAGCCCTTGTCCGGCTGCCCCAGGGGCTTTCCGGTGGAATCGAGATTGGAGTGGACAACCCGGGTTGCAATCCGTGGGGCAAAGCGCTCCAGCAGGTGGGCTGAGAGCTGCTCGGTCAGAAAAACCGAGCGGTGTTGCCCACCGGTGCAGCCGAATCCAACGCTGAGAAACGCGAAGCCACGAGAGAGGTAGTTCTCAACTGCCAAACCAACGAGCGAAAACGCGTGTGTCTTGAACGTTGCAACTTCAGGTGCAGCGTGAAGAAATGACATCACCTCGCGGTCGAGGCCTGTCTGCTCCTTAAACCGCTCCTCTCTTCCGGGATTCGGAAGTGCCCGGCAATCAAATACGAAACCACCGCCATGCCGCCCCTCCAAGGAGGAGAAGAGTATGGGGGGCAGATCCTTTTTGTAGGAGAAGCTCACGATCTCGACAGTGAGGCCGGTGCTGGGAGATCCGGTCATGTGAACTCCTTTTTCGAAAGTATCTCGTGAAGCTGAGTCACGCATGCGGATAGACCGGGCAGCTTAACCGGAATATCCGCGGAAGAAAGCTCCTGTGCAAGGGTACGGACCGCTGCGGGGATGCTGTTTGCAAAGTACGCTTTTCCGGCACCAAGCCCCTGTCGGCCGTACACGCCGAGTACCTGCAGCATGCGACAGATAATGAAACCGGAGTAAAAATGGTAGAAAGCAGCCGTGTCGATCGCGGCGCATTTGGAAGCCGCCCTGCAGTAATATTCAACTAGCTGACTGCGCGCAGTCGGGGATAATCCGGTGCTTGCTTGATAGAGTAGGGACACAACATCGTATTGCAACGGCCCCCTGCGACCACTTTGAAAGTCGATAAAGTACGGACTGCTGCCTTCGCACATGATGTTTCGCGACTGAAAGTCTCGGTACACGAAGAAGTCGCCCTGTGCTTCTTCAAGGAAGGTGATGAGTTGAGCAAAGTCCCTTGTGAGCGTGCTGATGTCGAAACTCGGTGCAATGCGGGCAACGAGGTCTTGAGCGAATGATGAACAGTCTCCTGCAAAGGTGCCTGGTAGCAGATCCGTCTCCGGGTAACATTTTGAAAAATCAAAGTCTGATGCACACTCGATCTGAAAACGCACCAGGTTATCGAGTGACTTCTCGTATAGCGTGTGCACCGATTGAGGAAACTCCTCTCCTGTGCGTGTGCGCTCAGAGGCTAGATAATCGTAGAGCGTTTGATCCCCCAGATCCTGCTCCAGGTATACCAGTTCGTTGGGGTGGTAAATGTAGATCGCGGGAACGGGGAGCCCTCGTTGAGAAAAAAAGGCCGCAAAGTGGATAAACGCATCGTTCTCTTGACGGCTTGGATTTATAACTCCGATTGTACTCGTAGTAGCGTCGGCAAGCCTGAACATGTGCCGCTCTGAGGCGTGTGGGCGAAGAGCCGTAATGTGAGTCGGCTGCCGGCCGGTATGTTCGTGGAAGCATCTCGCTAGGAGTGCCCGCTCTTGCTCGTCGTTCATGGTACGATTCTAGTCCAGTAGGGCCCGACAGTTGATGGTTAAATCGTAAAGGTGTCTACTTATGACTCCTCATCTTGGCAGCTTATAGCTGTACTTTCAATGCCTTAGCGGCACATCCCGTGGTTCCTCGTGCGCTTCTTGCGTCCCTACGAAATACCAGCAACTCTTTCGCTACCTTATGTCCGGACTCATCATCTTAACCAGAGGCATAAAGGACCCATATTGATGCAACGGCAACTCACCAATCCAGAGAAGGCAGCGCTCACTCTCCTGAGCCTTGGCAAAGACGTGGCCGCGCAGGTCATGCAGAACCTCAGTGAGGAAGAGGTTAAGGCACTCTCCCGCGCCTTTATGACAGTTTCTGAGGTCGACCGTGAAACGCAGTTCGACACCTCGAAGGATTTCTTGAAGATGTTGAAGGCGAGCGAAACCGTGCTGGTGGACGGCCGTGAATTCGCCAAGAGTGTAATCTCCTCAGCCTTCGACCAGGACAAGAGTCAATCCCTTCTTGAATATGTAAACGGAACTCGGAAGCAGCCTATCGAAGCGATTATCGGCAACGTTCCCGAGAAGCTGCTGTACGGCTTCATTTCGGCAGAGCACCCGCAGACGATCGCATTCTTAATGAGCGTGATGAACCCGGACCAGGCGGCGTCTGTGTTGAAGCAGATGACGCCGGAGGCTCAAACGGATGTTCTCGTGCGGATTTCAAACCTGACCGGAGTCAAAGTCGATATCGTGGATGAAGTTCGCGAGGTTCTTGTCACGCAGCTTGCGGGAGATGGCTCTGCAGGTGAGGAGATCGGCGGACCAAAATCAGCGGCGGATATCCTGAACTTTATCGATCGAACGAATGAGGAGCGGATCATCGCGGAAATTGAGGAGACCTTTCCTGATCTGGCTGAGACGATACGTAACCTCATGTTTACGTTCGAGGATGTTAAGAAGCTCGACGATCGCGGAATTCAGACTGTTCTCAAAGACATTCCTCGCGAGCAATTGGTATTGGCGCTTAAGACTGCGAGTATCGAGCTCCGAGACTTGCTTCTGCGTAACGTTTCCCAGCGCGCCGCAGAGATGATTCGAGAGGACCTTGAAGCGCTCGGGCCAGTGAAGCTCAAAGACGTCGAGAAGGCGCAGCAAAGTATCGTCGATGTAGTCCGTCGTCTGGAAGAAGAGGGCAAGATCGTTCTCGGCGGTGGCGGCGGTGGAGAGCAGCTGGTCTAGGCCGACGCACTTTCTGTTTCAATGGAAGATTATCTTCTTCGACTCGAGCTCCGTGATATCGATATCCGGTTTTCGAGAGTGAAATCCAGAAGCTTGAAATGAGCCCTCAAAGGTCTTCGTAAGAGCTTGAACTTGTCGCCTAAAAGCAACCAATTTATAAGCGACGTAACAGCACACGCCGCCGACTACTAAGAGACACAACGCGATAGTCGCCAGCACGAGCCTCGGCGCAAATAAGACGACGAGGCCAAGAACAATCAGGAGGACGCCGGGAACAAATGGGACGCCCTTTTGGCTGCCTCGAACTACAGGGGTAGAAAAGAGAGAATTCCAGTTGGTGCGGTTGTTTGGCATAGGTTCACAGTATAACTCAACGCTACTGAAATAACCATGTGAGCCTCGTATTCCAAGTAAAAAGTTAGACGTTACGTTCTGGCTGCGCCTCCGCCCGGCTCGCCCTTGCGTCTGGCGGTAGCCATTCAACAAAATCTTCCTAGCAGAACTTGGTTCTGATGTTAACTCAAGGAGCTGAAAAAGCCAGTTATAGCCAAACAACGCGGGTAGGGAATACTTTTCAAGCGTGGTACACTACGCTGCTAGAACAGTGGTGACGTGGAGCGCTTCAAAAACGCTCTGTTCGCGTACCACGGGCTCCATAGAGGGATATCTACGCAACCAATTAATTCTTGTGACTGCTCGCTCTTCCAACCTACAAACGCACGCTATGGGGACTGTCCTTGAGGTCTCTCGCCGTTTTGCGACGATCCTGACGGATCAGCTCGATGTGGTGACCGGTACTGTCTCTGTAAAAACCGTTGAAGCTGTTGTGGGAGACAGAGTGGGATTTGAGGTGAGGGACGGAGACCTGTTCGTTACCTCCGTCGCCCCAGCCACTCGTAGTCTCTACCGCTCCTTCCATGGAAAGCTCAAGCGTATGGGGGCCAATATCGACGCACTCCTGGTGATAACTGCGACGGGACCAACGTTTAATCCAGTTGTTATTGATCGGATGCTGGTAGCAGCCCAAGTACAGCATATTCCAACAACGCTCATCGTCAACAAAATTGATCTTGGAGCCGAGGGTATTGACGAGATGCTCGCAGTGTATCGACGAATAGGAGTTGAAGTGGTGCTCTGTAGCGCCAAGCAGGGAAGGGGAATCCCCGATATTGAATCGATCGTCAACCGTGAGAACGTCACGGTCTTATCCCTTTGTGGAGTCTCTGGTGTCGGAAAGAGCACGATTCTTAACAGGCTCATTCCTGGCGCGCGAACTAAAGTTGGAGACGTAAGTCAAAAGACGGGACAGGGCAAGCAGACAACCACGCAGCCTCGAGGGCACATCTACGAGAGGCCTGGATCCGCCACGAAGATCGTCGTCGATCTGCCAGGTGTGCAATTCTTTGGACTCTCGCACATCTCCGCTGAAGCAGCAGCTACTGCGTTTCCGGAGATTTATGAAGTTGGCCGCGGCTGCCGGTTCAGCGATTGTAAACATATAAAAGAGAGCGAATGCTCGGTGAAAGATGCTGTTTCTCGGGGTGAGGTAGCATCGTGGCGATATGAGTCGTATCGTCAAATTCTTGAGGAGATTGCCGAAGCTCGGGCTTATTGAGAGGAGCTCTATTCCAATCTGAGCGTGCGCGTGCTTGTGAACGTAAACGTGCGCGAAACTCTCTAACTTGCGCCGTTACCACCCCGAGAACCGCCTGTACCGTATTGTCACTAAACTTTGGGCTCATTAGGCCTTTCGGGTACGTGTACGGGTGAAAGGGCTCTGCTACGCCCAACTACTTCCATCAAAGACGTCTTTTAAGGTTTAATCGATAACGCTGGATTCTCCGGCGGTGGTGAGTATACACTCCGCGATCGTAATGGATGATAACGCAGCACAAGCCTCCCCGCTAATCGATCAACACGACGGCCTTACGTGGCGAGATGTTTTACAGACGGAACGGGAGAAGCGTTATTTTCAGGAGCTCCTAGCTTTCGTTGAGCAGGAGCGACAGAGGGGTAAAGTTATCTATCCCAAAAACTCAGATGTTTTTAACGCGCTCGCACTGACTCCGTTCTCGGAGGTAAAAGTGGTTGTGCTTGGGCAGGACCCATACCATGGCCCGAATCAAGCCCACGGGCTTTGCTTTTCCGTTCGACCGCCGGTTCCCCCTCCACCATCGCTAGTAAATATCTTTCTGGAGTTAAAAGCTGACCTTGGGATCGAGCGCCCATCACACGGATGTCTTGAGAGTTGGGCTCGCCAGGGAGTTCTCTTGCTAAATGCGGTTCTCACCGTGGAGGCAGATAGGCCGGGTTCCCATGCGGGGAAGGGATGGGAGACGTTCACCGATCGAGTCATACAGGAGCTTAATCAGAGGTGTTCGAACTTGGTCTTTCTGCTCTGGGGGGCATATGCGCAGAAAAAGGCGAATCACGTTGATCGCGCCCGGCACCTAGTCCTCGAAGCTCCTCATCCATCGCCACTTTCAGCCCATCGAGGCTTCCTGGGATGTCGGCATTTTTCCAAAACGAACGCCTACCTCGTCTCACTCGGTAAAAACCCGATTGATTGGCGACTCCCTGAGGCCGCCTAGGAGGGAATCCCATCCCTTTTTCGGGCTGCCGCTTTTCTCCGGGCCCGGGGGCCCAGCGTTTCCGATTCACGACCTGGCACGGCCCCTGCAATGGAGTCCTTAGGGAAAGGAAACCCGAAGGCCATGAAAATAGACTTTGCAGCGCGATACAAAGAGGTAGCTAATCTACTCCAGGCTTCGACCAAGCCCTCAAACGCACCGCTAGATGAGGCGTTTGAGAAGGATCTTGGCAGCTTGTTGCTGCAACCATCTGAAAATACAGAAGTAAAGCCTCAGAGAACGGAGCCGTATCTCCCGAAGCAGACCCTGCGGGAGCCGATGGGTGACATGCGGGCGAGCTTACGTCTCGACGCCCCGGCGCTTGAGATGCCCCCGATGACCCCCTTGTCGCCGCCAGTTGGGGTGCCAGAGGAGGTTCCAGCAGTGCCCGCAGTTGTCAAAACTCCGACAGTCCTAGAGGTAAAACGGGTAGAGATTCCGGCCAGTGGCTCCGGAGACCCTGCGCCGCTTGAGAGGTCTCAGATCATTGAGCGCTTGATATCAGCTAGTAAGGTTGCCGGTATCAATCCGGCCCTCGCTCAAGCGGTCGTCAACTCAGAATCGAGTTTTAATATTAAGGCGGTTAGTAATGATGGGCACGCATCCAAGGGACTCTTTCAGCTCCTCGATACAACCGGTCGCCACCTCATGTCCAAGGCCGATTTGAACAACGAGGAGTATGACCCATTTAATCCGGATCTCAATATCAAGCTGGGAACCTCTTACCTAAAATACCTTCACGACATATTCCGTGTTCCGACCGAGCTGCCCAACCGGTTGCAAACCCGTGCTGCTGCCGATGACCAGTCGCTGGAGAAACTCGCTGTGGCGGCCTTCAACGCTGGTGAGGGGAGGGTAGCTTCGGCTCAAACGAGAACCGCGAAGGTAGGAAATGACCCAGCACACTACGAGCAGGTAGCCCCATTTCTTCCCTCTTCGACACGCGAGTACGTATCCCGGGTGCTCGCGTCTAAGAAGCTTTTCTAGGAGAGAAGGTAACATAAAGAGTAGGAGTTTCAGTTCATTATCGTGTTGTGGACCGTCGACTCGATAGGTTCGCTGCGTAGTTGGCAAGGTGTTTGCTCCTACAGGGCTATAAATCGGAAAACGGCAATGTTTGCCGTTGGGTCGAATGGATGTGACCCGAGTTTTTATGGAGAGCTAAAGGTCTCTTGCTGTTTAAAGGGGCCGGGCCAAGGAGAAAAATATGGCAATTAATATACGAACCAACCTTTCGTCCCTTGCGGCGCAGCGAAGCGTAGAGAGTAGTAGCTTGCGTCTCAACCAATCCTATCAACGACTCGCGAGTGGATTGCGAATTAACAAGGCCAGCGACGACGCTGCTGGATTGGCAATCGCAGAGAATCTGCGTGCAGACTCGACCGTGGCGACAGTCGCAATTCGAAACGCAAACGATGCTATTTCGGTCATCTCCCTAGCAGACCAAGCTCTTGGTCAGATCGGTAACGG
>JBIJBZ010000140.1:0-9228 GCA_044344945.1 Bdellovibrionota bacterium | reverse complement strand
CGTCTTGGCGTGTTGAGGACTGCCATAGCCGGATGGTGACACAAGGCTTGCTGTCGCGCATTTCGATAGTTTGACTGCAACTTCGTTGGAGCCGCCGAAAAAATCCTCAACGTATCTCAGACGATACGCTTCCGGTTTTTTCGTCGGCTCCGCCTTGCTTCGTCAAAACTCTCAACATGCTCACTTTGGAAACTGTTCTCACCACCCTGCTAGGCCAGACGTCTTGGCGTGTTGAGGACTGCCATAGCCGGATGGTGACACAAGGCTTGCTGTTGCGCATTTCGATAGTTTGACTGCAACTGCGTTGGAGCCGCCGAAAAGATCCTCAACGTATCTCAGAGGATACGCTTCCGGTTTTTCGTTGGCTCCGCCTTGTTTCGTCAAAACTCTCAAAATGCTCACTTTGGAAACTGTTCTCACCACCCTGCTAGGCCAGACGTCTTGGCGTGTTGAGGACTGCCATAGCCGGATGGTGACACAAGGCTTGCTGTTGCGCATTTCGATAGTTTGGCTGCAACTGCGTTGGAGCCGCCGAAAAAATCCTCAACGTATCTCAGAGGATACGCTTCCGGGTTTTTCGTTGGCTCCGCCTTGCTTCGTCAAAACTCTCAACATGCTCACTTTGGAAACTGTTCTCACCACCCTGCTAGGCCAGACGTCTTGGCGTGTTGAGGACTGCCATAGCCGGATGGTGACACAAGGCTTGCTGTCGCGCATTTCGATAGTTTGACTGCAACTTCGTTGGAGACGCCGAAAAAATCCTCAAGGTTCTCAGACGATACGCTTCCGGTTTTTTCGTCGGCTCCGCCTTGCCTCGTCAAAACTCTCAACATGCTCGCTACGGAACCTGTTTTCACCACCCTGTTAGTTACACTTGCTCTCAAACCGGGGAAGGCCGTTCGAGGCTTTCGTGAACTCTTTGTGAAGGTTCGCGACTGAGTTCACAATCGACTGAGAGTTGCGGCTAATCTTGCCGCCGTTCGCTCGCTTGAGTAATTTCCCGGCTTGCTGACTCAGGGTAACAAAGCTCTGTGAGCGAGACGAGAGCGCCTGAATATCTGGATTCTTGTCGATAGCGGCGCAGTTGGTGCAGTTCTGCGATACCAAGGAGAATCTGCTCCAGATTGAGGTCCACTGCTCCAGATAGAGGCGCTCTGCAGCTGCAAGGATCTGCTTTGCCTGAGCAGTAGTGGAGGAATCATCACGTAACGATAGAGCTCGGTTAGCCAGACGTCGGACGAGACTTCTCTGGGCAGCTGACATGTTGTCGAGCATTGCAAGCAGGTCCTTGTTGTTTACATCGACACACTGAGACGCTCCCTGGCATCGTTCGGTTTTAATCGATGCTTCAGCGTACGTTTTACCTAATACCCACCGCAGCGTCTCGCCAGATGGGAAGGTCTTCGTAAAGGTATTGGTAGCCCGACCCTTAAAGAATTGGGTCGGTTGACCTGCATCATTCGGTCCAGGTGTTACTAAGTTTTTTGGGCCAATAGGGATATTGAGAGTTTCAGAACTGTTATTCTGGTAGCCGAAGTGAGCCACCAGGGTACCGTTGTTCTGCACGTCGATACAATCCGCGATCGGCGTGATAGGTAGCTCCGTCGGTGTTGGGGTTGGAGTTCGGGTTGGAGTCGAGGTCGCAGTTGCAGTTGCGGTTGCGGTTGCAGTTGGAGTGTTTGTTGGTGTCGATGTCGGAAGAGGCGTAGGAGCTGTACGAATAGTTGCCGAGTAGGAGTGGATATTTCCGCAGCTGAGACCCCATGAGCCTGAGAGCGACGTGGGATTGATTCGAGCAACAATTTCACTCTGAATGAAGTTACAGCCCCATGACGGCCAACTACCAGCGCAAGTCTTCCTGCTATAACGAGCAGTTCCGGTGACCGAGTAAGTGTACCCATCCTTTGAGATCGTGTACCCGCAGCTATGGCTACACGTTTTGGCCTGGGCCGAGGAAGTAATCGAGAGCAGCACCACAAGCGACAGAAGACACGCTCGGATCGATGTTTGAGCTGGAGGCGATCTCTTAAAAACGGAGAAAAACATACTACATCCCTTCGTCTATAACCGGCACCCTCCCTAGCGCAATTCATGAGGGGCGCCTCGATCCTGGGATAGCCCCAGGGTTTGACCCAAATGGGCCTTACCCCCTCATCAGCAGATCCTTCTCTTTTGCCTCAAAAAAACTGACTAATCAGGATAAGTGCCTGTTTTGATGAGTGGCACTATCATATTGGCTCGGGTTAGGCGGCCAATTTAATCACAGGAGCTCTCAAAGCGAGGGAGGGCTGCTGCCGTCTTCAGGAACTCCTGGTGAAGTGCCGCAATGCGATTTACCAAGCTACGAGAGGTGCTCGAGAGCTTCCCGCGACCGAGGGATTGGAGGGTTCGCGCCACCCTTCGACTTAGCGTTACGAAGCTTTGCGAGCGATTAGATAGGGTCTGAATATCAGGATTCTTGTCGATCGCTGCACAGTTGGTGCAGTTCTTGGTGACCTTCGAGAAGCTGCCCCAGATGTCGGACCATTGTGCGAGGTAGAGCCGATCCGCTTCCTTGAGGTACGCAAGCGCTTTTGCTCGATTGGAAGGATTCGGCTTCATCGCGAGAATTCGATTCGCGAGGGTGCGAGTAAGCTTGCGCTGGTTTGCAGCGGCCATATCGAGCAGGGTCAGATTTTTCGTGTTGTCGGTCTCGGTACACTCAATCGTCGAACCCTGGCATCTCTCGGTAGCGATGGTTGCATCGACGACCGCATCGCCGAGGAACCAACTCAGTGTCGAGGTTGACGGGAACGATACGGTAAACACATCGGTGATACGACCTGATAGGAAATCAGTTGGTTGCCCGACGTCCTCATTGCCGGGTTCGAAGCGATTCTTCTCTCCTAGAGGAATGGAAATCGTTGAGGTGCTGTTGTTCTGGTACCCGAAGTGGGCGAGGAGAGAGCCGTCGGTTTGAACATCTACGCACTCAGCCACCGGTGTCACCGGAATTGGGCTAGAAGTGCTTGTCGGAGTTGGGGTTGGTGTGGGGGTCTGAGTCGGCGTGTCGGTTGCTATCGGTGTTGCTGTGTTGGTGGGCGTACTCGTCAAGGTGTTAGTCGGCGTTTGAGTTGGAGTATTCGTCGGAGTGCTGGTTGGCGTCTGCGTTGGGGTATCTGTTGGGGTGTTTGTAGGGGTTAACGTTGAAGCTGGCGTTGGAGTCCTGGTCGCAGTGTGTGTAACTGTTGGGGTGTTTGTCGGAGTAGCGGTGGATGTTGCCGTCCAAGTAGGCGTGACCGTCGGGCTCGCAGTTGCCGTCGACGTATTGGTGGGAGTGTGAGTTGGTGTCGCCGTTGATGTCGAGGTAAAGGTTGGAGTGTTCGTAGGGGTTGCAGTTGAAGTTGGCGTCGAGGTCGGTGTTTCTGTTGCTGTCGGAGTTGGCGTGGCCAAGATAGCAGCCGAGTACGAAACGATGTTGCCGCAGGTGAGTGTCCACGATCCATTTAAACGGGTAGGACTGATTCGAGGAACGATTTGGCTCTGAATGACCGCACAACCGTTTGTCGGCCAGGCGAGACCGCACGGGTAGTAGGATATGCCCCTGACGCTGTAGGTGTAGCCGTCCTTTGTTATGCTGTAACCGCAGGTATGGCTGCACGTTGCTGCGAGAGCATTTGCAGAGTACATCTGAGTTGCCACGAAGGCGAAGAGAGCAAGGAGGACACGTGAGTAAGCCCACGGGCTGCGGTTCAGCGTGATGCTGTCAACGGTAGGTGTCATGAAACGTGGCTTTTTGCTCATGCTGGTTCCCCGGGGCTCACGTTCGTTCCTGGCCCCTATAGCGCCTCACTACCGTAACAGGTTGCATCCGCTAGTAAAGATCCGAGAATAACTTAGCTGAAAATAGGCAAAGGGCCGGCCAGATGGCGACATGTGCAGCAAGGTGCGTACACCCGCCGGTGCGGGCTAGCCCCCACCTATCGAGCTTTCCAGCATAGCTAGGACAGGCTTTTTAGAGGTGCCGTAATTGGACTTGGACGATATACTAGGAGGCTCAAGGTCGAATTTGGCTCGTTTCTCACGGGGTAAGCGCTAGATATGAAGAAGGTTCTCACAATTGCAGTGGTCGTTGGTATCGTTGGCGGGTCTCTCCTGTGGTGGAAGATTCAAGCAGGCGCTCGCCGTCAGTTTCTGCATGAGCTCCAGAACTCCTATAACTCCGGAGATCTCGACGGGGTCATACGGCGCGCAGACGGCTCATTGTCGCAGAATAGCGACGATGTTGACGCGCTGCTAGCCGCCGCAACTGCATATGCTATGAAGGGGAGTGTTGGTTTTGCGGAGGCATCTAACGGAACAAAAGCTATTGAGTATGCCGATCGTGTTCTTCAGCTATCACCGCAGAATTCGGAGGCATATCGGGTAAAAGCGTATGCGTTGGAGATTCAAGAGCGGTACGACGATGCCCACGCCAACTATGACAAATCCGTGTTGTACGATCCAAACAATTTTCAGGCACTCAGCAACAAAGGACACGCCTATGATCTGCAGGGACAATTGGAGGATGCTGAACGTCTGTACAAGAAATCGCTTGAGGTGAATCCGCACGGCGAACACGCGCTCCTCAACATATCGAGGCTATACATCCGGCAAGCTAAATTTGCTGACGCCAAGAAATCTCTTCAGACGTTAGCCGATACCTCGGCGAATATTCGCTTCAAGGCGGAGGCATACCAGATGCTTGCAGAGATCCTGCGTAATGAAATGGACTACCCGGCAGCCCGGGAAGCGATTGAGCGCTCGACTGAGCTCGATCCCGGGGTTCCTCAAGCCTGGGTTACTCGAGGCCATGTTCGCTTAGTGTCCCTATTGGAGGTTGACGATGCGGGGCGCAAGATTGTTGTTGCTGACGTTGAGAACTATGCTCAGAAAGCGCTCGCTATTAACCCGAATCAGGCCTCCGCCTACACACTTCTGTTTGATCTGATGGGAGCTATTGGAGAGACTGAGCGGAAAGAGCAGTACAAACAGAAAGCGCTTGCAGCTATTGATAACGATATTACCCTTGGACAGATGGAGCGAGCAGCTTTGAGGGATTACCTCTCCGCCGTTGTCGTAGTTGAGGAAGTTCCACAGACTCCGGCGGTTGTAGATTAGGGTCGCGTACCTCCATGCCTAGCGCGTGGGGAGTTTGCCGTAGGTCTCAAGGAAGCAAAAGTCCCACATTGAGGTGCTCTGTGCTTTGTTACGAGAGGCACGTGACGCCGTGTTCACGTCAGTGATCTGAGGTCTGCATGTTAGCAGGCTCCCTCACAGGCACTGCGAGCGCAGCGAAATCAGATGCGCTTGAGCTGGGTGCACTTGGTGGTAGGTACACCTTACTCTCAGTCACGGCCAGAGTGTGCATAATCGAGGCTGCGAGATGCCTGAGGTGACGATCGCGCAGCACCACGGTAACTATTGTTCGACCGAAAGAAGGTATGATGCCAGCGGGGCCGCCCACTTCGGCGAGAACGGGATTCAGTTCTCCGGTTGGCGTGCGCTGCACCAAGATATTAGTTGGAGCGACGTTTAATGGGATCTGCCGATCGCGGATCCTCGAGAGGAGATCGCCGAGGCACGCAGAGAACTGGGGCGTTACCGATGCAACCTCCGCTAAGGTCTTCGATGGTTGTCCGTCAACATCCGTAATCAGCTCCGTTGCGAGTAGCGGCCCCGAAAATTTGTCAAGCAGCCATCCAGTGGGCCGCGGAAGATGCTGAATAGCATCGAACATCTCTACGCGAACTCGCTTTAGTGCTTCAAACTCATACTTGGCAGGGTTCGTAAAATAGCGAACGAGTCGCGAGTGGTACACGGTCACGCATGCTCGCTGTCCATTTAATCGAGCTTCATGTGCCGTGCTGTATTCGCCACATCGCAGATCGCGAATGAATTTGGTGTAGTAACCTAGCAGCTCGCCATCGGCGGAGATCTTGGGGAGCGCAAATCGAAGGGGAGGGTCTAAGTTCTTCAACATTGTGTCGACCCTGGACTCTATACCTCAGCTGACGAGATTTGTTAGAGCTTGCTGATGCGTCCGCCGCCAAAGGCAATGTACGAGTATTGATCCGGACCAAGCGAGATGCGACAGATTCCCGGTGCCCCTTTATAATCTGACACAAAAAACGCACCAACGTTTACTGATTGGCAGAGAGTTTCGGCTATATCGCCCTGATTCTCTGCTACGAGGTACTTTCGGACCCCCTCTGTTCGTAGATAGAAAGTTGTATCGCCAAAAACTCCAAGCTTCTGGTAGCCCTTTGCCTGCTCGATAGTAGTGGTTGGTGCTGAGGTTTTAGCGATCTGCCGGAGTTCATCTCCATTGCTCAGTGAGAGGCTGGCCAGTGAAGTGGCCGCAAGGATTGGCAGGTGTTTCGAAATGATGCTCATTGTGTCTCCGTATGTAGTTGAGCGCGTTATTGCATAGACGTTCGTGTTTCTCAATTTTTGAGCCGAGATTTTGCGGGGCAGCGTTGCGAGTGCTCCTTACATATTGCAGATCAAGGGCTTACCAAAATGAAGCCGCTTAAGGTTTGAACGCACCTCTCTAGCGCCTTCTTTGCCAGTGAGGATTAGATTTCGAGCTCTTGGTTGGCCTGCCGCTAACATATCTCCCAATTCTGCAAAGCTACGCTGGGTCGCTAACAGGATACGGTCACAATATTCAGCGAAGTTCTTCGCTCCGATTCCGAAGTTATCCAACCGTATGCGCCGGATCATCCTAGAATGTGGGTCTGGGTCGGAGAGCCTCTCCAGGTGGTGAGTTACTGCAGCAGTCGTCAGGCCCTTAATCTGTCGCCGACTGAGTTCCGCGCCGGCACCAGCGAGTATCCCCGGTAGAGAGTCATAGACTTTGAAGGGCGCTGATGCGCTTGAGCCGCGCTGGGCCATCAGTATGAGGCAAAGAGTTGTTGGATCGAACCGTACGAAGTTGCGATAGAACCCGCGCGCCGCGTTAAGCTCCTTGCTGATCACAAAACCGGTGAGCCATCCGAGTGCGACCTCGTGTTCAGGAGAGAAGTTTGGGAGCTGGAAGACACGTGCCGCAATATTGGTGACTGACGGGGCAATGAGGATATCGTTGCGGGCGAGCTTGCGAGAGGTCTCATAGATGTAGCGTTTGTCCCATCGTCGTTGGGCGTCGTAAAAGCTCCTCAGCTGCTGCGCTACGTCATCTTCCATGGACTCTGGGGCCGAGAATTGGAAGGAAAGTGCGCTTCCCGAAAAGAGGTAGTTTATCGCCCGATACATGCGGCGCTCAGATTCGGAGAAATTGTCGTGGCTCCATGCTGAGAGGATTCGATTAAATTTGGGCAGAGCTTCGAAGCCCACGAGCGCTTCGCGCTGTCGATACCCGCGGTCAAAATAGGCAAGCGCGCGCGTAATGAAGGCATCTGACAGTCCATCGGACGCGCTTGGATCAAAAATATCTGGATAGAGCGAGTCTCGCTGATACTCTAGCCCGTGTAGATACGAGGCTTTTGTGTAATCAGGCGAGTTGAATACCTTTCCAAGTACGTCGAGAAAACGTTTGAAGTCATGAGGGAAAACTGACACGCCTACGAAGAAATGGCAGCCAACGGTGGTAACCGGCAGTACCTGATTGTTGGCGGCAGAGGCGAGTTTATTGAATTCCATTGCAACGTGGCTCGCGCTCCGGAACTTGGAACGATTCTCGCCCAGAGTGTTGAGGAGGAAAATGGCGTGCATCCAAAGATCCTGTGGGAGGACCGAGAGATCGAAGCCAATATTGAGGTGAATTCGATTTTGGTCGCCGATTGGCACGCTTACGATTCGCTCATTTTCGTCCTTGAATGGGTATCGAACCTGGAGTGCGTGGGTAGCCGTCCGGGCTATGCGCTTCGTATGCAGGTCGTAATCCGGAACGTTTACCTGTAAGGGGCGCGGCGATTCATCGAGTTGTTTCGGTTGATGCGGCACTCCGAGGTGCTTCCGGGGCACTTTTACTGGAGCGGGATCCTGTTTAAATACAAGGGGTGTACGATTAAAGATCTTTTCGACAAATCGACAGAACTCAGGGTATATGCTCTTGGAATTTTTAAGCATCTCCTGAGCAACCGCGCCGCGGGTTAAGAGATTAAACTCGGGATAGGTGTCTATCTCCTCGGTGAGTGGCCAAAAGGCATCTTCCGCCGCATTTGATGCCGTGTTGTAAAAATGTCGAACCCCTCCTAAAGCCGACTCGAACGTCGAGAGGGGAACGTTGCGTTCATTAACGCGTTGGTAGCTTGTAAGGATGAGATCCTTCACCACATCTTGGTCTTCTGGCGCGAGTTTATCAACTTGGATCGCAAGGAAGTGTTGAGAACCAAGGGTAATCGGTGCGCAGGTCGATACCATACAACGACCCTTCACAGAGGTTTTTTGCCATCGACTGGTGTACTTATTGCGGTCGAGATAGAACAAGGAGTCCCACAACACGTTGTAGAAGATGAACTCTTTGATTGAGTGTGCTTTCTCGGTTGGTATCAAGATAACAAGATTCGAGTTGTAACCGGTTATCCCCGGAATAGCAGGATAGGTGCAGTGAACTTCGTGACCACGAGACATATCGAACTCGGGCGGCTCAAAGTTGTGGTTCTTGCCTGAAGGCTTGAGGCTCTCAAGCAATCGAAGTGCTGGTGCCGCGGACGTCGGATGAGCCACAAAGTACACGGCGTTTTCGGGGTAGTAGAAACGGTTATGGTACTTCAGAATGTTTTTGTGCTGGAGTCGCTGAAGGCCATCGGGGCTTCCCGCAAAATCCATCTGAGGTAGCGCCTCTGGGAAAAGGTGCGCTACGGCATTTCTCATCGCCATGTTCTGTGGGTGTAGGTATGATTGGCGCATCTCATTGAAGACAACGCCCGCTGGATAGGTAATAGGAGTCCGACCACGAATGCGCTCTCGCCGGAGCCGGTAGGCTTCAGTCTCGAACGCCTCAACGGTGAGTAGAGGATTGAAGATCCCGTCGACTATAAAATCAGTAACCTCTCTAAACCCTCCCTCGGAATGTGCAGAGCCGTAGTACCAGGTCTTGTTGTGGTAGGTGCACGCGCCTGGCACGCAATCAGACGCATGATGCAGCTCTCGGTATATATTCTGACTTGGGAACCTGCGGGAGCCACTAACAATCATGTGTTCAAGAACGTGCTGCTCTCCGCGAGAGGAGATTGCGGGGGTGTTAACACAGGCTCCAAAGAA
>JBIJBZ010000194.1:0-5712 GCA_044344945.1 Bdellovibrionota bacterium | reverse complement strand
ACTGTCTCTTTCCTCCATGGCATACACTCGCCCCTCCCGGCTGGGAGAAAGCCTATCAAATGTGTAAACCATGTAGCGCCGTAGGACTGTAAACGATGATCCGCCGCCGTACCACGAACCGGAAAGGGATTGCAGAACTAGTGTTGGTTTATTCAACAACTTACCTACATCCCCTCTGACGAACACGAGAGGGGTGAGCTCGCGCGTACTAGCGTTGTTGATAGGCTACGCTGAGGGGCCATGCCCATTGTTTTCAACGATACATGACGTATTTCCGCGTGAACGTACCCGATCTAGCAACGTTCTGCGCCGCCGATCGATATTAAGTAGTATGCTGGATTGCGAATAATTGGATGTTTACCGCATTGCTCCAGCAGGGTGGTGAAAACAGGTTCCGTAGTGAGCATTTTGAGAGTTTTGACGAAACAAGGCGGAGACGACGAAGAAACCGGAAGCGTATCCTCTGAGATACGTTGAGGATTTTTTCGGCGGCTCCAACGAAGTTGCAGTCAAACTATCGAAGTGCGCAACAGGAAGTCTTTTTTCACCACCCTGCTAGAGTTCGTCGTCACTACTGTTGAGATTCGAGACCGGCTACCCAGGGGAAACGGAGAACTCCAAGATCAGTGTAAGCGCGCATCCTTACGTTGCCTTCAGGGCGTGTGCCCACACTTTTTCGGGTACGCTCACGAGGATGTTCACGTCCGGCAACACCAAATGTACCCACTCGATTCAACGAAGAGCCGTAATTCAGAGCGGTGTGGCGAATGTTATGGAACCCGCCTGATAGAGGCCGGCATATCATAGACATTCCACTCATCAAACGAGAACGAATAGGTGCCCATGGCGCCGGTAAAATTCCTGCGCCGAAGAGCTTGGTTTAGTGCGCCTGAATCTCGGCGCCACTTGATACTCTCCAACCCCTCATGGAGAAGTTTCGCTGTATCGTATCCATTGGCATTAGCAACGACTGGGGCATGGCCAAACTGTTTGGTGAAGGTTGCGACAAAATCGGGGGACAGCGTGGGCATCGGATAATAGGCCCCCGCAAGCGCACCCGATGCCAAGGCAACTTCCGCTGGGTCGTCAATAACGGTAGTTGAGATGATATCTCCTCGATACCCCGCCTCTCGTAATCTCCTGGCCATCGGACCAACAAACCCATTCATCATATTAAGAACCACAACGTCTGGCTTGTGGCGTAGTAGCCTTAGTGCGAGCCCGCGGGAGTCGTCCTGGTCGATAACTGTCTCATCAGCGACAATTAAAGAGGCCAGGACAGCGTCCCTAAGTAATCGACTTCGCGCCACCATAGAGTCTTGTTGCGACGTGATGATTCCGATACGCCCGAACTTTCGCGTTTTAAGGACATCGCTCACTGCGGCAACTTCATTCTTAAGCGGCAGCCAGAGCTTTACCATATATGAACGACCACGAGCACAGTCGCCACCAGTTATCGCTATCGTAGGGACTCGAAGCCGATCGATGCTCTCAGCCATGGCATTTGCTACGGGGGATATTTCCTGAATCAGCGCATCAACTCTGTCTACCTCAAGGAGCTTCTTAGTTGCGCTGATTCCCTGCTTAACGTCAGCTACTGTGGTGTCTTCAACTATAATCTCTACTCTTTCGGCGAACTCTGGATGCGTCTTAAGGTATAGCTGAAAGCCCTCTCTCGTCGTCGTTCCCAAAATGCTTCCCGATCCCGTCAAAGGGATAGAAAGCCCTATCTTGATCCGCTCAGGTATCGGCTCTGCGAAAACAAAGATCGGGGAGAGGTGGCATGCCACCAACATCAGAAGAATCCATCGACCTGTTTTCATTGTATTGCTCCTTTTCGGGTAAAGCGTGTTGCTTTTAGGTGTATACACTAGCTACATACGCGGGTGCTAATAGTTCATCTCGGAGTGCTGCTTGCTGGGCTAACGCCTAAGGCGCCGGCTTTCTAGCTCCAGCGCCCTTACTTGTTATACCCGTACGGTCAGCTTCTACAATCTCAAATCTTCCTCCTCTAATCACGAACATTCTCTCTATGACAGGAGACGAGCCTTCTCGATTGAAAGAAATTGTGGATGAAGCCCCCGGAAATCCGGCGATAGTATAGAGGTAATCCTTGATTGCTTCTGACTTGGGTCCAACCTTCGATACGGCAGAAGTCAGTAAACGAATCCCGTCATATCCCCATGCAACAAACAAAGGAAGCGCAGGTTCGCGCTGAAACTTTTTTCGATAAAGTGCCTTGAGGTGCGGAAATGCTTGACCATCGGGAGCTGGTGCATTTGTTTGGTAGACACCTTCAAACACTTGCGGCGCCTGGTTGATATGTTCGGCTGCGATAATATCCGATGCGATGATGGGTTTATCAAAGTGAGCTGCGCGAAGTTGCTTGTAAAAAGGCACAAGATTTTCTGTGAGCGGTGCATAGAGCACATCAGGGCGTAAGCTCTTCACCAGCAATATTAGTGTACGAAAATCAGCCTCCCTTGGAGTAACTTAAGCGCGCTTCAAGATAGTCCCGCCACCTTCCGTGAAGTACTCCTCAAAAAGACCGGCGACTGTCTCGGACCACTCCGCTTCGGTGTTGATAATCACCGCGGATCGCGCAGACAGATTGGTAGCGGCAAAATCGGAAGCTCGCCGAGCAGAGCTTGGTGTCCACAGCCCAATACCAAAGACATAGTCACCGAGTTGCTCGATTTCCGAAGCTGAATCCCACAGTGTAATGACAGGGACTTTCGCTGATTCGAAGACTTTGCCGTTTGCCATTGATTCAATGAAACTTGCATTCAGTGTCGCCGCCACTCGATCCGTTTTCACGAGTTTTGTAGCAGCAGTATGTGCAACTTGCGGCTTAAGTTGGCTATCCTCGACAATCACGGAAAACTTTCGATCGCCAGTCGCATTAGCTTCGTCTAAACCAAGTTCGATGCCCTCGAGCAAGGCTTTGCCATATACGGCCTGATCTCCGGTGAGCATGAGAATCGCCCCCAGACGAACAGAATTGTCGGGGACCGCGAGTGCCGGTAGGCAGTTCAACAACATCGAAAGAACTGCAAGAGAGCCTAGGAGTCGAAGCAATTTCATTATTCGTAAGACGAAAAGCCCTTAGGGTATATCGGTTGCAAAGAACTAGCCGCCGAGAATACTACATCTTGCGCCGCTACTCGACGGCTAAGTTGCTTTATTTTGTAGTCCGATGTCTTTCCGCATGATGTACTGCTTCGCCGGAGCACCGCAAATAATTGGAGTGTGGACTTCTACCGTTTGGAATCCTTTCTTTGTGAAAAAGGGCTCTGCGGTAACACTTACTTCCGCATGTAACGTCTTTAGTCCTCGTTTAAGAGCCTCCACAGTAATAGCGCGTATAAGCTCACTGCCCGCACCGCGCCCCTCCCAATCGGGGTGACAATAGAAGAAGTCTATATGCCCATCGGGTTCAAGCTCTCCAAAAGCGATAGGTCGCCCATCTATGACAGCGACAAATGGCTTCGTTCCCGCGAGCCTCGATGTCCATTCCTCAAGGTCGGCGTGTTCGGCCACCCAACGCGCAACTTGCTCTGAAGTATAGTCCCTGGAATTGCTTTTACGTGTCGCTTCAAAATAGATCTCTTGTAGCGCTTTTTCCTCGCCGGGTAGGTGACGACGAATTTTTATGCCTCTAATTGGTTGATGCTCAATCTTCATCGGATAACGTTGCAGTGAGGGGGCGGCTATTGCGATGTGCTCGAATACATGGTTGTCCGCAGAATCCAACGAGCTCGTCAAGACCTAAGAAACTGTACCCCATTCTTCAAAAAACTCTAAGAGGAAACGCTCCATACGGTTATGACGGATTTCAGCCAGGCGCTTCCCGGTTGGAGTATGCATTTGCTCCCGGAGCTTCAGAAGTTTTTCATAGAAGTGCGCAATGGTGGACGTTCTGTGACTCGGAGACTCGAGAAAATAATCCGTAAATTCAAGATTCTCGCCTGGAACGAACAAAGGAAGATTACGCGCCCCACCAAACGCGAACGTTCGTGCTATTCCGATGGCGCCCATAGCATCAATGCGGTCAGCGTCTTGATGAACGTGGAGCTCATCGGTGATCGAGCCTACCGGAATGGCAGTGGGATCGTAGACGTCGTGCCATCGGATGATGTCTACGACCTTCAGTCGACCATCAACATCAAATCCAGATGTTTCTAAATGACCGTCGATAAGACGTAAAGCCTCCTCGCTAAAATGAGAGCGCCCGGTCTTATGCTCCCATGGTCGGCAGATGTCGTGCATCAGAGCAGCAGCGCATAGTATTTCAAGATTAATCGACGGGTAATCAGCTTTTGCTATTTCTTCAGCAATCCTCACCACCCTGATACAGTGAAGAAAATCATGTCCACAGGACTCTTCCTCAAGAAATCCTCGTGCACATGATTTGAGAGCTTCAATTTTTGCGTTCATTCAGTGGGCAATTTCTATCGTTTTTGCCAAGGTGTCTCGGCGCGCTAGCGCCCGAGACCCCCCTGGGATCATTTGTTATGCGACATCTCTCAACGACCTACATCCACTGACTTTCCAGCAACAACTCGTTGAATCTTATAGGATGGCTTCAGGAAGCCCCGTTTCCCATCAGATTTCAGCGCGCCTGATACACCCTCATAACTTTTGATCCTTGCTAGCTCCTTGGCAACTACTGCAGGATCAAACGAGGCTGCTTCGCGTATCGACTGCGCAAGCATCATAACGGCGTCGTAAGCTGAATCAGCTCCGATGTCGATAGGAATTCCGAACCGAGACTCGTAATCAGTTCGAAATTGGGCAGTAGGTGTTAGGAATGATAAATACTCCATGCCCTCGAAGCCCCCTTGGGCTGCATCAATAGCCGATTGGTCAACGGTAACCGAGTATATCGGTTTGCCAAACGAGAGTTCCTTCAGGGCCTTTGCCACTAATGAGCCGACGATGACACCATCCGTGGTACTTACAACAGCCTCGATGCCTGGTGTTTTGAGGATTCGAAGGGCATCTGTTCGCAGATCAGTGGAGCCAGGTAGCGGCTCCGTTTGAAATAGAATTGTACCACCAAGCTCGACAAAACGAGATCTGAATGCCTCAGTCTGCTCTTTTACCCACGGATCCTCAGCACCCACCAGAGCGATTCGTCTATGTCCCTTGCCAAAAACGTAGTCCGCGAGCATCGCCGAGCTGATACTGTCGTGTTGCCATGTGTTGAACAAAAACTCACTCGATTCATTAAACTTGGCCATGCCCAAAGAGGGGGATATCATCAAGACTTTCTTACGATCGACCAGATCTATGAGGGCAAGGCCCGAACGCGACCACGTGGGTCCGATTATAAATTGAATATTGGAGACATCTGTTAACTGGCGAAAAGCTGAAATCGTCTTCTTTGGATCTCCTTGATCGTCCTGGAACTCGACTACCACTTTCCTTCCTAGAACACCATCCTGAGCATTCAGCGCGTCGACCGCCATGACCACGCCATTCTTAGCGGCAGTGCCCCACGAAGCGCCCTCTCCCTGGAGAATCGAGATACTCCCTAATTTAAGTTCCTGAGATTCAGCGGAAACGGCTGTGTCGAGAATTAGCGGGAGTACAGCAAGGGCCAACGAAAGTAGTTTCTTCATAGCGCGGTTCTACACCTTCCAGAGCTGAAAATCACTGCATAACGTCAGCCTGATTGACGCGAGCGCGAGCGAGCGCCCAATCTAGCCT
>JBIJBZ010000255.1:0-3617 GCA_044344945.1 Bdellovibrionota bacterium | reverse complement strand
ACCCTCCACAACGACCGCTTTTTTCCGGGGGGCGGGCGCCTGCCCCCAATCTAGCCTTTTGTTCTGCCTGTTTGACCCACTTTGTCAGCGGCTTACGTTGCTCTGATGCGCACTCTCTAAGGTAGAAATTCATGAGATTCTGGTAAGAGATGTGGGTTTCTTTCGCTAGAGCCTTGAAGTACTCGATGGTGGAGTCATCAAGACGAATCGTGATCTGCTTCTTCAGGCGCTTTATGTAAGGATTCTTTATGCCTTTCGAAAAATCATACTCTTTTCTCATCAACGCCTCTGATACTGTGACTGCTCCTTTTTAGTTGCCTTTCGCGCTGAAATGATTCGTAAGGCTCCGTTATTTTGCCTGTGGCAGTTACATACAATTAGAACACGTGCCCTTATGCTAGTCCCAACCGTAACGAATCGATCCGCATGGCTAGAATGACCGGGGTCCCCAGTAAGCTCTGCGTTGACGTCGTAAAAGACCGTCTTGGCTTCATCAAAGGTAACACCATGCTTACGTTCATTTGCCCGGGCGTTGCCTTCATACCATATGAATTAAAGCTTGCTCAAATAATTATGATATAATTATATGTAAGGTCACGCAAATAGAATGACCCAACAACGCGAACGATCAGGCCTCATAATCTCTTCTACTTATTTCGGAAAGGGGATGACGTGTCTCGCGCCCTGCCTGACCTCGTAAGTCCGCATGGTAAGGGACCGGGTCGCACCATCGCGATCAATCGTTATCTTGCCGGACGCTCCGTCGTAGCTCCTTACTGAGGATAGAAAGGACTTTAACTCATCGTAATAACGGGCCGAGCCCACCGCGCCTTTAAACTCGTCAGTAAAGCCCACAATGAGATTCGCGATATCAAAACTAGGAACCGTAGCAATATCAAGTATCGGCGCTGCACCGTAGCGTTTTTGGAAGCGCTCCCGAAAATCTGCATATCGCCGCTCATCGCTAGGCGTGAAAACAGAAAAGCGGGTCCCATCGAGAGCAGTGCCAGCTGCTGCGATGAAAGGAGGGCTAAACACCGTTGCGGTAGAAAAGAACGGGGTAGTCATGCCGAGCTGGCGAGCTTGCTTCATGATGTTTGCTGCCTCATCATACCCGTAGATGTAAAGAGCATCCGCGCCGTTAGCCTTAGCCTTCAGCAGCAAGGTTCGGAAATCGCTCTGACGAGCAGAGTAGCTCTCGCTAAGCACGATCGGATTACCACTCGCTCTAAGCGCCGCTTCGGTGCTTTTCGCAACTGTGGACATGAATGGGTCATCGGCAAAGTACAGGATTGCGCCCCGCTTACTGCCGCTCTGAAGCGCCATTTGCGCATTCAGTCGACCTATCTCATCCGTCATTGCAGCTACACACACGACACTTTGGGGTAGTTTGGCAACCTCATCGTTACAATCAAGGGGATCTACGATGAGAACGCGATCCCTTAGTGCTTGAGGGGCCACCGAGAAGAGCCCTCCGTATGTGAGGAAGATAACTACCTGAGCCTTTTCAATTGAGGCAAGCCTCCGGTAAGCAGTGAGCGACTTGGCTGTGTTGTACTGGTCGTCTTCGACAGCCAGCTTGAAGTATACCTTAGCGGTCGGCAGGCTGTTAGCAGATTCAAAGACCATCTCCACGGCTTTGCGGCTATCAACTCCAAGAACTGCAGAATCCCCGGTTAACGGGCCAGACCAACCTATCGTGACAATGGGCTTGTCTGCTCGAGCCGTAGCCGGGAGGAGAGCGATAGCTCCTAGCACTAAAGCTTCAACGATCTTTCTCATAGTATTTCCTAAAAGTGCTGCGGATTAAATCGAAAGGCATAACGTTTCAGTGAGCGGGCTCTTTAGCGATCCGCTCGAGTGTCATGTTATGCCTTTTCTTCAAATGCACTATACAAGCAGTCCCGCCAAATAAGTAGGGCCTAAGAAGTAGGTTTGTCTGTGTTTTTGCCCATCACCGAAGATACCAACCATGTTGCGATGACAAACGGCGCAGTAAGCGCAGGAGCGCCCATATATCCAAATCCAGCACACAGGGGCAGCGTAGCAACTGCCGCCAGTGCAGCATAGGCGGGTCTATCCTTCAGGGCGATTGCACATAACGCGGCGTTATATCCGAGAAGACCACTCGCTATCGAGGCACTCGAAAATCCCGTAGCAGCGGCAACCGCTCCACCAACACCCGCACCGAGCAGGCCCGCAACTGCTGCCTTGCGAGACGATAAAAACAAGCCAGCCACAAGGAGACCCCCAACGACCGCTGATTCCTGGAAGAGCACCTGCCCAAACCCGTGTAGCGCACCAAAAGGGTCGGCTGTAACATTTGGGAATAGTGAAGTCGTCATCTGACTCGGATTCAGCTCCAGGGACTTGCCGATCCACCAGGTTGCCCAGGTGGATACGATAAACGGAGCTGTAAAGTGAGAGAGTGAGGCCCTTCTCATCGTGCTGGTAATAGCGGTCGAAGCTACGCAGCCCCCGATCATCAGAGCACAGGCAGCCATGCTTGGCGCAAACGCCACCGTCATTGCAAGACCAACGAGCGCAGCATTGAAACCATATAGCCCCTGCTTGACCTCGGTTCGGTCGCAGTGCATCGCTAGCGCGGAAACTGATCCGATACACGAACCAATCGCGGCTCCAGCGGCCACAAGAGGGGATGCTAGTGCCAGACCTCCTAAAAATATAGCACCCGTAATTGGCTTGTCTCCAAACATGATCTGCCCGACTCCAGTGCAGAGACATTCAGCGGCGCTGCGTATTGGGCCTGGTTGTCTTTCAGGAGCAGACAGCGGGGAGGCAATAGAGCTAGCTTCGAGGGAAGGCTCCCGGCGCTGATCAGAGCCAGCTTGAACCCGAGTCTGAGAGGCGTTGACTCCCGCTGTCCTGTCAAAAGTGGGACCAGCAGACGTTCGCTCCGTGCCCCGATCTGCTCTTTTTAGGTCTCGCTCGAACATAGTGACAACATAATTGATGCAGGTTTCTTAAGGAAGGTCGGATGGCATAACGGCACTATCAGCGGCCGCGACAGCGCTCTGCTGGATTTCATTGTTATCCCTGAAGGTTAGCTAGTCAAGAAATGATTCGGAAACGAGCACGTATATGGTATCATATTTACATATATGGTAATTGTGTCTCATGGAGTTTGAGTGGGATGCCGACAAAGAGTCTGAGAATATTCGCAAGCATGGCTTCACTTTTGCTGAGGCTGTTGAGGCATTCTTAGACCCGCACGGTTTTGCCCTTCAAGATGAGAAGCACTCAAACACAGAGAGTCGGCACTATTGGGTAGGAAAGCTTCCGAGTGGGGTTGTCGTCACAGTCCGTTACACTCGTCGAGCGGGGAAGATGCGTATTTTTGGATGTGCCAAGTGGCGTAACTTTAGGAGACTGTACGATGAGAGAGCCAAAGCTAGGAAATCTTAAAGTGGATATCGCGGAGACAGCGAAAATCCGACGCTCGGTTAAAAAGCAGAAAAGCGTAAAGATCACAATCAATCTTGATGCCGATAGCCTTAACACCCTTAAGAAAGAGGCCTCGGCTTCAGGGATACCGTATCAGCGATTACTTAACAGACTGTTGAAAGAGAGTCTGACAAGCAAGCGTGCCACAGAAT
>JBIJBZ010000048.1:0-19527 GCA_044344945.1 Bdellovibrionota bacterium | reverse complement strand
TTGCGGGAAGTAAAGAGGAAGCTGGTCGCCTAAGATACTCGTCTCAATTCAGGGAGAAGAGGTGTGATAGCAAAGCGGGACGGGCTTGCCACATTCTCGCCTTATGTCCACTCTAACAGGACATCAGGCACTTTCTCTTCGTTCAAAACTCCATCAGTGAGTTCGATCTCCTTGAATCCATGCCGTGTATAGAATCGGCGAGCATCGACGTTCTCTTGAAATGTATAGAGCCGGATAGGAGCGCCAAGGGTCAATTTTGCCTGCTCAAGGAGAATAGTCCCAAGACCCAAACCAACTGCGGATGGATCAAGATAGAGATGGTCAATCCAGCCGTAACGGTCATCCTTGGAAACCGCCAAAAAGCCTAAGACAGTCTCCTTCGACACAGCTAAAGTCACACCCCCAGTGGGAATGAGCTGAGTGCTAATCCAAGTACGCACAGCTTCATCGGTGTGCGCGAGCGGCGCATACGGAAGATAGCGCTTCCGGGACGCCAGATAGATCTCCGCAACTCGATGCTCATCGCCTATGGCTGCCTGTCTTAGGATAACTTGCATATGAGATAACAGTTAGAAGCAGCAGGCGCGGAGAGCGCTGCTGGCTTCAATTATTATCCCTTTGCCCTCGATCAAGCAACTTCCCCCGCGCATGGTCGATTAATACTCGGTATGGAAAAAGACACATTAACGAACATAGAGGGCGCTATTCTTACCATGAGGGGGCAGCGCGTAATCCTCGACCAGGACCTTGCTCGACTGTATGGGATCTCAACAAAACGCCTTAATGAACAGGTTAAGCGAAATCGAGAACGTTTTCCTGAGGACTTCATGTTTCAACTGGAAGTTCAAGAGGTTGCAAGTTTGAGGTCGCAATGTGCGACCTCAAACGCACCGAAAGGCGGGCGTTGCTATCGACCTTATGAGTTTACCGAGCATGGCGCCGTCATGGCTGCTAACGTCTTAAGCAGCAAGGTTGCGATTCATGCCAGTATTCTTCTCGTGCGCACCTTTATTCGCATGAGGACGATGCTTGCCGAGCACGGGGAGCTGAAGCAGCGCCTGCAAGACATCGAGAAACGCCTCGCTCAGGGTTTCGCGCAACATAAACAGGAGCTGCAAGAGATTCGATTCCTAATCGCACAACTTGAGAAGCCGATTGAACGGAAGAAAAGCAGGATCGGCTTCTAGGGGAACACGTCTTTCAGCTCGGAGCGCCACGAAGTTCCAATTTTAAACACTGACCGCTTGTGCCTGCAGTCGTGATATTTGGTTATCCAGATGCGCCGTTCACCATCTCGGCAACGCGCGTCAACCACTCGCGGGCACTATGGCTATCTGCCTGTGGCATATAACAAAGGCATATCGATCTTGCAGCGTTTGCTGCAGCTGAGAGTCATTGAGATCGCTGGCAATCAACTGTCTAATACCAGCTACCCGCCTTGGCTCCATCGCTTTGTTAGGCCTGATTTTCATTTCTTCTGATTCTTCTTTTCTTTGAATTCCTGCTTCCGCTTTCGCTGCATCGCGTCCGCTGCGGTATCAATCGAACGAGCGAATCCTTTCCCGAGAGGGCCGTTATCGACTATACACCACAGTAGCATGTCCAAATATTTTTCGGCTTCCGGGTCCGAAGGAGCGGCTGCAACCTTACAGTGGCGCGGTTTAGGGGCAGCTCGCGCATTGCTTTGGCAAGATAACGTCGTGGGCCAGCTGGCGTAGCTCCGTTGAACCTGATTGTTATGTGCCCTAGCACTAATCTCTATAAATCCAATATCTTTCGACTTTGCGGTCCGAGCTAAGGCGGATAACTAACCATTCGGAGTCGATACGAATCAATCCTCGCTCAGGCCCCAGATAATAGTGAGTATCCTCCGGGGAAACATCGAGTGGAAAACCCTTCTCCTGAGGTGGACCAAGAAGTTCTTGGACGGCGGCTTCCGTTAAGCCGTCCAGTCGGCGACTGCTCATCAAATCATCAACCATTGTTAACCGCGGTGGCCATAAAGGATCGTGTTTCACGCTTGACTGAGATTTCCAAATCGCGCTATCGAAGTCCCGTTTGTGAACGTAGTTCGAAACCGATGGTCCTAGCACCAGATATCCAACGAGGAGTATGTAAGGAAGAGCGAGGCCTGACCAAAAAGAGAAAATCTTTACCCAAGAGCCTAGGGTGAAGCGTAAGATCACTACGAGCATAGCCGAGGCAAGAGGAATCCATCCAACTATTGACTCAGTTAGCTTCAACCAATCCGGTTGAGCGTAGTAGATAAGATTGGGCTGCTCAGTGATCCAACGAACCACAGACATCCAACTCATCACAAGAAGGGCCGTCATAACAGAGAGAACTAGCCCACCACCAAACCAGCAAAATCTTAATTTAAGGTTGGACATTCAGGAATTCTAATTGGGTGTATCATGTTTTAGTGAGCGGGACGTTTACGTCTCCGCTCCAATGACTGGTTATGCGCAGACAGCGCATCTCTTGCGCCGTACAATGCTTCTGGAGCGATATCTACTCCGTTTGGCCAAGCTAGAGTACCGGCCTCTATGAAAAATTTCTTAAAGTTCCGTCTATTGCGCAGGGACTCAAACACAGGCCCTTTGAACCATTTCGAAATATCAATGTTCTTTTCAGTGCCATCGTCAAAGACCGTATGCACAACGAAGTCTTTTACGTACTTAGCGGATATCACTTGAGGTAAGTATTTCATTGCTTTACTCCAAGGGCTCGATACGGTTGAGGGCTCTACCCCTTTCGATGTTCTTCCAGTTTATCATAAGTTCGAGTTTGTGTCGCTTCGCCCAATCGCGGATCAGTTTCTTTGCCGTCCTGGACGATAAGGCCCCGGCTAACAGCTCGCCGTCAAAGGTAAAGCTTGCCTTCTCGCCCTGAAACTCTACGTGAAAATGAGGCGGAGGATGATCCCCGTAGTACATGCGGATGATAATTCCAAAAAATGTGGAGACTATTGGCATATCAGCTAGTTAAGCATATCGGGGCAGGCTCGTCACTGTATATAGCGCGCAGGGATACCCAACGGAATTCACCAAAAAGTTTATATCGTGAACCTTCTCAAGTCCGCCTTAGAAACTTCATCACCGAGGTGCATAACGAACTCAGGGGGATACTTCAGACTTTGCGGATTCTTGCGAGCAGCAAGAATCTCATTGTATCGCTGCTCATAGATGGCCAACGCACCCTCGATGCTGTCGCGTACTAGTTCGGCTACTCTTGTGAGGTACTGGTCCGTTTCAACCGAAAGAGATTTAAGCTTCGAGCCATAGGCATCGTAACTGCCCAAGATGATTACTCGGGGCATGACATCCTTGAACCAATACAGGTGCCCTAATTCTACCTCCAGATATTGATCACGATAATCCCAGCTGGCCCCGAACCACAGGCGATCTTTGTTGAAAAGGATCTCATAGCCAATGCAGTCCTTCAGCGTTACCTCGCTAAACCCCAAACTGCGGAGTTTAGGTGTCACGGTCTTGCGCATTTCTATTTGGAATTCGGATTCTCTCATTCGCGATATAACCCGCCTTTTTACTGCAGTTTGCGCCGTACGAATTCTTTAAGCAGTATAATCTCAAATTACCATTAACTCTAACAAAAACTGGCGGTGCAAATCCGTCAGCTAATAATTGTTATGGGGCTCTTATTTTTTATCCCACTGCACCCAACCTGGCCCTTCGCTATGCCTCCTAAATCCAATCGCTCCTAATCGAGTCTCTGCAAGTATGAAATGCGAATCTTGTAATTCGTAGCCACCGTCACTTTTAAGGGTGAGTCTATTGTATCCACCCGAGGGAGCTCCCATTTTCTCAAGAAGCTGAATGAGGATATCGGCAGCTTTGTCAACGCCGATTGGGCCACCACTCAAAACGTGCATATCACTGGTGTTAACAGTGCAACCTCCGCCTCCGCCTCCGCCTTTTCCAACGTTAACAGTTAGCGGCCCATCTTTATAGAGCCAGTATTCCCCTCGAAGATCATTAACAGTGAATGTGCCCGCCATTCTGATAACTCCATAACGTTTCTGTCAGCGGGTTGCGTCAGTAAATCCGCTGGACGGAATTGTTATAGCACTCGACGTTGGCTCTACAAAGCGTCGAGTGGCGGCCAAAGCGAGATAAGACAACGGCGTCTCGAGCAGCACAATCGCAACCTTAATAAGGTACTGACCAAGAATAGCGTGCCCCAGGGGGAAGACACCGTAGAAAGCTACGCTCATGAAGACGGCAGAATCGATGAGTTGACTGACGAGAGTACTACCGTTCTTGCGAAGCCAAAACTTACTCTCACCCGTAATTGCCCGGATACGCTGGAAAATAAAGACGTCCAGATACTGGCTGGAGAGGTAGGCTAGCCAACCTCCCAGCAGTATCCTCGGCGAAAGTCCAAAAACCGCTTGGAATGCCTCTTGCCCGTTCCATCCAACGGCAGGAGGAGCATGCAACGCGAGTGAAAAGAGCACTGCGCTTACAACGACGGTACCGAAGCCGATGTGAACCGCCAGTTTCGCGCCGGTTTTCCCGAAGTACTCCTTGATAAGGTCCGTGACAACAAAGCTGAGGATGTATGGGAGTACTGTAGCGGAGGCAGACAGCCCAAGCGGCAACGCAATCATCTTAGCGCCAGCCGCATTGCTAGCAACCAGCAGTCCGACATTCAGTCCGACTAGAATCGCGAAGAGGGGAGTTGCCATAATGGGAAGCGATATAACGTCAGTGCGTGCGGGGACGCTTAGTCCTCCGCACCGCCGTTTTGTTATGCGCTTTTGTGCGAGCCACTAATGGGAACTGCTCAGGAGAATCTATCGACTCAAGATGCAAATCTACATCGAGGGCGGGCCATCTAAGATGCCCTGCCCTAGGACTCTCTACATTCAGCACATCCTCAACCGCTGCGCCCTTGAACCAAGGAAACTTTTTATGGTCGAGGAAATACTCGTGCCCACTTACAAGCACCCACACTCCGAAAGGTGAGATATTAGCTACCTCACACCCCAAAAAAATCTTTCCAAGCTTTCCGGAACTTTTCACGTTGACGCTCCACAATCTTTTGAATTCGCCGAAGTTCAAGAGGCTTCAGTCCCTCTGAGTCAGCCAGAGCGACAACGGGTTCGAGCCAAAATTTCGCCTCTCCGCTAGATGATATCATATGTACATGAGGTCTGGGCTCCTCTCTTGAGAAGAAGAAGAAACGGTACGGACCTTCGGAGTAAATAGTTGGATTCACATCCAAAATAATACATTTAGTTTAGAGAAACGTCGAGGGGATTTCCGCCCGCCTCATTAGTTGGCCGATGCTCAATCCTCTGTATCGAACTCATCCCACAGCTCGTTGCCAGATTCAGTTAGCCGCGCCCTTAAACTCGGCGGCTGAAGGTGCTGCGCTACTGGATCTGAGAGAGTTATCCACTTGAGGCACCGATCCGATTCTCTTGCTGTGGGATTGCTCTTCGGTGAGAGCTCGACTTCGTAGAAGTGATTAAGGCAGCTGTTATTTCCGTTTGATTCACGCCAGCTATGTCCAATCGTGCCGCGATATCGACCGATCGTGAAATCAGCGCCCTCGATCTCCTCAAGCAACTCCCGGCTCAACGCCTGTAAGAGCTCCTCTCCGTACTCGACAGTTCCACCGGGTAAAAACGCGATCCCCTTGGATTCAAGCCATTCAACAAGAATTTCGTCGGCGCGGAGGATAATGGCCCGCACTGATGTTGAGTTGTAGGACGAAGTTTGGCGCATAACGTTACGTTCCCGTCGAGCGACCAACGACGAAACTCGAACTATCAAGTACGCTCACCGGGGCGCTCTGGCGAGCAGCAGATTGTTATACGATATGAATCGTCATCGTTAAAAAGAGGCTGAGCGCATAAGCCTCTGCGTAGGAAATTTCTCGCAGCGACCAAATGTCAGCAACAAAACCGTTCCAAAATCGCCGCGTAAACCATATGGAAAGCGGTACCATAACGGCCGAGCAACCAAGAAAAAGGACCATGCCCCCGGCAAAATTTACCTGAAGCATCTCGCCGAACATGCTGGCGCTCTCACCTGTTGGGGTTGGGTCGAGAAAGCCACTCATAATGGCACCGATAATGAAGAAGGCAGTAAGAGCAGCGTTGAAGGGCCAGGAAATAGGCGCCCCGGGGCCGGGTTTCGGCGTCAGGGTAGAGGATTCACTATTCATAGTTACTCACGCATAACGTCAAAAGTGAGCCAGACGGTTGCTTGGCGCAGAGCGTGCGCAAGCACGATCTGTGACAAGCAATCGTCTTGGCTCCACTGCCTTGTTAGGCTCATTTTTCATTTTATAAACGGGTCGATTAGCCTGTGGGCCTGGGCAAATTTCGTAAGCCTATCGCCAACTCCATCAGAATTCTTCCAATATTCACGATCCAGCGGATCAAGCAAAACCTGTAACAACTTAGAATCCTTCTGATGAAGGAACTCACGGCGTGGTCCGCATTCTACAATGGGTTCTGAGTCTCCAAAAACGATACCCTTCGCTTGCAAAAGTAGATCAAGCGCGCGATGAGCCCCAATAATCTCTAATCCATCAAGCGCGTGATGAATCATGTCGCCAGAGCTATTCCAAAAATATTGCTCAAAACCCCCATTGTAAATCTCGCCGTCGAGAATGCAGGTGGAAAAATATATTTTCTCTTCTCGCGAAAGCCCGCTAAAGCCAGTTTCGGTCTTATGCACGCGCTTTACAAGTGATGTCCATAATTCGCGATAGGGATCATATTCTTTTTGTTTCTCATAATAACGCTTCGACGCCTCAAGATTCTCTCGATTCCCCTGTTTGCATGGCATGCAAACGCCGCCGGTTCGCTGAGCGGTCATCGGGAGGATCATTGCGCCGCATCGTGTGCATGGGACTTTTTCGCTCATTGTTTTTTTCTGCCTAACATAGTATTGAGCAGATCGGCTGATCTACCCAAATGTATAAATGTTCTGCCAGGGTATCCCGGTAACGCTCTCCCGATCAAACAAAAAGTTTCCCCATTATCTTCAATCTTTTAGCCGTATCCGGTCCAGTTGCTTTGACCTGCTGATCTACCGAAACTGGGATGATCACCAGATCTGCTGATCCCGGGGGGTAACGCAACTTTTTCGAATAAATCTCGATTCAGATGTATGGAATCGAAGCAACTCAACCCACGAAATAATCCTCCGCGGCTTATTGATGTAGTCCGACAACGTATTCGCTTGCGACACCTTAGCTACACCACTGAGAAGTCCTACCTCGGCTGGATAGTCCGATTCGTGCGCTTCCATGGTAAGCGACATCCGAAGGAGATGGGGGAGGCGGAGATCGTTAGCTTCCTGTCGCATTTGGCCACAGAACGGAACTGTTCGCCTGCCACACAGAATCAAGCGCTCAATGCGCTTGTTTTTCTCTTTAAGCAGGTGCTTGGCAGGGACGTCGGAACATTTAAAAACATCGTCTGGGCGAAGCGAAAGCAACGCGTGCCAGAGGTGATGACCCGCGAGGAGGTGAAAAATGTGCTAAAGCTTCTGGAGGATAAAGGCTCGAAATGGCTCATCGCGAGCCTGCTCTATGGCTGCGGGCTTCGTCTCTCTGAGGCACTTCGATTGCGGGTGAAAGATATCGACTTTGGGCAGCAGATCATCATGATCCGCGATGCCAAGGGCGATAAAGACCGAATCGTTCCGCTTCCTAAAAAGTTAGTGTCACATCTCAAGCAACAGCTGGAGCACGCTCGTCAGATTCACAGCCATGATATCTCGCTAGGATTCGGGAGGGTGTCGCTACCATACGCCCTCGCCCGGAAGTACCCTCAAGCAGATGGCGAATGGATATGGCAGTACGTCTTCCCCTCAATCAAGAGGTCCGTTGATCCTCGCTCTGGTGATGTGAAGCGTCATCATCTTTTCGACTCCTACATGGAGGGCGCCGTGAAGGACGCTGCACGAAGGTCAGGTCTAAACAAACGCATTACCTGCCACACCTTCCGTCACTCATTCGCTACGCATCTCTTGGAAAATGGCAAGGACATCAGGCTTATTCAGGAACTCTTGGGCCACAGCGATGTAAAGACCACGATGATCTACACGCACGTGGCGAAGTCACCGGTGCCGCGCATAGTGAGTCCGTTTGACGAATTGTAGGTGACGTATCTCGGGTCGGGGTAGTCGTCTACTCATCGAATGCGTCACGCACATCGAGGATGGAAATGGTGACGCTTGCCAAAGGCTCAACTTTCGTTGGGAACTTCAACTAACGAACTCTGATTCAGCTCAGGACGCCGCCAGTCGTCGTACGATAGGTTCAAGCGAACTTTTTGTGAGCAGCTTCCGTTCGCAAAATCGTTCGATTGAATCGAGCGCAATTGAGAGGGTTCGACTCCCTGGAGCACTTGTGGACAGGTCAATAATCCCTTCTCGTTTTGCAATCGAGACGACAGCTACGAGGGTAGCTCGAAGAGCTGTTTTCAGTTCGGTGGCTTCGTCGATGGCGTTTAAGGAGAGATCGAGTACTTCAAAGACTTCGCTGGAATCCTCCCCGGTGTTCTCTTGAACGGTGAGATCGAAGACCTCGCACAGCAGGGAGGCGAGGGTGAGTTTGTCGAGGTCGCTGCGGAGCTTCACGAGCGAGTGTGAGGGGGTGAACTCCTTGATGCTTAGTGCGCCATTCTTCTCGCGGGTCAGTCGAGCGGTCCCGCGGTCGAAGAGGTCGAGGGAACTCGGAAAACGTTTGCGACTTCCCCGAGCGTGTCGAGCTATGGCTGAGATCTTCCCCATACTGGGGGTGAGGAGGTGCGCCATAAGGTCGCTATCCCGAAAGGGCCGGGCCCTCAAGACTATGGCCGGAACCGCGACATCAAGACCCCGTCGGAGCCTTTCTAGGGGGTTATTGTGCAGAAGGTTGGTCTCAAACATTGAAAAATCCCTGAGTCGTGTTTATAGCATACGTTGTTCGAGACGTAGTAGGGCGGGCGGTTCTCTGGGTGTTTGGCTCAGATGGTAGCAGCGTTGAGCGTCCTCACAGTAGATATCCAAAACAAGAGAACCTATAGGCAGCCAGGATGGAAGATAAAGCTGAGTTTAATCAGGATGTTAATGGTGAGGCTGAACAGGCCGCAGCAGGTGAGCAGGAGGCTTTGGCCAAGGAGCTTGCGGAGACCAGAGACCGATACATCCGTTTGATGGCCGATTTTGAGAATTTTAAGAAGCGGGCCTTGAAGGAGCAGTCTGAGCTGCTTAAGTACCAAGGAGAGCGTTTGGTGGTGGATCTCCTTGAGGTGCTCGACAATCTTGAGCTTGCTCTAGCTCACAGCGCAGCAGAGTACGACAAGTTAAAGGCTGGATTGGAGATGGTCCACAAGATGTTCGTTGAGAGTCTTGGTCGTTGGGATATTCGCGGCGAGGCTTCGATGGGGAAGGAGTTCGATCCCCACAAGCATTCGGCGATCAGTAGAGTGCCCGGTAATTCGGCGAAGCCGGGAACTATCGTTGGAGAGCTTAAGAGGCCGTACTTCTATAAGGACAAGTTGATCCGAGTAGGAGAGGTAGTGGTTGCAACAGAGTAGCAGTGCCGGTAGGGACTAAGAGATTTTTAGAGAGGAGTTAGTATGGCAAAAGTTATTGGAATTGACCTTGGAACAACCAATTCATGCGTTGCGATTATGGAGGGTGGAAGCCCAGTCGTTATCGCGAATAGCGAGGGTAGCCGAACGACACCGTCGGTTGTGGGTGTAAACGATGCTGGAGAGCGTCTCGTCGGGCAGATCGCAAAGCGACAGGCTGTTACGAACCCAAAGAACACGATATTTGCAGTAAAGCGTTTGATCGGTCGCAAGACTGACTCGCCTGAGGTTGAGAAGGCTAAGAAGGTTCTGCCGTACGAGATCGTAGGTTCATCAAATGGCGATGCATGGGTGAAGATCAAGGGTGAGTCGAAGAGCCCACAAGAGGTCTCTGCGATGGTTCTTACCAAGATGAAGCAGACCGCTGAAGATTACCTTGGTGAGAAGGTTACGGACGCAGTTATCACAGTTCCGGCGTACTTCGATGACGCACAACGTCAGGCCACTAAGGATGCTGGAAAGATCGCAGGCCTCAATGTTCTGCGTATCATCAACGAGCCTACGGCAGCGGCGCTTGCCTACGGCTTAGACAAAAAGCATGAGAAGACGATCGCGGTATTCGATCTCGGTGGTGGTACGTTTGACGTATCGATCCTTGAGCTCGGAGATGGAGTGTTCGAGGTTAAGTCGACAAACGGCGATACCTTCCTCGGTGGAGAGGATTTTGACCTTATCTTGGTTGATTACCTCGCTGACGAGTTTAAGAAAGAGCAGGGGATCGATCTCCGTAAGGATACGATGGCTCTGCAGCGTCTGAAGGAAGCTGCTGAGAAGGCAAAGCACGAGCTTTCATCGTCGATGGAGACGGACATCAATCTGCCGTTTATTACGGCTGATGCCTCGGGTCCAAAGCACATGAACCTCAAGATTACGCGAGCGAAGTTCGAGTCGTTGTGCGCAAGCCTCCTGAAGAGGCTTGAGGAGCCATGCCGCACAGCTCTTCGTGATGCTGGGCTCTCAGCAAGCGATATCGGAGAGGTTATCCTTGTGGGTGGTATGACCCGTATGCCTGCTGTTCAGCAGCGTGTGAAGGAGATCTTTGGCAAAGAGGCATCGAAGAGCGTTAACCCTGATGAGGCAGTAGCTATCGGCGCTGCCGTTCAGGGTGGGGTTCTTCAGGGAGACGTCAAGGACGTATTGCTCCTCGATGTTACTCCGCTCAGCCTCGGTATCGAGACGTACGGTGGTGTGTTCACGAAGCTTATCGAGAAGAACACAACGATTCCGACCCGCAAATCGCAGGTGTTCTCAACGGCATCGGATAACCAGCCAGCCGTTTCGATTCACGTGCTTCAGGGCGAGCGCGAGATGTCGGGGGACAATAAGACCCTCGGTCGATTTGATCTCGCTGATATTCCGGCAGCACCGCGAGGCGTTCCGCAGATCGAAGTTACGTTCGACATCGATGCAAACGGTATCGTGTCGGTAGGGGCGAAGGATCTCGGCACCGGTAAGGAGCAGTCGATCAAGATCACTGCAAGCTCTGGTCTCTCCAAAGAAGAGATCGAGCGGATGGTGAACGATGCAAAGGCTCATGCTGAAGAGGATCGCAAGCGTCGTGAAATGGTAGAGGAGCGTAATAAGCTTGATACCCTTGTGTACTCAACTGAGAAGACGATGAATGAGCTCTCAGACAAGGCTTCGCCGGAGATCAAGGGCGCAGTCAATACGGCTCTTGAGGATGCGAAGAAGGCGCTTGAGGCTAACGACCAAGACAAGATGAAGAGCGCATACGCTGAGCTTGAGAAGGCTGCACATAAGCTTTCGGAAGAGGCGTACAAGCGTGCGGCTGCATCCGGTGAGGCTTCAGGTGCTGAGGCTGGAAATGGCTCACAGGGCGCTGATGCCGGCAAAGAGGATGTGGTTGACGCTGACTACGAAGAGGTACGCGGCGATAAGTAACGCTGGGTATCGCCTCTGTCTGTAGGGGTTAGTTTGGGTCGCGCATGAGGCATGTCTGATAGGCCTGCTTTGTAGTATCCCCGAGTGGGGGTGAGCTGGCCAAGCCGCTACTTCAGTCAAATAGTATCAATAAAGGCGGGGGCTCCTGGGTTTGTATTCCAGGGGCCCCTTCTTTCGTGTTAGGTATAGTCCTTCATCGCAGCGTAATGGAGCTGTGCAGCGTAAGTGAGACAGGAGAGCAGTTGTGTCAAAGCGTGATTACTACGAGGTGCTAGAGGTCTCAAAGAGCGCGTCCGTTGAGGACATCAAGAAGGCGTATCGGAAGAAAGCCGTCCAATTCCACCCTGATAAGAATCCAGGAAACAAAGAGGCGGAAGAGAAATTTAAAGAGGCGACCGAGGCGTACACGGTGTTGAGTGACGCTGAGAATCGGGCCCGCTATGATCGATTTGGCCATGCAGCATTTCAACAGGGCGGGGGCGCCGGTGGTTTTCAGTCAGGCGACTTCTCTGGTTTCGAAGACATATTTGGCGATCTCTTCGGTTCATTCTTTGGTGGTGCGATGGGCGGCGATCCACGTCGTTCACGCGGACGGGCCGGAAACGATCTGCGCTACGACCTCGATGTAACCTTTGAGGAGGCAGCATTCGGATGTGAGAAGGAGGTAAACCTTTCCCGCCGCACTCGTTGCGAAGAGTGCTCCGGTAGTGGAGCAGCAAAGGGGTCCTCAAAGACTCGGTGCCCACAGTGTGAAGGTTCCGGTCAGATCCGTATGCAGCAGGGCTTCTTTACCTTGGCGCGCACATGCCACGCTTGTGGCGGTGCGGGTGAAGTTATCAAGAATCCGTGTCAGCCCTGTTCGGGTACCGGAATGAAGACCAAGGAGTCGAAGCTTAAGATCAAAGTACCAGCCGGCGTCGATAACGGCCAGCGCCTCAAGATGCGGGGCGAGGGCGAGCCGGGCCAAGGTGGTGGGCCAAACGGGGATCTCTACGTGCAGATCCTTGTGGCCGAGCATCCGTTCTTCCAGAGGCAGGATGCGGAGTTGGTATGCGACATGCCGGTGACGTTCTCAATGGCCGCGCTTGGCGGTGAGATCGATGTGCCGTCCCTTGAAGGGAAGGTGAAGGTTAAAATCCCGGCTGGAACGCCTTCCGGGAAGGTATTTCGCCTCAAAAACAAGGGTATTCCGATCCTTGGCAGCAGTCCGCAACGCCGTGGTGATCAGCATGTACGTGTCCACGTACACGTCCCCAAAAAGCTTACCGAGAAGGAGCGGCAACTGCTTGAGCAGCTTGCAGAGGTTCAAGGAACACCGGTTGATGACGAGAAGGGGTTCTTTGATAAGATGAAGGATATGTTTTCCTAGTTGGCTACCCGTGCAAGGCCCGACTATAGTGACTCCCAGACCGATGTAAACTGGTTGCCTCTATGAGTACCCCCTTGCTCCGATACGCCTCTATTGCACTCGCTCTCGGTATGCTTGCCGCGTGTTCGAGCTCGGATACAAACCCACGACCGAGAAGGTTGCCTAACAGTGTGTTGCAAGAGCAAGCCTCTCCGGAGATGGCGAAGCCGATGCCGTGGGAGGTCTGGTCTCCGTTTAAAGATCTGGAGGGCCAAGACCTCCGCGATCGGGCAATCATCCTCGGAGATGAGTTGCAGCAACGGGGAAAAAGGCGCGCGGCGCTTGATGCCTATTTGAAGGCTGCCTCTGGTGATCTTCTCCCTCGTGAGAAAGAAGCTGCAACGATCCGAATCGCAAGCCAGTACCTGGCACTCGATGACGCCAAGAAATCTCTCTCGACTATCGGAGCATTCTACAAGCGGCGTGGTCTCGGTGAAGCAAATGTCGACGTGCCGTTTGGGCTAGTCCTGGGCTTTGCATACGGGCGCTCAGGAGACATTGACCAGTCGTTTGCATGGTTTTCAAAGGTGGCAACGCAGGGGCGGGTTGATGGCCCGGCTATCCAAGTTGCAAAGACGGGGCTCTCCATGCTTTTGCGAACGCTTCCCGCTGAAGATTTCGAGCGCGTGGCAGTCAATTGGAGGGGCGATACCTTCATCAATGAGCACATTGGGCGCGAGCGGTTGCGCCGTGCCTCGCCTGGCTACGTGGCAGAATCGTTTGATTCGAGTAGGCCTTTTTGGATCGGATTCTCTGAGGTGCAGCTATCTCCAACAGCTTCGATGGGGCAGGGAATCGGAGGCTCTCCTGTTGTTGGTGTTATATTGAGCCTCTCCAATCGCTTCGGGGCCCTCGGGCGCGATACGAAGCAGGGTTTCGAGCTTGCAATCGATGCCAACAACACGATTGAGCCCAAGGTCAAGCTTGAAGCACGCGATGTCGGTGCCGATGTGGCGGCTGCATCAGCAGCAATCCGGGAACTAAAGACTTCGGCTGGCGCTACGGTCATCGCAGGTCCGCTCCTCACTGAGCCGGCAGTAGCTGCTGCGGACGCAGCCAAGGCGGTTGGCGTACCACTCCTTTCGTTTTCAAAGAGTGAGTCATTTGCAACCGGTGGTGGTGTGTTCCGACTTGGAGCCACAACGACGAGTCAGATTGACGCCATCGTGAATGCCGCTTACGGCGATTACAAGATGACGAGGTTTGCTATCGCGTATCCGCAATCGGCGAGCGGCACGGAGTTTCTGGAGGCATTTAAGAAGAAGCTTGCGGTTCTTGGATTGAGCTTGGAGCTGCAGCTGGCATACGTTTCAAGCGACGAGGCTTCGATGCTTGAGGTGGCTCAGCAGCTAGAAAGCTCAACGGCCGAGGCTGTTTTGATTCCGGATAGTATCGACACCAGTGCGAAGCTGCTGACGAATCTCTCTCCCGCCGTGCGACGAAGGATGCGACCGCTTGGTACTGCTTTGTGGGACAACGTCCCGAAAATAGCCCGTTCCCAAGCGCTTTTTGAAAAGGCGATCTTCGTAACCCCGTTTTTTGCGCAGAGCACTCGCAGTGAGGTTCAGAAGTTTGTCGAGTCATATCGGGCGAAATTTAATTCAACGCCCAATTTCTTGGCGGCGCAAGGCTTCGATGCAGGGACCCTGATTATGAGCGCGTTGCGGAAGGGTCTGGCAGAAGGCACGTCGTTTGATCGCGCATTTCTGGCGTTACCGAGCTACGCTGGGGTTACCGGTGTTATGTCTGTACTTCCTTCGGGCGAGGTAGCACGAAGCTTCTATGTGGTTGAAGTGATGCGGGACTCCTTTCAGGAGAAGTTTCCTGTCGCGAATCCGGCTCGGTACGATGGGGTTACCCCTCTCCGTTCCGATTCCAGATCTGCTCAGTCACCGCTGCTCGGCACAGGTGAGAAGGTTGAGAGTGGATACTGAAGAGCTGCATCCCGTGCAGGCGAGCCCACTTCGGTAGTCATAGTCAGCAAGTTTTTGGGGTGTGTGACCTTGAAGTCATGCCTGGCTAGGGGTAAGAAGCTGAGCATGCAAACCGTGCGACATATCCTGCTTGCTTTTTTTGCGCCCATCCTCATCGCTTCAACAGCCGGAGCCGTTCCGACGGATTTTCAAGATTGGACGCAGGTCTCTGCAATGATTCCCCTTGAGCAGTCGAGAAGATATGAGCTCTATTTTGAGGCACAGACCCGAATCGGTGACGATTGGCAACGGATGGAGCGGGTCTTTATTCGACCTGCACTGGTGTATAACTGGGATAAGAACCTATCGTTCGCACTTGGATACGTGTGGGCGCCGGGGTTCTACAACGCGCAGTACTACTACGATTATCGGATAGAGAATCGGATTTGGGAGCAGATTCTTTACAAGCATGGTGCCTTTGGTTTGCAGTGGCAGCATCGGCTTCGGCAGGAGCAGCGATTTATCGAGGACACCAGTGGGACGTCGAATCGGCTGCGATACCTCGTGCGTGGAAGCTATGCATTAGATGAATCAAAGACGTACGGACTGACTGCGTTCAATGAGCTATTCGTAACCTACAATACCACCAGCAACGGTCCGCAATCAGGGTTCGATCGCGACCGTGTCTTTATTGGGCCCTATTTTATCCGTGGATCAGGTCGGTACGAAGTCGGTTACGTAGGTGAGTTTGCAAAGCATTTCGGCAACAACGAGCGCTTCGTCAGTGCAATCCTCCTTTCCGCGAATTATGACCTCTGATCGGCGCAAGCATCGCCTGGCCGGCAAGCTGTTTCCGTTCGAGAGGGTGCTTGGTCTGTAACCTTCAAAACCCAGCGCTGCCCCATCGTGCTATGGCATCGAGAAATACCCCGTTTTGCGCCATCGAGCTCAGGTCTATAGTCATCCTATCTACAAGGAGAAGTGTACCCTATGGCCAAAAAACGACCGGCAAGACGAAAAAAAGCACAGGAACATGAGGCGGTTGAGCGGCCTGAGTCAATAGACATCCCGGATGCCTTGCCAGTACTTGCAGCCAAAGACATGGTTCCGTTTCCCGGCGTGATGATGTCGCTCTACTTGAGCCGGCCAGCCAGCATTCGGGCGATGGAGGCAGCTATGAATGGCGACCGCCTCGTATTCATCGTTTCCCAGAGCAAGCCTGAAGCTGAAGACCCTTCGCCAAAGGAACTCTTTAAGATCGGAGTCGTGGCGCACATCGTACGTACGCTTCAAGTTCAAGATGGGCGCTATAAAGTGCTCCTGCAGGGATTAGTCCGTGCCCGTGCCAAGCAGTACGGTTCGCGCCAGCGCTACATGACCGCACGTATTACGCCGCTTCCATCTCCCAAGCCGAAGAAGATATCAGCAGAGACGCAGGCGATTATTAACCGCATCCGAGAGAATCTCCAGCTGCTGGTTGAATATGAACACCTACCTGAGGAGATGTTGATCGTTACCGAGGAGCTGCATGATCCCGGCGTGCTTTCGGATGTAGTGCTCGCGCACTACAAGGTCGAGCTGTCCGAGGCGCAAGCTGCATTGGAGGAGCTCGACTCAGTAAAACGCATCCGCCTCTGTGACACTACGATCTCGGATGACCTGAACAAGTTTATCCTCTCCGAAAAGATCAAGGATAAGGCCCGAGACGAGATGAGTAAGGGCCAGCGCGAATACTACCTGCGTGAGCAGATCAAGCAGATTCAAAGGGAGCTTGGAGAGTCTGAAGAGGGATCTGACGACCTCGCGGCACTTCGTGAGCGTTTGGTCCATCTGCGACTCCCTCAACAGGCCAAGGAAGAGGCGTTTAAGCAGTTCCGTCGCATTGAACACATGAGCCCAGAGTCGAGCGAGTTCGCGCTCCTCCGTACCTACCTGGAATGGATTACAGACCTGCCGTGGAACACGCGCACAAAGGACCATCTCGACCTCGCAAAAGCAAAGGCAGTCCTGGATGAGGACCATTTTGGTTTAGATAAGGTTAAGGATCGCATCATTGAGTATCTTAGTGTGCGAGCGTTGAACCCCGATTCCAAGGGGCCAATCCTATGTTTTGTGGGGCCTCCAGGTGTGGGTAAGACCTCCTTGGGTAAGTCGATTGCGCGAGCGTTGGGACGGAAATTCAATCGTATGTCGGTTGGTGGAATGCGTGACGAAGCGGAGATCCGTGGCCACCGTCGAACCTACGTTGGAGCGCTTCCGGGCCGTATTATCCAGGGCTTGAAGCATGCCGGAAGTAGGAATCCCGTGTTCGTGTTGGATGAGTTAGACAAGATCGGCGCTGATTTTAGGGGAGACCCTGCCTCGGCTCTGTTGGAGGTCTTAGATCCTCATCAGAACACAGACTTTACTGACCATTACTTAAATGTACCGTTCGATCTATCGGAAGTGCTCTTTGTTGCAACGGCGAATACGATCGATACGATCCCAGAGCCCCTTATTGATCGTCTGGAGATCCTCTCTATCCCGGGCTATACATCTCAGGAGAAGCAGAAGATAGCGACCAAGTATATCATTCCACGTCAACTTGCCGAGGCAGGGCTTCAGGGTCAAAAGATTGCCTTTACGGATGGGGCAGTTGAGCTTGTGGTTGAGCGCTACACACGCGAGGCTGGTGTGCGTAACCTGGAGAGGGAGGTCGGAGCTCTGTGTCGAAAGATCGCGCGTGAATTCGCGGAAAAGAAGCGGCTAATCAAAACCGTTGATGCGGCGAGAGTAAGTAAGCTCCTTGGCCCTACCAAGTACGACCCGGAAGTTACCGAGCAGCGAGAGGCTGTCGGTTTGGCTCGCGGTTTGGCATGGACAATTCATGGAGGTGAGGTGATGCCGGTCGAGGTGTCGCTTGCCAAGGGAAGTGGTGGATTAACCTTAACGGGACAGCTTGGAAATGTCATGCAAGAGTCGGCGCAAGCTGCACTCTTTTATGCCCGAGCGAATGCATCCGTGTTGGGGCTCGATCCGGATTTCCATTCGAAGCACGATATCCATATACATGTTCCCGGTGGTGCCGTTCCCAAAGATGGTCCATCGGCTGGTATTACGATAGCGACCGCGCTTGTGTCAGTTCTATCAGGCCGTAAGGTATCGAAGGATGTTGCGATGACCGGCGAGATCACCCTGCGCGGCAATGTGCTCGCGGTTGGTGGATTGCGCGAGAAGGCGCTGGCGGCGCTTCAGTACGGTATTCGAAAGATTATTATTCCTTTTGAGAATATCAAGGACCTGGAGGAGGTGCCGGAGGATCAGCGCAAGCAGATCCAATTCGTGCCGGTTAAACATGTCAGTGAAGTGTTGGAGCTTGCGCTCCTCGGCCGTCGTAAAAAAATTAGTGCCTCAAAGCGTCGCAGTAAACGCAATATGATTTCGGTCGGACGATAGTTGATGTCGCTTCGCGCCGCGATTCGGTGTGCTTTCGTTTTGGTGCTGATCGTGGCCTCGGTCGACGGTGTTCGAGCAGAGTCTCAGTGTCTCTATCTCGACGCACGCGGGGTAATCTCCCAGGTAAAATCGCTGCAACAGGTTCCCTCGGAGTATCGAGCGCGGGCAGTCTGCAAAGAGATCCAGGTTCAAGACATTGCTCCACCCGACGAGGTAAAGCTCGGCAACGATGCTCGGACATCCACCTTTACAACCGAGCTTGGGCCGATGCACGTACGATGGCCACGTTCGATTGAGCGCTGCTTCTCCGTGGGCCCTGCGAGAGCTGTGGGGGAGGCCGCCGCGGGGGTTAATCGCGCGCTGAAGACTGGGCGGTTTGACGCCAGTATTCAACGGGCGCGCCGTGAATGGTCCCTTGCATTTACCGATAAAGCGACAGCAGTCTCTCAGTTTCCGATCGCACTGACGCTCGGTGGTCATCCGGGCTTCATGATCCCTCCCAGCCAGATCTATATCATCGCCGATTTTATCTCACCCGACTGCTCAGGCCAGAAGGTGGCAGATGAGGTGCTGGTACAGGTACTGCTACACGAAATGGGGCACGTTGTTGAGTATCTACTTCTTGGCGAGCGACAAGATCGACCTGACCGGCAGCGGTCAGAGGGGTTCGCCGCGTGGTTCGAACAGTATAGTGCAGAGTATGTGCCGAGTATCCCGCAGGGCCAGGTTGAGCGTTACTACACTGGGTTGGCGCGAGCCGCATTGCAGCATGAGCAGCATGCATTTACGGGAAGTGCCGAGGACTACGCGCACTCAGCGCTTCAGTTCCGTGCCATCGTGGAGAGGCGCGGAGTTTCGGGGCTTATGAAGGTGTACGCAGAGATTCGAGATAACGGGCTCCCATTTGATGAAGCAGTGCAGCGTGCTTTGGGATGGAATCAAAAGACCTTGAGCCGCGAGATGATTGAGATAGCTAATAAAGGGTTGTAAATCTCTATGAGCCAATCGTCACACACCCGCTTTGCGTTAATTACAGATACACATTTCGTTATGCCCCCCGACTCGCGGAGTGGAACGATGTGGAATACGCATTTGCTTCACCGTAGTGAGCAGATAGGGGAGCTTCTGGTTGCATCGATTGCCTCTCAGGGGGTCGATTTTGTCATTCACTGCGGGGACCTTACTCATTGGGGCGATATCAAGAGCTTTTCGTATGCACACGATATCCTTACTCGCTTCAAAGTGCC
>JBIJBZ010000138.1:0-9307 GCA_044344945.1 Bdellovibrionota bacterium | reverse complement strand
CCGTGGTCGAAGTATCGGTAGTTGAGGTGTCTGTCGTCGACGTATCGGTAGTGGACGTGTCAGTCGTCGAAGTGTCTGTGGTCGACGTGTCCGTAGTAGACGTATCAGTCGTCGAAGTGTCAGTAGTCGATGTGTCCGTCGTGGAGGTGTCAGTGGTTGACGTATCCGTCGTGGATGTATCGGTCGTCGAAGTATCCGTGGTCGAAGTATCGGTAGTGGACGTGTCAGTCGTCGAAGTGTCTGTGGTTGACGTGTCCGTAGTAGACGTATCAGTCGTCGATGTATCGGTAGTTGATGTGTCAGTGGTTGACGTATCCGTCGTGGATGTGTCTGTGGTGGACGTATCAGTCGTCGAAGTATCGGTAGTGGACGTGTCAGTCGTCGAAGTCTCTGTGGTCGACGTGTCCGTAGTAGACGTATCAGTCGTCGAAGTGTCCGTTGTCGATGTGTCGGTGGTTGACGTATCCGTTGTCGAAGTGTCAGTGGTTGATGTGTCAGTCGTCGAAGTATCCGTAGTCGATGTATCAGTCGTGGAGGTGTCAGTGGTCGACGTATCGGTCGTGGACGTATCCGTTGTCGAAGTGTCGGTAGTTGACGTATCAGTTGTGCCGCACTCGTCGCTTTGCATTGGCGTATGCTGGCACCCACCTGACGTATCACAGGAGTCCTCCGTGCATGAATCTCCATCGTCGCATGAAACAGGGGTGTGCGTGCACTGGCCGGTCTCGTCGTCGCAATTGTCGTCCGTGCACGGGTCATCGTCGTCGCAGCTATCAGGGCATATGGGCACACAATTACCGTTACCATCGCATTGCTCGGTTTCCCGGTCGCAAAGGTGTCTTACTGAACACGTACTCGGGTCGCACTCATCGCACATAACCGCAGCATTTTCCGAGCAGTAGTCGTCCGGACATCCCGTTGGAGTTGGCGTAGGAGTTGGCGTGACACACTCATTATCCACGCACATATCTGTCGCAGCACAATCGCTCGTACAGATACATTTGTCGTTAACATAGTGACACGGGTTCTTGGCACACTCTTCGTAGACGTCGTCCGGACATCCCGTCGGAGTTGGCGTCGGAGTGGTCGTTGGACATCGCTCCAAATCGGTAACACAGCTGCCAGCCTCACACTTTAGGCAGGGCCCGGTGCACTCGATGGGGGTCTGTATGCACCCACTATCGGGTTCGCACAAATCTATTGTGCATGCATTCCCATCATCGCACGACGTTGGTGTGTGGACACATTGCCCCGTCGACGAGTCGCAGCTATCATCCGTGCAAGCATCCTCGTCGTCGCAGCTATCAGGGCATTTGGGCACACAATTACCGTTACCGTCGCATTGCTCGGTTTCCGGGTCGCAAAGGTGTTTCACTGAACACGTACTCGGGACGCACTCATCGCACAAATCCGCAGCATTTTGCGAGCAGTAGTCGTCCGGACATCCCGTCGCAGTGGCAGTCGGTGTTGCCGTTGCCGGTGGATCACAGTACTCCACCCCGTTTACTATGACAGGTAGGCAGCACTGGCCGCTAATTACTTTGTGAGCGGGATCGGGACATTTGCACCCGCATGTCTCCCTGTCGACGGTCTGTCCTACCGCGCAGGTGGCTAGAATTTCGGCATCTGACTTGGTACACTTACAGACACAGCTCGCCTCATCAAGTGTCTGCTTGTCCGTACACCAATCCTTGGCATCGCTAGGACATATGCAGCAACCATCCTCGCGGACTTGAAGACCCGGGCAGAAGGGGTCAGAGGTGTCTCTGGTCGAGCCATCGGGACACTTCGTGCAACATCCAAATGAATCCGGATCTCCACCGTCCGAGCATTTCAGCTGATCATGCTCATTCAACATCGGATTCTCAAAACACCCACCAGTATTCAGACAGACGCAGGTTTCCTCGAGGGTGCTAGGGTTTATGACCAGGTCATAGACCCCGGCCCAGCATTCGCGATTCCGCTGCCGGTCCTGTGGCTGATTGCCCCCGGCGCAAATCTCACATGTATTTCCTACTGGGCACGGCGTGGGTGTAGTAGGTGTGTCGGTAGGAGTAGGAGTGGCTGTGTCCTCAATAGGAGTCGGTGTTGCCGTATCCGTTGGTGTGGGTGTTACGGTCGGGGTATCAGTGAAGTCTGAATTGCATAGTGCCTTATCATCATATGGACACTCATTCCCCTGTTGAGTTTGTCCGTAAACGATGTCGGTGGAGAATCCGAAGAACCCAAGATAGAGGCACGCCGCCACGGACATGGCAGCACACGGCAGGAGGAGCTTGTTGAGATAACTAACTGAACGGGACACCTTGAACCTCTCATTTCGGCGTAGGGTGGGGGTGCTGCTGTGCCGAATCGCACCTTGGATAGCCCTCAACCCCGCCTAATTGCGCGAGACCCTTAGAGCTACCCTACGGCGCCTGTTGAGGGTATCGGCGTATTCTCTGTGAACTTTAGTCTTTTAGGACGAATAATTGCCTAGGTAAATCCTTGATATTATATGGTTATGGGGTGGGCTCCTGCGAGTGACCTGCTTCGCAGCGTTCTCAGGGCCTGTTGGCAAAATATCAGTGGAGGGTGTTTACTGTCTCCGTGTACAGGGATCCCGCAGTTACCTTATCGGCTGAAGAGCTTAGCAGCGAAGAGGCATCGCAGCTTCCAGCAACCATCTTTCTCGGTACCAGCACCTGGACCTTTCCTGGCTGGAAGGGAATTGTATACAAACGGCAGTATAAGAGTGAGCGAGAGTTCTCGCAGCGCTGTCTTGAGGAGTATGCCACGATTCCGTGGTTTCGAACTGTCTGCATCGATAGCCTCTTTTACAATCCTCCCTCCGCGGTCACCCTTGAGCGCTACGCTAGCCAGGTTCCCGACACCTTTCGATGGGTGTCGAAGGTATGGGAGCGAATCACGATCATCTCGTATCCGAAGCATGCACGGTATGGAGCGTATGCTGGCCAACCGAATCCGGATTTCTTAAATGCAGAGCTGTTCAAGGAGAGGGTTCTGAGCGCCTACCGCAGTGAAGAGGTCTTCAAACGCACGGGGCCATTTGTTTTTCAGTTTGCACCATTCTCGGAACGGGTGATGGCGTATGAGGAGTTTATAGAACGATTAGCAAACTTCCTAGCTGGTCTACCCTCCGACTTCAGATACGGGGTCGAGATTCGAAACAAGGAGCTTCTTAGTGAACGATATTTTAAGGCTCTTAACGAGGCTCGGGTAACTCACTGCTTCAACCACTGGAACTCGATGCCACCGCTACGAGTTCAGATGCGAGCGGCTGCTGATGTCGGGGGGCTTGCGGCGGATTTCTATATCGCCAGGCTCTTAACCCCCCTTGGCTTAAATTATGAGGATGCGGCGAACGCGTTTGAGCCGTATGATAAGGTGCTGCGGCCGAATCCACAGATGCGGGCTGATGTGACAACACTTGCCAAGCGCGCCGTTGCCACAGGGAGGCCCGCGTTTGTAACCGCTAACAACAAGGCCGAGGGGAATTCGGCTCTTACCATGGCTACGATTGGCTCCCTCATTGTAGCAAATGTGAGTAAAAAGAAATCATGAAACCGATACCAACACCACACATCTTTCCGTTTGCTGACTTCTGGCCCGTATACCTCGTGTTTGGTCTCGTAGTTGCCGCAATCCTGTGGGTGTCCATTCGTCGATATAGCGGAAAGGTACATGAGGTCTCTATCCGTGAAGCGACTGTTACTGCACTAAGTTGGTTCGGTATCGCCCTTATATTCAATGTGATCTTGTACCTCTGTACGTTGGGTCACCTGCGCCTCAATCCAGCGATTGCGACCGCGCATGGATCGACCCCAGAATCGTTGGCGTTGCAAACTGGACTTGAGTTCCTTGCGGGATATCTCGTTGAGAAGTCGCTCGCCGTCGATAATCTGTTCGTTTTCCTGGTAATTTTCCGCTTCTTCTCTATCCCTTCGCAGTACCAGCAACGGGTACTATTTTATGGACTCTTTGGTGCGCTGGCGCTTCGAGCTGTATTTATCGCGATGGGTGCAGTGGCCATGGAGATCCCGCTTGTGGTGATCTTCTTTGGACTCTTTCTGATGTACCAAGGCTTTGAAGTCCTGCGGGGTAAGGAGCCAGAGATAGATCCTGAGCGCAATCGAACGCTGAAGTTTCTGAATCGCTTTCTTCCGGTGTCAAAAACGATGGAAGGAGAGCGGTTCTTCATAAAGGAGTCAGGACGCTGGATGGTGACCCCCCTTTTCGTAACCCTCGTTTTTGTCGAGATCACCGATATCATGTTCGCATTTGACTCTGTGCCCGCGATCTTTGGACTCACGAAAGAGCCGCTTGTTGTGTTCACTTCAAATATCTTTGCCGTGATTGATCTGCGAGCGCTCTATTTCTTGTTGGCCGCTTTTATCTCGCGCTTCCACTACTTGAGCGTGGGGTTGTCATTTGTTCTCATCTTTATCGGAGCAAAGATGGCGATTCTCGACGAGCTTTTGCATGTCTCGGTCCCCACGGCAGTATCTTTGGCGATCGTATTAGGATTAATCGTTGGGTCGATAATTCTCTCACTCGTGAAGCCACCTCGGAAAGCGTCCGGGGAATAACGCTCACGTTGTTACGGATGATGCTGCGAGCAGGAGCGTGGTTGCCTCTCGCACTTGAGCAGAAGCCAAGCTTCGTTAGCGGCTGACGACTCGTAGCAGCGCTCTGGCTGGAACTTCTACTGGCCCGATCTCATCGAGGCTCTCCCCGTGCTGACTTAGATCGAGCCCCATCTCCTCCTCGGCATCACTAACTCGTGCTGGAATGATGAGATCAGAGATATAATAAAGGGCGTACGACCCGCCCAGTACAAACGCCGATACAAACCCAAGTGCATATGTATGGTGGATAAAGGTTGTCGTTTCTCCGTAGATAAGCCCCACCTTGTCCGCAAACACAGCTGTGAGCAGCATGCCCACGATCCCACCTACGCCGTGACAGGGAAATACGTCGAGGGTGTCATCAAGACTCGTCTTGGAGCGGAGATGGACAGCGATATTGCTGATAATGCTGGCGGCAGTTCCAATAAACATGCTGGCGCCGACGCTGACGAAGCCGGCCGCAGGAGTTATCGCTACGAGACCCACCACAGCGCCGATGCAGGCTCCCAGCGCCGACGGCTTACGCCCGCGCGTGCAGTCAAAGAGAAGCCAGGCAAGCATTGCCGCGGCTGACGCTGTGTTCGTGGTAAGAAATGCGCGAGCTGCTAAGCCGTTCGCTGCCAAGGCCGATCCGGCATTGAAGCCGAACCATCCGAACCACAACATTCCGGTTCCGAGAAGAACATACGGAATGTGTGCGGGCACCTGTGGGTCCTGTAGCTTGTGCGCAGTGCGACGTCCGAGGAATAGCGCTCCCGCGAGCGCCGCGAGACCACCTGCCATGTGTACGACGGTGCCTCCGGCGAAATCGAGAACTCCGAGGCGACGTAAGAATCCATCGGGGTGCCACGTCCAGTGCGCGAGTGGGCAGTATATGCAGAGTGAAAAGAGGCAAACAAAGAGCATGTAGCTAGAAAAACGTACACGACCTGCAAACGCTCCCGTAATGAGGGCTGGAGTTATAATCGCGAACTTAAGCTGGAAGAGCGCAAAGAGAGCGAGTGGAATAGTCGGAGAGAGCGCAGAATGGGGCGCCTCACCGACGCCTTCAAACATAAAGAACGTCAGGGGATTGCCGATGAGTCCGCCCAGCGAATCACCGAAAGCCAAGCTAAACGCAACGGTTACCCAGAGGATGCTGACAAGACCCATGGCGATAAAGCTCTGAAGCATCGTTGAAACGACGTTCCTTCGGTCGACCATGCCGCCGTAGAAGAAAGATAGTCCCGGGGTCATCAGCAGTACCAGAGCCGTTGCTGTCAGCATCCACGCAGTGTCCCCTGCGTTGAGGTTTTGCAGGGTGGCGACATCGGCAGGGTTTGATTCGCTCCGATTGAGGCTGCCGAGAGCGCTTGCTGCTCCTAGTATTATCAGGGGGGATGAACCAAAGATACGGTCTTAACGGGACGGAACGAGCTGCTGACATGTGCGCCTCGATACTATAAACAACCTTCTTTATAGGCCAATGATCGCACAAATTGCACTAAGTCTAAATAGTTTTATACTAATTCCCTTTGTTTTTAAGGTAATTCCGTAACTCGTTGGCAACGGTGAACTTGTACAGGTGGGGGACCTCGCTATTTACGAGGATGGTAAATCGGACGGGACCAACCTGTTTACTAGGTGTGAAGTAGCCAGCCAAGGAGTTAACCCCTCGAAGGCTTCCCGTCTTAGCGAGGAACCCATCCTGCTCTGGCAGTAGGTACCGGTACGGTTCAAAGGCCTTGAGCAGCTGAGTCATCTGTTGAGCCGAGACTTTGTTTCGTCTTGAGAGGCCAGAGCCCTCCTCGACATGGAAGTCCTGCCAGTGCACCCGTGCAGCGAGACACTCTGTCATGGCACGCTGCGCTTTCTCGACTGTAGCTGGTGCTCCGAAGCGAGAAAGCCCGAGGGCTAGAAAGATTTGGTTGGCAGTGAAGTTGGTAGAGTATTTGAGCATCGGTTGAAGAATCTCTGAGAGGGTCTGGGGCGAGCGGTGTGAAAAAATACGGCGAGCAGACGAGGGGATTGATCCACGTGAGATGCTCATTGCGCCCCGTGCGCCGTGCTTCTGCAAGAATGCTGCAAGGAGTTCACCCCCGTACTGAACTCCAAGTTTCCAGTTGCTTGATAGGTTCACTCGCTCTGTTTGGCCCTTCTGTAGGCGCGCGCCCGCTTGTTGCGCAAGAGGTGTGAGAGGGGTCTGTGGCTCAGCGCTCGACACCGTACCCTTGCGACTGCGAGTGAGATATGCGGAGCTGAAATTGCCGACAAAAGCGGCGTTTTTTGCGTCGTACGGATTCAGCGATCGTTCGCTACCGTCGATCGCAATGTCGTCGACGAAGAGAGAGGTGTCGATAATAATACGATCAATTTTCGGCGTTTTTTTTACTAGGTCTTGAGCTATCGAATCGAGTGTTTCTGATACGAGCGATGGATCGCCGGAGCCCTTGATATAAAGGGTGTTTGTGCCGTCGGTAAAGAAGAGAGTTTCGTATCGAAAATCTGGCCCCAACTGATGAAGGGCACAGAAGCTAGTTGCAATCTTAAGTGTCGAGGCCGGTACGAGTGGTTCGGTATCTCGAAACTGTATAATCGGAGTGCCGTCCTCGCGTTCGACGCGGATAGCCCCATTTTTAGCGAGGCGTGGGAGGTCCAGGGAATTTTGAGCAGCCGTGCCGGTTGGGGCGATCAGAAAGGGAAGTAAGAGGAGGAGAGTGAGGCGAAAAGACATACTTCCTTACGGGATAGCACATCTGCAATCGGAGCGCACACCCCGTTACGACCCGTCAAAACCCCCCACAGGGGGGTGAAAAATCGGGTGCGCGCTGCTATAACAGGACAGCCCCTTCAGGAAGAAGGGGTGCTTTTAGTAAAAGGTGAGTGCAATGAAGGGTATTATTCTTGCAGGTGGATCAGGGACGCGGCTTCATCCAGTAACGCTAGCGGTCAGTAAGCAGCTGCTGCCGATCTACGACAAGCCGATGATCTACTACCCCTTGTCGACCCTGCTCTTGGCTGGCATTCGCGAGATCCTAATTATTTCGACCCCGCAAGATCTTCCATCGTTTAAGCGTCTGTTGGGCGATGGCTCCCAATGGGGAGTGTCGTTCTCGTATGCAGCGCAGCCGAGCCCGGATGGTTTGGCGCAGGCATTTATTATTGGGCGCGAATTTGTTGGTAACAATCGAGTTGCCCTAGCCCTTGGGGACAACATCTTCTTCGGACATGGCTTTGCCGATCTGTTGCGCAACGCCGCGGAGCGTGAAAGCGGGGCCACCGTTTTTGGGTACCGAGTGAAGGATCCGGAGCGCTACGGAGTAGTTGAATTTGATGTCTCTGGGAAAGCAACGAATCTAGTTGAGAAGCCTACAAATCCACGTTCCCCGTACGCGGTCACTGGAATTTATTTTTATGACAATCAGGTCGTTGACATTGCGAGGGACCTAAAGCCTTCAAAGCGCGGCGAGCTTGAGATCACGGATGTCAATATCGCCTACCTTAAGCAGGACCAGCTCAATGTTGAGATGCTAGGCCGCGGCGTTGCCTGGCTAGATACCGGTACCCACGAGTCTCTACTTCACGCATGTAACTTCATTCAAACACTGCAAGAGCGCCAAGGCCTTATGGTGGCGTGCCTTGAGGAGATCGCATACGCTCAAGGATTCATAACAGCAGAACAACTGCAGCGACAGGCTGAGGCTGTGAAGAAAAGTTCCTACGGCCAGTACTTACTCTCTTTAATTCAGTAGCAGGCGTCATGAAATATGCGGGCGAGATACCTTCCGGTCTGAAAATCGATTTATGAGCCGAAAAAGCGCTGTTATCGGCGCGCGTAGTAGCACGCTTCATGCAATATGCGGGTTAGTCGCGCAATCGAAAGCCGAGGGCGTGCAGCACGTAAAACTGGACGCAGAAAATAAGAAGTAGTGTCAGTTGAAACGAAGCCTTCTTCGTTTTGTGCTTGAAGATGTGACATCCCAGCAAGAGCCCTGGAGCGCCTCCAAGTAGGGCGGTGATGTACAAAATAGTTTCGGGGCTTCGCATAGCGGCAGAGCGTGCGAATGATTTGTCCAGGCCCATGTAGATTAGGGAGGTGAGATTAATAGCGATAACAAGTGCATGAATGGAAGCTACGCCGAAGTAGGCGCGCAGTAATGTAAACGTGGTGATGCCTATGAATGCGAACAATAGAGAAAAGAATATGTACGGGTTGATCGTTTTCAAAGGTTATTCTCGAACGTACCAAGGTCTATCGCACCACCTTCCAGTTGGACAAAGAGCGTAAGATAGAGAGTACTGTTTACTGCCCTGCCAGTCTAAAAGCGATCGGTACTACCAACGCAAGAGAGGTTTTTTTCAAATCCTCCGGAAAGGGCGGAAAAGGGCTGGCGCGGTCCACCATGGCCTGGAGCTCCTCGTCCAGGATGTCAGAGCCAGTTGACTGTAGCACCTCAACATCGGATACCGTTCCGTCTGAGGCGATCGCTATTCGTATTTTCCCTTCGCCGGTCATGTGTCGCTTGATAGCTCGTTCGGGGTAGCGTTTGGCGCGAACTAGTAGCGTTGCTACCGCATCCTGGTATTTCACGCGCGCCTGCTCAAGGCCGATCGCGTCACCGTTCGGAACACCGACCTGCCCTGATGCCTCTCGCTCGGTCAACGAACGCGACGAGGTGGTGTTACGAGCTTGCGGCTGT
>JBIJBZ010000176.1:0-6491 GCA_044344945.1 Bdellovibrionota bacterium | reverse complement strand
AAAGCTCGTCAAGATGGAGTGTCCACTCAGGAGATCGTGGAACAGGTCAAGGAATCACTCTATGCGCCATTGGCACAGGACCCTTTTCTTGTTGAGAGCATGCACCGTTCGTTCGGGTCAGTCACAACACAACTTAAGCTCTAGCAGGGTGGTGTTCTTGTTCACGATCGACTGCCGGATGGATGCCTACCAGTTTAATTTGACGTACACCATGGCGTGATCCGAGGCATCTTGTGGAGTGTACACCGCCCCCGCATTGTACTTCCCTTCGCTATACGGAGTCATCCATGCATAGCGGAGACTCTCTGCAGGCATCATAATGTCATCGAGCCATGAATATTCGCCCTTATAGGAAAAGGTTCCAGCCTGAGGCATCGACTCTCTATTCGAGGTGATGACGCTGAACAATTTGCGCGGTAACTCCGATTCAGCCTTACAGAGCGGAGAGCCTGACTTACTTATACGGCACGGCCCGCCACCGACAAAGCTTCCGAGCGTTAGTGAACCCTCTAGAATTCGAGCGGATGCTGTATCAAAATCGCTGTTCCTGTCGCCCAAAACAAGCAGGATTGATTCCCCAGCAGCAAAAGCTTCTTTGTGCCGTGCTTCTAGAATACGGCGCAACGCCTCGCTCATCTCCATGCGATACGTTTCCCACTCTAATCCCGTTGGGTCCCCCTCTCCTCCACGCTTGGACTTGAGGTGAAGATTGACGATTGAGATCATCTTTCGAATCTCACCGTCTCGAGACGTTACAGCGAGCTGAATCTCGAGTGGCGTGCGAGAAAAGCTGCGAGGCTTCTGCTTTTTGTTGATTCGGGGCAACTCGACGCGCGAATAGGCAAATGACTGAAGGATCTCAGCTCGATCAGTAGCAACCAGGAAACCGGTTGTCATGCCACCTTCAGCTGGAGGCGCTACCCGCGATTCATACTCCCTGCCTGTATCGTTCCGAAGCACCTTCGCCAACTCAGCGAGCGCCGCCTTCTGCTCCTCTTCTCGTTTGCCCATCACCTCTTGCACTGCGATCACATCGCATTTTTCACGCTTGAAGCGGGCTACGAGATCCTCAACCTTAGACTCGTACTGGGTTATCTTGTATCCAGGAGCACGCGCTTTCATAACGGCATAGGTTCCGAACAACTTAAGATTCTGACTGCAGACGATCAAGTCTGGCTCCCCTCGAAAATCCTCAGCTCGCACAGGACTTGGAGCAGGCACAGTCCTGCGGGGTAAGACAGACTTACTCTCGGCACCAACCTCAGGCTCTGAATCCTCAGCCCACACACGGGACATTATCTTGGTGCGATCTCCGAAACTCCAGACCAGGGCTGCTACGGCTATTACTAAAAACCTTGCAAAAAACCGCGAGCGCACCGTCGGCAACCTTGTTGTCCTCAACCACCACATGATTTTACTCTCCACGACCTTCCCCGCCCTCTTTCGTTGGCTTGAAACATCGACTCTAACCTCTACTCGCCCACATGGGCAGCATGCAAACGTATCAATGCCAACCTACCGATTAAAAGAGCATCAACGATATCCTGATGCCTCGATAGAGGGATCCCCTCCTGCATAAGCCCCAATCTTCGTAACGCCGGGGAGTACAGATACTCAGCCGTCTTTACTGCTGTTGCTTTGACCTCTGCACGCCGCACCTGCTTTCCGTACAATCCCATCACCTCCTGCTGCACCGAGCGAGGGTTAATCCGACCCGGGACAGTAACGGAACGAGCCCGCGCTACCGATTCGAAGATGGTTCTCACCTGCTCTACTTTCAAAGCATTGTGGGGATCCTTAACGGTCGTGGGGGCCTCACATACGAGCAGGTCCTGACTCCCCAGCCCGGTTTTTAGGAAGATAGTCTCGATAGTGCTCTGAATCGCCCGCAATCGTTCTGTAAGCGGTACTGAGGGTGGGGCGCCCTTTATCTTGCCCACAGAGGTAACTTCACCATCTCCCACTCGGAAGAGTGCCCACCCAGAGCAGGTGAGACTGGGGTCAACGGCTAAAAGGTAGCGAAACTGATGCATGGGTTGAGGATACTCCGTCACCCGGCACGCCGCTATCCGTGCTCTGTTACCTGCTATCACCCCCAATAGGACGCCTGCTATGGACACCTGGTATGCAGAAGGCTTTCGCGGGGCCTTTGGGGCAATCCCTAACACCTCGAAAAAACTCACAATCTAAGGTACAGCGCTGCACCTCAGGTTACATGTTGTCGGGTGGACAGGCACTTAGGCCACTGGTATAACCGGCGCTCGTGTCGGGCAACCGAGGTGGCTCTTAAGGCTAGTGACTCTCGGGCTGCGTGCATTGTCCCGTTGCCGCTCGATACTGTGTAACAAGAGGGAAGTGAGCTAATGGACCAAGAACTCCTGACTGACCTATACCGAAAGATGCTGAGGATTCGTCGCTTCGAAGAGGAAGCGGCTCGCCTCTACACCGAGAAGAAGATCGGTGGATTCCTTCACCTGTACATCGGCCAAGAGGCTGTTGCGGTGGGCGCTCTCTCGGTTCTTCAAGATAATGACTACGTAATGACAGCTTATCGTTGCCACGGACACTACCTCGCTCGCGGCGGATCTGCTCGCCAAGGTATGGCCGAGCTGCTCGGCAAGGAAACCGGATGCGCAAAAGGCCGCGGTGGTTCGATGCACTTCTTCGACATCGAGAAACGCTTCATGGGTGGATGGGGAATCGTAGGCGCTCAGGTACCTGTAGCTGCCGGACTCGCATTCGCAGAGAAGTACATGGGCAGCGATGGTATCGCGATCTGCTTCCTCGGCGATGGCGCTATCAACATCGGCTCCTTCCATGAGGGACTCTCACTGTCGGCGTTGTGGAAGCTCCCAACGATCTACGTAATTGAGAACAACCAATTCGCAATGGGCACCCCGCTGGAGAAGACAGCTCCGACCGAGGATCTCTCAATTCGAGCACTCGCCTACCCGATGGCGCGAGAGACGGTCGATGGTCACGACATCTTCGCGGTTCGCTCGGTGATTCATGCAGCAGCAAAGCGTGCTCGTGAGCAACACCTTCCAACCCTCGTAGAAGCAAAAACCTACCGGTATCGAGGTCACTCGATGGCGGATCCGGCGAAGTACCGAACTGCGCAGGATGTCGAAGCATGGAAGGCCCGTGACCCGATCAAGGTTATCGGCGAAAAGATGGAAGCACTCGGCATGAAGTCGCTGCGTGATCAGATTGACCAAGAAATAGAAGACGAGGTTCAGGATGCTGTTCGGTTCGCCGAAGAGTCTCCGTTCCCGGCTCCAGAAACTGCTTTGGATTACACCTATGTCTAATGCCATGGAAAAACCATCAGAGTTCCCTATGCGAGAAATTCAGATACGAGATGCTCTTCAGGAAGCGATGACCGAAGAGATGCTGCGCGATGAGCGAGTGTTTCTAGTTGGAGAAGAGGTAGGTGGCTACAATGGAGCGTATAAGTGCTCCAAGGGTATGCTCGACCAGTTCGGCCCAAAGCGCGTTATTGATGCTCCGATCGCCGAGAACGGCTTTACGGGAATCGGCGTCGGCGCTGCGATGGCCGGGCTTCGACCGATAGTTGAGTTCATGACCTTTAACTTCTCGTTGGTGGCGATCGATCAGATCCTCAACACGGCAGCGAAGTCACGACTCATGTCGGCTGGTCAGATATCGTGTCCGATCGTTTTTCGCGGAGCCGGCGGTGCGGCGTTCCAGCTTGGAGCGCAGCACGCGAATTCATTCGAGCATTTTTATGCTTATACGCCAGGTCTGATCGTAGTTGCTCCAGCAACTCCGTACGACATGAAGGGGCTCCTGAAGAGCTCCATCCGAGATGACAACCCTGTTGTCTTCTTTGAGTCGGAGCTTACCTACGGCAAGCGCGGCCCGGTTCCAGAGGGTGAGTACCTTATTCCGATCGGCAAAGCAGACATTAAGCGGGAAGGCAGCGATGTTACGCTAATCACCTGGTCTAAGAACGTGTTCTTGGCCCTTGATGCAGCAGAGGCGCTGGCAGCTGAAGGCATCTCGGTTGAAGTTCTCGATCTCAGGACGCTGCGTCCGCTCGACCGCGAAGCAGTGCTCAGCTCAGTAGCAAAAACTCACCGCTGTGTAGTTTTGCAAGAGCAGCATGAGGTAGCGAGCTACGGCGCATACCTGAGCCATCTGATCTCAACTGAGATCTTCGACGAGCTCGATGCTCCCGTTAAACTGATCTCAAGCCTCGAGGCACCGATGCCCTACTCAAAAGCCTTGGAGGTAGTCATCCTCCCGGGCAAGGAGAAGATCGTGGATGCGGTGCGCGAAGTGTGCGCGTAACCGTTTTAAGGGGAGCCATCGGCTCCCCTTTTTTTGCATGTAACACCGTATGTCTGTAATACCGTTCGGCGATAAATCTCCTACCATCGATCCCTCGGCATTCCTAGCGCCCGATGCCTGGGTGATCGGAGATGTGAGGATCGCAGGGCGAGCCTCCATCTTTTTCAACGTCGTGATTCGCGGAGATATTCAACCAATATCGATCGGAGCCGGCACAAATATCCAAGAACACGTGCTCGTCCACACCTCGCATGGAATGTCTCCGGTATCGATCGGTGAAAACGTTACCGTCGGACATCGCGCCATTATTCACGGGTGCACCATCGGAGTGAGATCACTAATCGGCATGGGGGCAACGATCCTTGATAATGCTGTGATCGGCGACGAGTGCATCATCGGCGCCCATTCGCTCATCCCAAAAGGTGTCACTATTCCGAGCCGTAGCCTCGTTATGGGCACTCCCGGTCGGATTGTCCGCCAGATTACCGAGCAGGAGGCTCACGACCTTCAAATCTCAGCTCAAAACTACCAGGATTTAGGTGCCACCTATCGGCGATATTTCTCTCAAGGCACCGCTTCCGATCGCAACTAAAACCGACAAATTCAGCCTTCCCGGCGAGGCATACTTCAAACCCTTTGAAGGTTCAACCTCGGTTTTTTGACTACCATCCTCGCCTCGTATGTAATGCCCAGGTATGAGTAGTTTCGCCTCGCCTAACCATCCGGGTTCCAACCCGCCAGACGGGTTGCGCCCTGCCCCGAGCAGCGCGCGCTACGTGATCTCCGGCCCACGGGAAGATGTGAACAAGGCCCTCGAAAAGGCCCTAGAGGATCCCGTTTTTGCCTCGACCCTAGGTATCGGATTCAGGGAGCCGGTTACGACGATTAGACTTGTTCGCGATCCCTCACCTGAGCTCGGACTTGCTCAGCGCAACAACGAACTCTCAATTAAATTCGCAGATCGAATACGAGATACATCAGAGGCGCTATACAGTATCGAGAAACAGCTCTGTGCACATGCCGCGCTCGAACTGCTTTATCAAAACCTTACATCATTTGTTCGAGATGGCCCCCCGTATTGGGGAGCCTTGCACCAAATTAGACCATTCCTTGATCGCGTCCACCGCACTGAAGTGCGCTCTACACGACAGGCTGCCGAGGTCATAAGAACTATAATCAAAGCTGATTCAAAGCGCCTACTCAAGAAGGGGGAAGAACTCCTTAGAACACTGAATCAGACGGCTGGGGTCCGGCTGCTTACAACCACAGAGGCATGTGAGAAAATCGACTCGGTTGGAAGACTGTCAACCGAGTTATTGGCTCTCCAAATTATTACCGAATCAGCCATTCCAGCGGCCAGCAAGCAACGACGCGAAACCCTGACAAGTATTGACCTAGCAACGACGAAGGTCCTGGCGAATATTCTTGGTTTGAACTTCAAGGAACTCACGGAAACTCTCGAGCAAACGACAAGTCTGATCACAGCGCGCATTGGCGGTTTGTGGGCCAAGGCCCTTTATAAAGGCACTGGTCACGCCATCATTGAATGCTACCAGCGTGCGCTGCGCAGATTTAATTTCCCCGGTTTTAATGCACCGATCCCTGATCTGCTTGATCCTGACAAGCAACCCGTAATGTTCCAGCCTACACAGCCTTCCCTTCTTCCGTCTCTCCGCGAGCCGAATTCAGAGCGATTTCGAGCTACATTCCAACCCAGAATACTGCGAGAACTCCCCACGCTCATCTCCATCAGTGATGCCGGCATACACCTCGATCAGAAGCTACGAGCCTGGTCTACCACCGACCCAAATCCGTTCGGATTTCTGCAGGAGCGCCTCCTCGATGTAATCCGCGATGTCCCTGCAGCCTTGAAAGGGATCAGGGCAGATCTGCCCGCACTAGTACCGCAGCCACTAACCGATCTGCTTGAATCTATCTGCCTACTGCGTCACCATGGTGGCGAAGAGGGGCTCGCGCACTTTGCCTCGCTAGCATGCAGATTCTCCGACCAAGAGTTAAAAGCCCTTAATGTGGCGAGGACTGCTCTCGCAGAGGCTGTGGAAACTGAAGATGATTCAATCATTGCTCCACGTAAGGAGGACCTCCAATCATTCCTCGCAGGACTTGCCGAGGAGCATGCTAGCGATTACCAATCGCTGATCGATTTTCTTGCGGCC
>JBIJBZ010000044.1:0-19740 GCA_044344945.1 Bdellovibrionota bacterium | reverse complement strand
ACCTATTCAACAGAAATAGCGCCTACTTTAGTAGCATTACGATCTCGCTCTTAATCACAATTACCAAAGGACTTGAGGATCACTTCAGGGCAGTTATCTCTGAAAACCGTTCGATACCCGACGAGCTCCTCGGGCAGCTCCTGCTAGATGCTAAGGGACTTGGCCAAGCCGGAATTGATCTCGAAAACCCGTCAGTATCGGTGTACATCGCTTCAGTCACAACCTCGCTCCAGGATCTCATTACACTAATGAGAATTCAGTTGATGCCGCGTGATGCGCAGCTTGGCCACCTCGTTACCATCCGCGAAATCCTTGTGCGGGAGCGGGAACAGCTCCATCGACTTCCAACGCCGCTTCCAACGGCAGCCGCATCGGTCCCTTCGTTTACGGATATTGTAATCTCTGTTGCCCAGTCGCTGCAGGCGCCTCTCGAAGGTGAGCTGAATGAGCGCGCAAAGATCGCGAGCGAAGCTCTCCAGACCGCAGTGGATACTGGAGACTTTGATAGGATTGCTCCGGCGATCACCGAGGCAGTCTCTTGCCTTCCGGCGCTACACGGGACCAATTTGTACCGGCCCCTCGAAGACCTGATAAACAGGAGCACTATCTCGTGGATTAATGACATCGGCACATCGCTTACAAAACTGGGAGAGGCGCTGTCACGACAGCTACAGGAGAGCCCTAAAGACAATGAAGTCATCCTTGCTGTTTTCGGTGGCCTGCGTTGGCACCTCAGGCTAGCACACGATGTGCGTAATATCTTCTCAAGCACCCAATTTCCAGACCGCGCTCCCCGGATAAATCACATTGATTTAATTGTACAAAGGGCTCGAAAACAGATCAGTACTACTATGCTTTCAGATGAAGATCGCTTCGCGCGCTTTATAACCTCGCTACTCCATAAACTAAGAAGTTCGAACAGTGAGGAGTTGCTTGCGGATGCTCAAGAGGTCGCTGCCATCCCGATCGTACCAAGCAACCTTAAGAATAAGCGCACACGCGAGCTCTTTGAGGGTTTACGAGCTCAGGTGAAGCAGCCCTAGCACGATATCGGCAGTTTGCAGTCCCCGTGTTACGGCGGGACAAGGGAGCTCTTGACCGGAACTGATTAAGATCCCAACACGTGTTACAACGGGACAGCAAGCTTGCTAGCTACGACAGCGTCCAGCACTGCTCCATCGCCCAATTGCCGATGCGCTCGGATGAATGTATTAAACTACAATAGGTCCTGGGACTGGGCACATCGACTCTTTCGAAGTAGGCAAAGAGCCACAATGATTTTTCACCAGTAGCAATTCTTAAGCTATCTCGACGGGTGGGCGTTGCAATATGTTACTTGGTAGGCCAGGGCGCCACGATGCAGGAAAGCAACGAGTTGAGCCGGAATAAGCTGACAACACCCCGTGATGCTCTTGAGGAGGGGATCGCCGTTCTGCACGAAGCGTTTGATCAGGCCGTCTCAGATCAGTAACGAGATTACGCGCGCGCCCTAATCGCTCCGAAAGCTGCGAAGCAGGAATTTTTGTGAAGCAGCTCTACGGTCTCGAACCCAACCGAACGGAGGAGCTCAAGTTGATAGGTGACCGGGCGGGGTGAATCCTCACGGTCGATATACGCAAACACCTTATCGCGGTAGTCACTTCCACCAAGACCAGCGAGGTACTCGCCATATCGGCCCCACATCATGCCGTGAATAGCACCTGATTCGTGCGTCACCATGTCAGTGATCCAGACACTTCCGCCGGGACGGAGGAGAGCATGAATCTTGGCAAACGCTGCGCGCCAGTCAGCATCATCACGAAGGTGGTGCAGAACAGCAGCGGCCAAAATAACATCAAATGAACTGTCAGGCAGATCTGCAGAGCGAAAATCTGTCGACAGGATTGAGCTTGCTCCATTGTTTACTAAAGAGATCCGCTCAAGAGCGCGATCAAGCATCGGCTGGCTTAGATCGTTGAGCACTACGTTGAAATCCTGGCCATAAACCTCCCGCAACTTGAGCGTGTTATTACCGGCACCACATCCGATATCGAGTACATCTTTGATAATAGGACAGCTTGACACCGCTGCGTTGGTAATTAGCTCCATAGCGAGAGGAGCATCCATCGTAGCTGTTTGACCGGTCTCGACATTCGAAAACCTTTCAACGTCTTTATCGAAGCGTCGACGAATTTCATCGGTTGTTGATTTTTTATTGAGAGGCGTGAACATAACGAAGCTTCCATACTTGTGTAACGCGCTTATTATTGCAGCAAAAAACCAGTTATCAACTAAGAATAGTGGCGAAGGGTCGCCACTGAATTCACTCCTGAATCGCCTCAGGAATGCACCATACGGCCCCGCACAAGATCCATTATGCGCCGAACTCTTGGTCATACGGTATCGACTGGATTCTCCGAATTCGCAACCTTTCGAGAACGACGATTTCTGTATTAATAGCTCGTCCGGTTGTAGGGATGCTGTGATTCCGTTTCATTGGATGTTAGGGTCCAGATCTGCCCTAACTTCGATCAGCGACTGCCTTCGACCCAATTGGCTTCCCCAAAGCAAAAAGATTTCACTCTCCGAGAACACCGCACCAGCTAATTGCATCCCTCCTTCCGAAACTGTCTCTGAATTTCACATGCAAGACCTGTTGAAAACGCTTAAAATAGTCCTTACTAAGAAGCTTTGGCGCAAACTAAAGCGGGGGTAGTTTTCATGTCTCAGTCCGATCAACGCGGCTATATGTATGGAGTCATGGCCCTCACGGCCTGGGGACTCCTTCCCCTTTATTGGAAGATGCTCGCAGCGGTACCGAGCACCGAAGTTATCGCCCACCGGGCCGTATGGTCAGCTCTTTTTCTACTCTTGGCGTGTAGCGCAACCTCATCATGGGCTGAAACGCGGCGAGTACTGGCAGACCGCAGAAAAGTGCTCGCCCTCTGCCTCACAGGCACACTCATCGCGACTAATTGGCTGGTCTACGTATGGGGAGTGGCTCACAACCATCTTATGGAGGCTAGTCTGGGGTATTTCCTCTCGCCACTCGTTTCGGTCGCTCTAGGTGCGTTCTTTCTTGGAGAGGAACTACCGCCGTACCGAAGAGTAGCGGTGCTTGTAGCCGCGCTTGGAGTGCTCTGCAAAGCTCTCGCTGCTGGCGTTTTCCCGTGGGTCGGCATCTCGCTTGCAATCACAATGTCCCTCTACGGCTTTATCCGTAAGAAGATACAAGTCTCCTCTCTCGTAGGTCTTACACTTGAGACATGCCTTCTGAGCCCCTTTGCCCTTTTCTACCTTGGGGGGCTGGCGGTAGTGGGCGCATCGTCGCTTACATTGAATGGCGCGCTCACGACGACACTCCTCGTAGTAACTGGCGTAGCTACCTCGTGTCCCCTGCTTTGGTTCGTGCGTGCCGGCCAGCTCTTGCCACTTTCCACTCTGGGTATCTTGCAGTACCTCTCGCCTACCCTTCAGTTCTTATTGGCGATCATCTTCTTTGGAGAGCCGTTAACGATAGCTTCATTAGCGTCTTTCTGCCTGATTTGGGTGGCGGTTGTAGTATATCTCTTTGGGGATTACGTGACTCAGGCGGGAAAGCAAGTATCTCGCTGCTAAACCCTACCATACAGTGGTTTGTATTTGGCCGCAGTGAATACAGTGCGCCGCATGTGCTGAGACATTTTTAAGGTATACGGCGTATTCAAGGTTTTGAGTCCCTATACGAAGAATCTCAAGTCCTAAAACAGGTTACGCCACTTGGTATTCGTCGCTTTCACAACTGAGTTGTTGAGATCTTCAAGCGCACGTGCGAAATCTTCGAAAAGCTTCTCCATCAGTGCGGCGTTCGAACGGATATAGTCCCGAAAATCGTTCTTTCCAAACACCATACAGATTGACGGTGACGTTGCTGTAACGGTTGCCGTGCGCATCCCCTCCGTCAATGCAGCGAGCGCTCCAAAGATCTCATCGCGATGAATCTCGCCAACCCGGGTTCCTCGAACTGAGACTTCAGCCGAGCCCTCGGTAAGTAAAAACACCTCTCGGCCCTGGTCGCCCTCCCGCAAAATAATATCTCCGGGAGCAAACGAGCGATGCTCCGGCACCGGCGGAACACTTACAGCCTTCAATTCGGCGAATTCAGCAAAAAAGCTGGCAGAAGATGCGGCTTGAAATGAACACCAGAGCGCTAACTTTTCAGGGTCAGCTGCAAGAAGATTTCCGATTACGGCCTGGTCGAATCCGATCAACTCAACGGCACCCTCTCTCGTTACCAACGAGAGGGGCGCAACCGAACCAAGCCATGGCCCCACGATATCTCCTGGCGCCAGCCCCTTGATACGACGCCCCATATACTCAAGAGTAACTGAGCCACTCTGCACCAACCAAATACGGGACGGATCAAACGCAATAATTGTCTTAGCTGGGATCTTGCGATGCATCGCAGCTGCTTCGGCTGCCGTAAGGACCTGCTCGATAATTCGCTGCTTAACAGCACCCAACTTGTCTTTACCTAAACCAAACAATCCCATCGATGCCCCCGCAATTAGCTCGTGCAAAACCTTCCGACTATGACTCGGTATTTACGACCGCTTATCGATCGGAATGTACTCGGAAAGATTAGGCCCGATATAGATCTGACGCGGACGGTTGATTTTATTGCCAACCTCCTCGCCATACTCTTTGGCGTGCGCGATCCAACCTGGAAGTCGACCAAGCGCGAACATCACGGTAAATGCCACCGTTGGGATGTTCATCGCCTTGTAGATGATGCCGCTGTAGAAATCCACGTTTGGATATAGCTTGCGCTCGATGAAGTACGGATCTTTCAAAGCAGCTTCTTCAAGCTCCTTTGCGATATCAAGCAGAGGATCCGATATCTTCATGCGATCGAGGAGTTTGTCGCACGCTGCTTTCAGTATCTTAGCTCGCGGGTCGAAATTTTTATACACACGGTGACCAAAACCCATCAACTTGAACTTGCTGTTCTTGTCCTTCGCTCGGTCTACATACTTCTGGACACTGTCACCGCTATCGCGCATCTCCTGGAGCATTTCAATAACTTCCTCGTTTGCTCCTCCGTGACGCGGCCCCCACAATGCACAGATACCGGCCGTAATAGCAGCAAAAAGGTTAGCCTTGCTGCTTGCCACCATGCGTACCGTTGATGTCGAGCAGTTCTGCTCGTGATCCGCATGCAGGATCAGCAAGAGATTCAATGTTTCGGTCATAACCGGGTCAACATCGTACTTCTCCGCTGGAGTCGAGAACATCATGTGCAAGAAGTTCTCGCAGTAGCTCATATGATTCTGCGGATATACAAATGGCTGCCCAATCGACTTCTTGTACGCACCTGCTGCAATCGTCGGAAGCTTTGCCAGGAGCCGCACCATATCGAGCGAAAGTTGCTCAGCATCAGGGCGCGGTTTTTCATTCTGATAAAACGTCGAAAGAGACGAAACCACGGATGCCAGGATCGCCATCGGATGTGCATCTCTCGGAAAACCATCGTAGAAACGCTTGATATCCTCGTGAATCATGGTGTGACGACGAACTCGATTCGTAAATACCTCGAGCTCCGCCTTGGTTGGAAGCTTTCCTTCGATAAGAAGGTACGCAGTCTCAAGAAAGGAGCTGCGCTCGGCCAGGACCTCGATCGGAATCCCGCGATATCGAAGAACACCTTTTTCACCATCGATGAAAGTGATTGCACTCGTGCATGCGCCGGTGTTCATATACCCATTGTCAAGGGTGATGCATCCGGTCTTTGCACGCAGCGAGGATACATCGATCCCCTTCTCTTGCTCAGTTCCCACAATCACAGGAAGTTCGATAGTTTGATCCCCTATCTTAAGCTCTGCTGTTTCGGACATACCTTTCTCCAAAAAACCATCACCTGAAGTTCATTCTCTTACTAAGACTCACTCTATCCGTGAATCGGTCCAACTATTGTGAATTACAGGGCTTATAGCACTAGTTCTGCCACGCTGAAACAATCCTCCGTTGGAGCACCTCGTGTGCCGTGCGGGTGGATGGACAGAGCGGCCTCGATGGCCTATTTTTAAGGCTCAATCGCATCGGCCGACACCAGTAAATCTCCTGCTGCTTGGCCCCGAGGACTAGGATCGGCTCGACGCGACGCCGAATAGAACAGGATATTGCGTTATGGCGATCAAGGATAAGAAGTTTGACGAGTCACGCGAGTTTTCCGACGAGGATAAACCCACGTTTGACGACGCAGATCCGAGGTCGAGTCGCCAGATGCGCAGAATCCACCCCCTTGGACTTCGGGTGGTTGCCAGGATAGTGCGGGAATCGAACGTCAGCTCCGGAGGCCTCTACCTTCCAGAGGGAGCCAAGGAGGCAGGTCAGGAGAGCGTCCTTGCTGAGGTTATCGAAGTCGCAAGTGCTGTGGATAGCCGTACCGATGAGGAAACCAACGTTAGCGGAATCCCACTAGGGGCTATGGTGCTGATTCCCAAGTCTAGTGGAACGAGGGTACCGTGGGATGACGATCTTCGAGTTATCGATACGCGGGATATCCTGGCCCTGGTCGACGAGATCTCGCTTACCTAGCTATTGCTTCGAACTTTCCACCCTTTTACCCAGCACGCAGCATCTAACGTAAAGAGCTGTTGTCCTCCGCAATCAAACTTGCGACCCTAGTAAAATGCACTATTTAAGCCACTCTGAGGTGCCCGATGACTATTCACTCTACTCTCCGCAACTCACTCATCGTACTCGTTACTACCCTTGTCTCCGGATGTGCCTACCTCCGCATAGACCCAGACCACTACCTGATTCGTAGCGACGTCATTCAATCAGTCGAGCAAGAGCAAGCGATCCTAGCCAAGGCTAAGGTCGGTTGGACCGAGGACGGTGAGGTACGGGTACTGTATGTATCCGGCACCCCCTACGAGCGTGGCTACCAACAGGGTAAGCTTCTCAGAGCAGAGGTGCGAGACAATCTCCTAAGCCTCCACAAGAAGCTATTGGACAAATTCCGTTACGAAGAGCTGCTTGAGGAAGCCTATGAGCGGCAGCGCCCCTTTATTCCACAGGAGTATATCGATGAGATGCACGGGCTAGCACATGGATCGAGACTCCCTCTCCGAGTCGTTCACGCAATTCATGCCCTCCCCGAACTCTCTGAATGGGGCGGAAAAAAGAAGCTCAAGAAGGTCATCAAAAATATGATGGAGGGGGTCTACGGAACCTCGTGTAGCAACTTCGCCGCGAGTGGGGACTCCACCCCAGACAAAAAGCTCTATACAGTGCGCGTTCTCGACTGGGGACTCCACAAGCTCTCAAAGCTGCATGAGTATCCCCTCATAACTATCAACGTTCCAGAGAACGGAGGGATACCTTCAGCGAACATCGGCTGGATAGGATTTCTTGGTGCAGTGTCAGGCATGAATGCGCAACAGATCACCCTCGGAGAGATGGGATACGGAGATCCAGATGGAGAAACGATGCGCGGAGAGCCGATGCCGTTCCTGCTTCGTGATGTACTCACATACGCCAAGAATCTCGCAGATGTTCGGCGGATTATCAGCTCGAAACCTGCCACGAGTTCATTCGTATATCTGATGAGTGATGGCAAAACTGGACAGTCAGAGCTCTACCTCCGCGACATACATCGGTTTGAGGTTCACAAGCCAGGGGTTGAACTCAAAGACGCCGAGAAGACCTTTCCAGCGATTGGCGGTGTGCTATACGGAGGGCATTATGCCGAGAAGATGACAAAGGTACTCTCCGAGAAGCGAGGAGAGATTACCCCCGACCTTATTATGAAGGATGTCATTCCTGAGATCGCCATGCAGTCAAACTTCCAGAATGTAATCTACGACCCGCACGATCTCCAGTTCTGGTTCAACAATGCCAAAGATCCAGAGCACCGCGCGGCTGAGCAACCATACACGTACTTCAATTTCGGCAAAGCGCTCGCTGAGTTCGGATACCAGCCGCCAGTTGCGCAAAAAAAGAAGTAGTTATGCAGCGCATACAACCACCGAATGCTTCGTGGACCCCCGGCACCCCGATACCCTCTCCCGTTGGAGAGATGGTATCGATCGACGCCGCCGGGCTCGATCTGGTGGCTACGTATAAATTGATGGCCGGAGGGATACTCCCGCGACCGATCGCCTTCGTTAGCACCGTGAATGCCGACGGTTCCTGCAACCTGGCGCCATTTAGTTACTTCAATGCCGTATCAAGTATCCCGCCGACTATCATGTTTGCCGTTACCTACAAGTCAAATGGCGACAAGAAGGACACCCTAATCAATATCGAGCGGAGCGGAGAATTCGTCGTCAACACCGTGAGCGAGTGGATGGCACAACCGATGAATCACTGCTCTGCGGAGTATCCGTATGGCGTAAGTGAACTAGAGAAGGTGGGCCTTACGCCCATCCCCTCAGACACGGTCGCCCCACCCCGGGTACAGGAGTCGCCGATTCATCTCGAATGCAAACTCTTTCAAGCCATCCCAGTTGGTCTGCCAGGCCCCGGAGCATCAACGGTTGTGATCGGAGAGATCGTAAAGTTTCATATTCACAAAGCCGCGTACCAAGATGGAAAGGTACTTGTCGAAGAGCTAAAACCACTCGCCCGTCTCGGTGGACTAGCCTACGGCACGATCGGAGATATCTTCGATTTGCCGCGACCCAAAACGGCGTGACACGGTCGTAGCAAGTAATCGGAGCACATTGCCCGCGCTACAACACAAGGTCGCGCTTGAGCCACGAGGTTACAAACATATCCGGAAGGAAGAATCTCACCTTCCAGTAGCCCCGATAGCGAACTTGCCCCCAGCGCCTTCAGCGAGCGCTCCTGCCAATCTCTAAACCACTCACAAAGAGGCTCGAAAAGAAATCCTACTTGATAGCCTCAACGGTTCTGCCCGTGAAGTTATCAACGGCAAGCCGACTCTTAATTGCTTGAAAGAACGCCTCGATTCTCCATCGCTTGTAGTAGAGCTTTTTAAAATCTCGGAGGGGATCTCGTTTCTGATCGAGAAGCGATGTTGCTAGCAGTTCTACTTCACCATCAGCCAGGAGTATCTTAATAAACCTCAGGCGCAGACTCACTGGCAGCTCTGCATCGCGATTGAAGTAATCCAGACGGTCAATCTCAGCTATGACATCCTGGCGTGCGGAATCGGTGATTAACTGATGATGCCTTTCGTAGGCATTCTCTTTGATACAAACAATAAAATCAGAATTGTGTGCCCGTATTTGAGCAAAAAACGCGTAGGAGACAAACCCTCTGTCGGCCATGAGAATGTCTCCAGCGTGGAGGTTCTCAAGGTACTGTTGTGATGCGAATGTCATTTGTTCTGCCGGGATGAATGCTTCCCGTAAGAGAAATCTCATTGAGGACATCACAGAGTACAGATACCTTTGATTCGACAGCATCAAATCCAACTGCCTGTACCGAACACACCGAAGGCATCAATCAGTTCCCTGCTTGTTGGAAGGCGTAAGGTTGACCCATCGATCGCCAATAACCGGTGCCCCTTAAATCGCTTATGACCATTGTCATCGTGCATCGGTTTCACAACGCACTCTTCCAGTAGCTCGATAAACGCCGTGTGCCGAAACTTCTGGCGAGCCTGGCTCAGCGCACTCGCTGAGATGCTCCCGTCTAACTCACGGCACCACTCGTTTACTATAAGCTGCACGGACTTGACGCTTTTTTTAATAGGAGCTTCAGCACCACGGCGCATGGGAGTTTGCGTTGTCTGGTAAAACTTCGATCGTCTGTTCGGTGTCGGTGGAGAAATGTATCGGAGTCGGTGATGTTCGTGAAGGTTTTTAAAGTGAGTAGCATTTTTTATGTGCTACGTCTTGTCGCATCATCCTCTCGGTGTAATAACGCTCCGATATCATACGATTTCTCCGGTAGATACTCCTTAACTTAATGGCCGTGACCATGTACCAGGTTGGAGTCGTTTCCAGCTGAGGCACTACACTTCAGCTGCTTACAAAAAAGCGATTGATCTTCTGGTAGATCCAACAACTAAACGCACCACTTGAATTGCGTAAGCAATCTCAGGTGTTATGAGCGGCGGCAAGAAACTAACGAAATCGAAGCGGATACTTTTGTATCGACTACATCGGATGAGCCCCAAGCTGAGCCTACGAGGGATAGCCCGAGAGGTAGGGGTGTCTCATTCAACGGTGGTAAGGGAACTTGAGCGTAGTAGTAGAGTGATTGAGCGGCACGACCACTACTACACCCAAGCCCAGAAATCGCCGGAAGCGGCTCACGAGAGGCGAGTAGCTGCCAGCAAAAGAAAGATGCGATTGAAGACGAAAGATATTCGCTGGTACTCGGAATTTCACTTACAGACGCACAGTGGAGCCCCGAGACGATAGCTGGCAAGCTTACGTCCATGGGGCACCGGATCTCGGCAGAGGCGATCTATCAGTGGATAAATCACGAGCGCACAGACCTTAAAAGCTCCCTGCTCATCGCTGGTAGGAGCAGACGAAGAAGGCGTACGGTGCTGGGGGCAAGACCTAAACCTCAAGCAGCGGCGCCTAAGCGAAGTATCGACCTCTACACCACTGAAGCTAAAGAGCGCCAAAGCATCGGACACTTCGAAATGGACGCCATGCATGGAAAGCAGGGAGGAAGAGTTATCCAAAACAAGATAGACCGGAAATCGCGTAAGATGTGCCTCGATTTCGCTCCCACCCTGGAGGCGCAACCGTACGCCGACCTCTGTATTGAACGCTTGAGGCGAGACATACCACAAGGAGCTCTTAAGACTCTCCTTCAGGACAACGGAGCAGAGCACGCCGACCATGCTCGTTTAGAGCGCTCGCTGGGCGTTACGACCTTCTTTTGTCACCCGTACTGCGCGTCGGAGAGAGGGACAGTTGAGAATCGAAATAAAGCGCTTAGACGATTCCTCCCCAAAGGCGCAAACTTCGATGATATCGCTCCAGAGTTTCTCGAATGGGTTGAAGATTACTACAACAACAAGCCTATGAAGGTGCTCGGATTCAAAACGCCGAATCAGGTTTGGAAAGAGGGGCTACTGGCTGCCTGAGTTACCCCCAAAACCTCTACATTGAATCGCCACCCGCACTAGACGACTTATCCACAGGGGGAGCCTCGCTTGAGCTACACCCTGACGGGCTCCGCTCAGCTCCCCCTATGGATAAGTCTACCTCGGTTCCTACCGTTGAAATGTTACTGATGACCGAAACTGCTCCATACCCCTTAGATATGGGTGGTGCGTTTAGTTATTGAACCCGCCGACCTTATTTAGGCCCTTAGCTTCGCCAGCATTTCCTGAAGGTCATTCGGGTCATCTCTGTGGAATTGAGCTGTACTCGCTTGAGCTAATTGATACACCGGCAGGCCAAAGCCTGTCGTCTTTACCGTAGTTACGCTGGCAGTAGAATCCATCGTCGTCTCGATACAAAGCAGCGTACTCCCGAGAAATACGAAACCCGCCTTTAGAAAAGAGGACTTGAAGCACCTTTCGAATTCGCTACGTTGTTCATCGTCTAGTGGTAAATTGATCCTGGCACCAGGAACCAAAAGAGCCGGCCTGAATTCGCAGCGTCCATTCGAATCGTTACCTCCAACAAATTGAGACCGTAGTAGTACGGCGGGATATTTATTACCTACCGTTCCGCAGCTGACCACATTCTCGAGCTCGTACACATTCACCAGAACCTTCGCATATGGATAGACAGGTTCCCAGGCGCGCTTATTCTCCGAAAATATATGTGGCTGAAGGTTTACCATTTCAGGGCCTGATTCTTTTGCCGGGTACCCTATCCATAGAAATGTATTCGTCCGATCGGACAGAAACGCCACATATTCATGGCCAGCTAAAGGGCGGTTGCCTGGTAAAACTCGCGCTTTTTCTGGATGAGGCTCGAAAGATGGAGCCTGTTGCGGGTTGGCGGCTTGAGATGCGTGCATACAAACTCCTACTATACTAGAACGATACCCATACATTAAGGCGGGTTCAATAACTAAACGCACCACCCATATCTAAGGGGTATGGAGCAGTTTCGGTCATCAGTAACATCGTCCGTAGTGCCTCAAATTAAATGTTACCGAAGAGAAGCTGTTTGATGAGTCGATGACTCAAAACTCATGTTACCGAACCCTTATAAGAGGTTGAAAACATGAGCGGAATTGAGAACCTGAAAGAGCTTCGAGTTAAGTATCTGAACGGGAATAGGCGGACAAAGGATCAGATACTCGGAGTACCTCAAATTAGATGTTACCGAAGAAAAGCCCCCTCTTCTCTGGTACACCGTACTTTCAAAACAAACTGAATCGAACAGGGGGTTGGGCGTGCTGCTTCGCCGGGGTTAGGAACTGTTCAACAATATTCGTCGGAGATGCACTATGCACCTGTGCGGGGGACAAATTGGGCTCATTTCAAGCAACCCGCACCCTCTGGAGCTTCTATGGTCAAACCTATCCTTACAAAGATTCTACTTGTGTCTCAGATATACGTATCCTAAAGAGCCAGCAGCTCATTTTTAACGCCCTAATGTACTCACAAGTTCTGCCATCATCCCGCAGCGGCTCGGCTAAGTAAGCGTAGCATTCATCAATTTGCTATGCTGAAGCTGAGGACTGTAAAACAAAAGCATCGAGTGCTCGCTCGAACGAGAGACGACAAGCTCCGGGGTCATCGGTGAATTTCACGGAAGAGACACCGCACCTGGCTGCGAGCAGAACGAGCAGTCTTCAAGTGCGTAAGGCCACAATAAAAATACGAGCTAGCGAGTATTTTCTCCTTATTACTAACGGGGACTTCGAGATTCGAAGGCCAGAAGACTCAAGCGGAACGCCTCAAACCTCAGACTGAGTACTGAGATCATAAGCCTCGCACAAAAGTGATAAGTCGCTACATGCGCAGAAGTAGTGCGGGGCGAAAAATATGGGTAGCGCTTTACTCACAAGTAGGGGTTCCTTACTAAGCCTCCGCTTTTAGCCGTTTTAGTTCATACTCTATGGCACCGCGCTGTGAGTTCTGCCGCCACCTAACAGGCAACCCCGCGAGCATTTTCTCTTACTTGGAAAATTCGGTAAACGCCCTCATCAAAGGCACGCCTAAAGAGATGGCAAGTAGCCCAAGCGACACCGCTAAGCCTAACTTGAAATCGCCAGTGGCTTGGGTAATTAAGGACCCACAACTTAGGATCGATACTATCCAAACTAGGAGTAGAAATTGTCGACGAGTTATCATATTTGGCAATGTGCTAGCTCCTAAAATGTAGAGAAATAACTACCCCGAGCGTATCCAACTCACGCTTACCGCTCAACCCTCTGCGCCGCATTACGATAGGCACAGAAGGCACAGGTATCTTTAGCTGCTGGGATCTGATCAGCACTGATGCATTCGTATATCTTCTGTATCGTCGGCTCTACCCAGAGATCAGAGCCTTCGTAACCGAGCAGTGAGATCGAGAAGTTAAGCTGCGCATCGAAGCGCTCTGCATCCGATAGTCCATTGCAGTAGACAAAGTACCCGACCGGATGCACCGAGAATCCGTTCCTGCGGAAGAGCCACTGATAGATCTCCATCTGACGCTTATAGGCAAGCTTCCACTCATCGTCGAGCGAAACTTCTTTCTTACTCGATGTGGCTTTGTAATCAACGATTATCAAATCACCCTGCGGGTTTACCCACACGTCATCCACCCCACCCGTGATCTTTAGATTAGTGCCGGGGAAGGGATACGCAATACCGCGGCGAAGAGAGTTGCGCCAAACCTCCAGTTCGGGATGCTGGAAAGGCACCGCATCGATATTGTTTCGCACCATGATCGGATGCGGTTTTTTTAGGGCGCGATATGAATCAAACTCACGCTTCAAAAGTTCATCGACCGCATTATTAAGAGAGAATCCAGGGCCCGATGGTTGTGAAACCCCTAATTTTCGATCAAGGTAGAAACAACGGGGACAGTTTACGAATAGATCGATCTTGGATCGGCTAATTTTGAACTCCGGTAGTGTTGTGGAGTAAAGCTCTCGTTTCCGCCCTGCCATAAGAAGTCCTTTATTTACTCCCGTTCACCACAGAGCGAACGCAGATGTTCCACATCCCCGTGCAGTTGCTCAAGGATCGACTCCGGCTTCACAGACACAACAAAACGCCCGAGGCTGAGGATTCGACGATTGAGTTCCGGTGAGGGAATCCCCGGGAATCGGCGGATGAGGCGATCACCGTCCCATGTATCCTCTTGATCGGGATGCCAAGTCTGCGCGGCATAGTAGCGCGAGGCCGGTGGAGCGATGACGATCTCAATAGTGTCGGGCTTCGCTCCCGACCAGATTCCAAAGCCCTCCAACCAGTAGGGCTTCTGCGGCGGATATATCTGTCCGTCGGTGTTTGCTGGAAGGCTTGAAATCTCTTCTATCTCCTTGATGAAGGATACGTTTAGAACGATCTGTCTACCCCGCGAATCATCAAACATTGCGTAGAGGATTCCGTCTGAGAAATGGAGGCGCTGAAAAAGCCCCACATACTCTTTATCCTCTTCGTGACGCCATGGAGACCGGTACGTAATCTTCACGGGTTGACCACGGTGCGCGAGCATTAAAAGCCGAACGAGATCAATGTCTGCCAGCTTTGCAACCGATGTAGTCTCAGAGGAGAATCTGTTTTTGATCTGCTCCAGATCGCAGTTCAAATCTGAACGCCCATTCGTAATGTGTGCCCACAACGATTCGACAGCGCTGTGCAGAGATGCATCATCGAGCATAACAAGCAATTCGCTCAGAAGGATGAGCACCACTAATTCGTCTCGTCCCGGAGGGAGGGAGGCAAAGGAGAAATCACTGCGAGTCAGAAAATATCCACGCTGAGACTCATCATACTCAATCGGAACTCCGAACTCATACCGGAGTCGATCTATCGTGCGCATCGCCGTACTCCGGGAACACCCGCTTACCTCCGCTAGACTCGAAGCATTTGGATAGTTCTTCCGCTGAAGCTCGGCTTGAAATTGCAATGCTCGTTTTAGGAACGTTTTCGTCTCCATTCCACACTCCTTCGGCGTTCGTGGACCTTTCGTGGTCGATTATTTAATACCAGTTACACGCTTGCTAGTCAGTATTTTGCTCCGAATCGATGGTGCACGGTTCTTTTGCAACGGAGACCGAATCGGTCTGCAGCCTGGGAGCCCTGACCCATACAGAGGCGTAGCCCGAACATTTGCCATGGCGGGGCTTCGACTACCGCTCCCCGCAGAGATGGGCCAAACGTCTCACATCCTCGCGCAACTGCTCTACAATAGAGGCAGGCTTCACTCCCACAATGTAGCGGCCGAGACTCAAGACTCGGCGCAGGAGATCGAGGGAAATAGTGGCGGGGAACCGTCGGATAAGGTGGTCGCCGTCCCACAAATCCTTCTGGTCGGCATGCCATAGCTGGGAGGCATAGAAGCGGGAGCCAGGAGGCGCCAGGGTCACCTCTATGATCTCAGGCGAGCGGCCGACCCACTCCCCCATCCCATCGAGCCAGACGCTCCGTCCCGCCTCCGGTGCGGCGCTCTCAATAGCTTGCAACGACGCAGGCATGCCCTCTTCAACAGCCTGAACGAAGGAGAGGTTTAAGACATGCCGATTCATCGAAGTGTCTTTGAACAGGGCGTACACGGTGCCATCACGAAGGTGAAGCCGTTCAAAGATCCCCTCAAAAGCTCGCTTCCCTCTCCCATCCAAAGGGGAGTGGTAGGTCAGCACGACCTGATGTCCCTCGTGACAGAGGGTTATGACCCGAATGAGGTTAATCGCTGGAAGCCGCCCTACCGCTGCACTCTCGACCGAGAAACGACCTCGCATCCGCTCAAGGTCTCCATCCATGTCGGCTCGTCCATTCGTCAATCGAATCCAGAGCGATGAGATTGCATCGTGAATCGAGGAGTCGTCGATTACTGTCGAGATCTCCCGGAGCAGAATCAGAGCGATCAGCTCGTCGCGCTCGGGCGGCAGCGCTGCAAAGGAGAAGTTCGGATTAGTTAAATAGTATCCCCGATTCGACTCGTCATACTCGATTGGTACGCCAAACTCGTAACGCAACCGATCGATTGTACGCATCGCAGTGCTGCGAGAGCAGCCACACTTTAATGCGAGAGTCGAAGCGTTGGGATAGCTTCGCCGCTGAAGCTCTCCCTGTAACGTTAGTGACCGCTTCAGAAACGTCGACGTATCCACCCCTCGACGGTCACTCGCACTGAAGCGGGAACGGACTTTCGGTGGATGACTCATGGAACAACCAACAACAGATGGACGAATACGATATGCTGAGTGAAGTAGCCCGCCTCACCACGTATTTCAAGAATGTGTGTCAACAGATGAGCTAGGCAGCGATACAGCGGCGTCATGGAGGTTCAAATTAGGATTCCAACTCGCTTTGAGTATCCTGACCCCCACTCTTTTCTGTATCCGACACGCTCCGGCTATGTGCGAATCAAGGGGGTGTATCACTGAATGAGTCATCTCCCCCTCCCGTATTCACCCAATTGATACGGCCCCTTACAATGCCTGGGATACCCAAGTGATTGATACTCAAGTTACCCGACCAGGTCGCCGATTAACGAATCAAGGGGATAGATGGTTAGTTGCCGTCTCGGAAGGGGCTGCAATTTACCATCGTGGATACCACAGATTGGGGAAGCTACTATGAAGATGGGAATCACCGTTGGTGTTCCGAAGGAGACCTGTTCAGGCGAGACTCGCGTCGCAGCAACTCCTGATTCGGTTAAACGGTTAGCTAAATATGGATTTGAGGTAGCGATCGAGGAAGGTGCCGGAATGTCGGCCGGATTCCGAGACGAAGATTACGATGCTGTTGGTGCTCGCATCGTGTCGCGAAAAGACGCATGGGCCTCTCAACTCATCGCGAAGGTCGCTCCTCCAACCGAGGGAGAAACGCAATCGCTTCAATCTGGCGCAATGATCGTCTCGCTGTTAGAGCCATTCAGAAATGGACCTCTCCTTGAGCGTTTTGCACAGGGCAAAGTTGATGCACTTGCGCTCGAAGCTATTCCGCGCACATCACGCGCTCAGGCGATGGACGTACTTTCCTCCCAGGCTGGAATCGCTGGGTACCGGGCAGTGCTTGAGGCAGCCCAACACTACGGCCGATTCTTTCCGATGATGATGACATCCGCCGGCTCGGCGAAAGCAACTAAGGTAACAGTCTTGGGTGCCGGAGTAGCTGGCCTCCAGGCGATCGCTACCGCTCGGAAACTCGGTGCTACGGTTGAAGCGTACGATGTACGACCTGAAACACGGGAACAGATTCTCTCCCTCGGCGCCAAACCGATTGAGATACAGCTCGAAGAGTCTGGGAGCGGCCAGGGAGGATATGCACGAGAGCTCTCTGAAGACTCCAAAAAGAGGATCCAAGACGCTCTCGACGAGAAACTTTCGCGAAGCGATATCATCATCACCACTGCGAACGTGCCAGGTCGCAAGGCCCCACTCCTCGTATCTGAATCGGTTGTGCGAAACATGCGCTGCGGCTCTGTCATCGTCGATATGGCAACACCCAGCGGCGGCAACTGCGCACTGAGCAAGCCCGATGAAATCGTTAATATCAATGGCGTCAAAATCGTTGGACACACCAATTACCCTGCGATGATGGCAACCGATTCGAGCAACTTTTTTGCACGCAACCTGGTTTCGCTCTTTGACCTCTTCGTTAGAAAGCACGAGAGCGGCGACCAAACGTTCCTGGTTAATTTGGAGGATGACATCATTGAAGCGTCCCTCCTCGTTCACCAAGGAATCTTACGAATGAAAAAGTGATTACACCGGACCACGTAGGAGGACCCATATGTCAGAAACTATGATTGCAGTATACGTTTTTACCCTCGCGTGTTTCGTTGGATACCACGTGATTTGGGGCGTAACGCCAGCTCTTCATACCCCACTCATGGCGGTAACGAATGCGATTAGCGCGATTCTCGTAATCGGCGCGATACTTGTCGCTGGATCCGCCCATGCATCGGACTCAATATGGATCCAGGTGCTCGGATTCCTAGCGGTAACCCTCGCATCGATCAACATCTTTGGAGGCTTCGTTGTAACCAACCGCATTTTAGCGATGTTCAAGAAGAAATCCTAACTAAGAGACGGAAGAGAACCGCCATGGCCCTACACAATGACCTTTTCGCACTCGCCTACCTCGTCGCCACGATCTTATTCATATGTGGGCTGAAGGGGCTCAGCCACCCGAAGACCGCTCTGCGCGGAAACACCTTCGCGATGGTGGGAATGGTTCTCGCCATTGCCGTGACCCTACTGCATCCCGATGTAAAGAATTACGGACTGATTTGGGCTGGCCTCGTTGTCGGTGCAGTCGTGGGAGTGCCCTTGGCACTTCGAATCAAGATGACAGCGATGCCACAACTAGTGGCTGCGCTGCACAGCTTTGTAGGTCTTGCTGCTGTATTGGTAGCCGCTGGAACCTATGTGATGCATACACATGCGGGCAACCTTACTTCAATCATGTTGGTTGAACTCGTAATCGGAAGCGCCATCGGTGCAGTAACCTTTACCGGTTCGCTCGTTGCCTTCGGTAAGCTTCAAGCCATCCTCGGATCGGCGCCTCTGGTCTTCAAGGGTCAGCATGCTCTTAACGCACTACTGATCGGAGCAGTCTTTGTGCTTTCGGCTATCTTTTCATTGGATCACAACGTCACGCTTTTTGCCGCTGTTACAGTGATCTCTCTACTGTTGGGCTTTCTACTTGTTCTGCCGATCGGCGGATCGGACATGCCGGTCGTAGTATCGATGTTAAACTCCTACTCAGGTTGGGCAGCCTCTGCAACAGGGTTTACCTTGAACAACCAGTTACTGATTGCAACGGGCGCTCTCGTAGGGTCAAGTGGAGCGATCCTCTCCTACATCATGTGCAAAGCAATGAATCGATCGCTTGCAAGCGTTATCCTTGGTGGATTCGGCACGACCGCTGATGCGGCGGCAGCTGCTGCCTCCCAGAAATCATGTAGAGCGGCAAGCACAGAAGACGCTGCCTTCATGTTCGAGAATGCGTCGAGACTGATCGTTATTCCAGGGTACGGCATGGCCGTTGCCCAAGCGCAACATGCGGTCAAGGAGCTTTATGAGGAGCTGCACGGGCGCGGAGTAGAGGTCAAGTTCGCTATCCACCCCGTTGCTGGTCGCATGCCGGGCCACATGAACGTACTCCTGGCTGAGTCAGAGATCCCGTACGATGCTGTGCTTGAACTTGAGGAGGTCAACCCTGAGTTCTCCCGAACAGACGCCGTACTGGTAATTGGGGCAAATGATGTGGTTAACCCGGCAGCGCGGAACAACAAGTCTAGCCCACTCTACGGCATGCCGATCCTAGAGGCTTACAAGTCGAAGATGGTGTACGTGATCAAGCGCTCAATGAATCCTGGCTACTCTGGTGTCGACAATGATCTGTTCTATCTTGAGAACTGCTCACTCATCTTCGGCGATGCAAAGAAGGTGTGCGAAGGTTTAGTGAATGCGCTCAAGACGCATTAGTGAGAGCAGCATACAGGAAGGTGGAGATGTCAGGCGCGCCTCGCTCTGTCCCCCTTAAAAGGGTGAAGAGTCGAGATTACCGCCCACATGAATTCGGAGTCGGCCACTGCTATTCTTTCTCTGGGTCTTCGACGTTTTTAGTGGGTGCTTTTTGATGATATCGGGCCGTTCACGTGCACCTGCTCGTGCACGTGAACGTACCCGAAAACATGAACTCGCGCGCGCTCAACA
>JBIJBZ010000137.1:0-9383 GCA_044344945.1 Bdellovibrionota bacterium | reverse complement strand
CCTATTCGCCTCCGCTTTCACTTCTCTGCGGATCTTTTTCTGGGTTCTGGGTCTTGTCTTCGCACCCATGAGCAAAGCGATATGCATCCTCTACATCTGGCCAATACTATTTACGCTATTGAACGGGTGCATCCTTAAGGAGCGGGTTCTACCTCGAACAAAATTGCTCCTTCTTACCGCCTTTGCTGGGATCCTGATCATGTATTCCGCCGAGGAGCTCTCTCTCAATAACCGAGATTTAATTGGGATGTCGTTCATGTTCCTCGTCGCCTGTATAAACGCGGGAGTTCTGACCGTCTTTAAACGTGAGATGTTGCGGCACTCTCCCCTTGAGATCCTCATGTACGACAGCTTTGTCGGCGCAATTATCTTCCTTCCCTTCCTCATATACTACGCTGATCGCTTCACACCGTCGTCACTCCTGATTGGTTCTGGGTACGGAATCACTATCGGACTTGTGGCCTACGGACTCCTCTTTTATGGCCTCTCAAAAGTGCGCGGATCGATCGCGTCCGTGCTGACCTACATGGAGGTTGTTGTCACCATGGTCCTTGGAGCTGTCATCTTTCATGAGCAGATCACATGGAGAATGCTAATTGGGGGATCGATGATCGTCTTTGCCGCCGTGATGGTGCGGGCCCCGAGAGAGGAGACCGCATAGCGGGTCCCCTCGCATCAGACACCGCCTCAGGGAATCTGATGAAATTCAGACTTAAAATCAGGGGCAAAGAGTAGTTAGTTCAGGTAAGTGTGCGGTTTTCTAGCAGGGTGGTGAAAAAAGGTTCCGTAGTGAGCATTTTGAGAGTTTTGACGAAACAAGGCGGAGCCAACGAAAAAACCGGAAGCGTATCCTCTGAGATACGTTGAGGATTTTTTCGGCGGCTCCAACGCAGTTGCAGTCAAACTATCGAAATGCGCAACAGGAAATCTTCTTTCACCACCCTGCTAGTTGCTGTGCCAGCAAAGTGGATTGAATTTCTCGAATTTCAAAGAGCATTTCATGCCGCCTCTGTGCAAAGAGAGTAGGTAGCCCATCATATATAGCAAGTGTCAGAATCCCTGAGCGACTTGGAGCCACTCGCAGAAGTCTGTGATTTGAAATCGCGAAATAATGTTGAGACCGCCGCGCGGTGTCTGAGACGATGCCGGTATCGGCAAGAGTGTTACGCGGCCCCAAGTGGCAACACAAGCAGCGGCACCTCCATCTCGTGCCACGTTGCGCCACCGTGAGTCGAGGGTTCGGATTCCTCAAAGGTGAAGGCAGGCGGCTCCTCCCAATACACCGCGTGGTGCGCGTGCGGCAAAATGCCGATGCTGCCGAGTCGCTCGGCATACGAGGGAGCAATCGGTGTAGGGCCCAGAAAGCCGGCCGCCGACAGTTCATCAAGAGTCATAACCTCCGCAACACCTGCCAGCTTGCTCCGTAGCTCCGCTAAAAGGTGATCGCGTGCGGAGTCCTCCGGGTGCAGAAAGAGGTGGTGACGACCACCTGAGAAGCGAATCGGTTGCCCTACCGCATCCCGCTTCAAATACTGAGCTAGATCTGGAATGAGACGGTTCACTGGAATTCTCTGCCCAGGCTTATCAAACATCTGTCCGTGATCAGCGGAGATGACCAGTGCTGTCCGAGGTGGAAAAGTGCCGATAGATAACGACGAAAAATCCTGCAACAGCTTTTTTGCTATCGCATTAGACTCGCTCGCGCCAACTCCAAGACGGTGACAAATCACGTCGTATGCATCTGCATAGAGGAAATGGTAGCTAGGCTTCCGGCTCTGTCGCACACTGCTCACTACTTTTGATACCCCCTCCTCTATTGAGCGGTAGCCGTGAAAGAGTTCAGGAGCTGCATATCGAATGCCATACGGCGAAGGAAAGAAAGCCACAGGTCCGTGCAGCTCGATATGAACTCCCGCACTTGAGAGATCCTGAAAAAAGCTCCCGGCCGGGAGTACGCTCTCTGGAGAAAAACCGCCACCGGCGAGGGTTCCAGCCTCTTTATCGCCTGAAAATGAAAACGTTAGCGGCCGGATCATCCGACCGACGCGGGGCTCAAAGTAGTTCCAACCACACACCTCGTGCTGAAAAGCGGTTGCGCCTGACATCATGGTGGTCACGTGAGCTGCCGTAGTAGAAGGGAATTGAGATGTGCTCTTCATCACAAGTCCATCTGAATCAAATCGCTTGAGGAGTGGGGATACTCCACGAAATTGCTCGAATGACTCCCATCCAAACGCATCAAAGAACACAAATATAAGGTGATCAAACCGCCCTAGAGTGCCCGTTACTGAGTTGGGAAGAGATGGACGAATTGAGGCCCCAAGTAAACTTTTCTCAAAAAATCCTGGCAGATTCGAAAAACAGAAGCTCTCGTATGCCGGGCGAACAAAGCCTGGGCCGAATCGGCAGCTGTTGACCGCAGAGATCGATTCAGCTTGAAGTGAGCGGGCGTGCTCAGTGCTGAGCTGGGGCTTTTGTAACAAGATCTCCATACACGTGAACTCCGTACCTTGCGAGAGTATACCACACGCCACACTGCCGATGCGTTTTTTGCACTGCTAATCCTCGGGCAAGGATTCAGAAGGTACATACGCTCGCACTGCTGAGTAAGATCCCCGATGCAAGGGCTTGCTGTTATTCGAAGTTTTTCAGCGCAAGCATCTCAAGGGCGGGCTCACGGTCCCCGGTACACGATATCCGTCGAGGGCCAGATACCTTTTTAATTGTAAACCCTGCCCGCTCATACAGCTCCAGAACGCGCTCGGTGGCCTGGTTTGAGACAGCCATGGGATTGCCAAGTCCGGAGAGCCACTCCACGAGACGCTCCTGATCCTTCCACGTAAAGTTCTCCTTAGAATAGCTCGTGAACTGCACATCGTACGGCGGGTCCACATACAAAATGTCGTCGTCTGTGACGGATAGTGTATCGAAACTGCCACACGAAAACTCCCAGCGCTGAAAGAGTTTTGTGTACAGAGAGAAGTCCTGAATGTATTTGATGGTGTTATAGCGACCAAAGGGAACGTTGAAAGCCCCCTTGCTGTTGAACCGGCACAGTCCGTTAAAACCTGTACGGTTAAGGTAGTAAAATATAGCCGCGGCCTCTTGAGAATTTGCCTTGCCCTCTTGAATAAGCGCGTTGAAGCGAGCGCGCTGTGCAAAATAAAACTCCCGCTCATTGCGCAGCTGCTCATCGCGGATTGTGAGAGAGTTTTTGATCTGTTGATAGAAGTTGATGAGGTGGGGATTGATGTCGTTTACGAGAGCCCGAGTCGGCGCGAGGCCAAGAGTCAGAGCCATGCCGCCCGCGAATGGCTCAACAAGGCGTTTGCCGCAGTAGGGCGCAAATAGGGGAGCGAGCTTTCCTACGATCCATCGCTTCCCCCCGGCCCACTTGAGCGGAGGAGGAAGATAATCGTCAGTTCGACTATTGAGATTCAACGAGGGGATGGTACTTTCGACTGCTTGACTCACGGCGGGGATCTTACGGTATTGCGGCCCCAACTTCCAGGCTTTTTACGACGGAGCTGCAAAACATCCAAAGCTGGCGGCGGAATGGTTTGTCCCTTGTTGTCAGCACCTCGATGGTCGTACCGTAACCTTGCCCGTTATGAACGTTACCTGAGCCGATATGTTTGAGCACCGAACCTCGCCTCTGATCTCCCGCCGCTACTTTCTCCGGCGGCTCGTTGGCATGTCTCTTATCGGTAGTGCGGTACGGTCGTCTCGCTGGGCATCGGGATGGTCGGCTACCACTACACCGAAGATCTCCCCTGGATAGATTCCTTCGCAAACGCAGCCATGATCCTCTCAGGCATGGGCCCACTTGATCCACTTGATACCCTTGGCGGTAAACTCTTTGCAGGAACCTACGCCCTTTTTAGCGGGCTTGCATTCATCTCTGCCATCGGAGTTGGAATTGCGCCCATTGTACACCGACTCTTCCATCGCTTTCACCTTGAGCTTGAAGAGGGCGGGAAGCGTGACGCGCTAAGTTGAATCTCGTGCCGATCGATTAGTAAGTTTCCGTAGCATATTCGTGGCTGCCCGAAGCGGGCTGGTAAGCTTCCAGCTATGGCTTGAGAGAACACTAGAGAGCATCTCTTTTGTATCCCGATGAGCATGCGAAACCTGTGAGTGAAGATCCGAGAGATGATGAATAGTCGCTGCTGATTCGAGGAGTTCCATCTCCAAGCGCTGCGCTCTCGCCAGAAGAGCCTGCACCCGGCTCTCCAGGTCGTGAGTAACATTGAAAATTGGCGCCATCATTCTAAGCCGACTATTTGCCCACGAGAGCTTCTCGACAATAGCTGCACCGTCGATAGATTCCTCATCAAGCGCAACGCGCCGAGCTGCCAGATAGACCTCGATTACCTCTCGCGGAACCGTAGGATCGCTCGTCAGATCCTCGACTGAGCAATGGTGATGGCGCAGCGTTGTATCCAAAAAGTCGGTGTTGAAAGCCTGCATCTCTGGAGAGTCTGCAGCTGGAAGGGGAAGTAAGAGAGCTTGAGAAACTCTTGAGAGTTCCCGATGTGGATCGCGTAAGAGCTGAGCGTATTCTACGACGACACGCGGAGCCCCTTGCGTCTCCGTGAAAGCTGGAATCGTGTGCTGGAGCCAGGAGTACAGTCCTTGCTCGATGGGCATGGCATCGCGCCTCTTAAGTGATGCTGCAACTTCAAGAGGATTTCGAACTGCGATGATAAACTTCGGAGTTGCGCCCGCTGCTTCGATAGCTGCTTGCCAAAAAGCGATCGTCCTGCAGGTTCTCGGATCCTTAAAAGCCCACCGAGAGTATGAGGATATTCGATTTGAAACCAGAGCAACCGCCTGCTCAAAGAGAGGGTGAAGATTAGAGATCTCCTCCCTACTCGGTGGCTTGAACCCGAGGTCAGCAAAATCCGACTCTTGGGTCTTCATGATCTCGATGTTGAGGTCGACGACCTCCTGATCCTCCCAGAAGCCCTTGGGATTGCTGTCAGCGGGCTTCATCATCTTCTCACCAAGGCCTATGCCGAGCAGTTCAAGCGACTTAGTGAGGAAACTAGTGCCACTTCGGTGCATTCCGAGGACAACAAAAACGCTTGGCTTCTCTGACTCAGTCATACTTTCGCGATTGGAAGTCTTGTTGGATTTTGGGCTTAAGTACTCTAGCAAATAGGGTAGTGACTGCAACCTTTTTGGTCGCTCCGTTGGGTGCATTATGCAGGTCTCGCAAGCGGCGGTGGCGCTTAGGAGGGCCAAACGGTATAACAGGACGGATTTCCTAAGACGGTCTCGGAGCAGGCTTCGGCCCGACCAGGCAGCCGTAACGTGGGAGAATTATTAGTGCCTTTATCCTTTACTCAACTTCGAGCGCTACACCCGGAAATCCGTTATCACGGCTATGCCACTAATCGTTCAGGGGGGCTCGTGGAGGTAACGTTTCACATCACCCTGGAGCCGGAGATAAAGTTTAGCCCGACGCTGACTTTCGCCGCTGATGAGCGATCCGACGAGGACTTGATGCCCTACCTGCATCAGATCGGAATGGTCGAGCTAATTAGCTACTGGAAAGCCGCGTGCCCTCCAAAGGTGGTAATTGAAACGCACGCACTCTCGCCCGAGCAGACCGCGTGGTGGCGCGATCTCTTTATCCACGGCCTAGGAGAGTTCTTTTTTCAGAACGCGATTGATCCCAACATTCCCAACCTCATCTCCATAGAGGGGCAGGGAGAGCCACTACCGAAGCAATCGATGGCAGGAAGTGTTGAGCCTAGGGCAGGGGAGTTGGTGCTTGCCGCAGGAGGTAAGGATTCCTCACTCGCCCTGGAGCTTTTAAAGTCTTTTGGTGTTTCGGCGCAGCCAGAGGTGATGATCCTCAATCCTACCCGCTCTGCTGTAGCAAGCGTCCAGATCGCAGGCTATGACGACCCAATAATTGTCCGTCGCACGATCGATCCAAAGCTGATTGCTCTCAATCAACAAGGGTACCTCAATGGTCACACTCCCTTTTCGGCATATTTAGCTTTTGTATCGACCATGATCGCCGATATTCACTGCCTTGACTCCGTGGTTGTGTCAAACGAACGAAGTGCAAGCGAAGAGAATACGGTTTTTCACGGACTGGCGGTAAATCACCAATACTCAAAAGGGATCCGTTTTGAGCGGCGCTTTCGACACTATGTTGCAAATGAGTTGCCTGGGGCCGCCTCCTACTACAGCTTGATCCGACCTCTCTATGATCTACAGGTGAGTGCGCTCTTCGCAAAGTATGCGTCTTCGCATCTGTTCTCTTTTCGAAGCTGTAACGTGGGACAGCGCCAGGATCTGTGGTGTTGCTGCTGCCCGAAGTGCGCCTTTGTGGCCATAACTCTTGCGCCTTTTGTATCGGCTGAAGAACATGCTGCGATCTTCGGGGCTCGTGTCTTTGAAATTGACGAGATCATAGCTGCACTTGAAGAGCTCACTGGACTTCGCGATCACAAACCCTTTGAGTGCGTCGGTACCCTTCGGGAATCACGCGATGCCGTTGTGCTTACGCTGAGTCGCTATCAACAGAACGGACAGCACCCACCACAAAAAGTCGTCGCCCTTGCAGAGGCGCTTGCCGCCAAAGGTTTGCTACCATCTTTAGAAGAGAGCCGTGCGACGGTCACTGCATGGAGCGATGATCATGAGCTTCCCTCAAAGTATGCAAAGCATCTTCAGCGCGTAGTACGGGAGCTAGCATGAAGAATCCTGAGCTGCACGGGGGCTCATTTCTAATCGTTGGATATGGCCGCGAGGGTACGAGCGTTCATGCCTTCCTCAAAGCTCGATTGCCGCATGCGCGTATTGCTATTGCAGACCGGCGCGGTGTGAAGCCGGAGGACATTAGTGAGAGTGACGCGCACGTCTACGCAGGTGAATCTTACTTACGTGAAGCTGACACCTTCGACACGATCGTACGTTCACCCGGAGTGCCGCTGCGAGAGATTCAGTCCCACTGTGGCGCTACAACGCATATCACTTCGGCAGCGAATATCTTCTTTGCGGAGTGCCCTGGTACGACGATCGGGATAACGGGTACGAAGGGGAAGAGTACAACCGCATCGCTGATAGCACACATCCTTCGGCTTCAGCATGAGGACGTGCGACTGGTGGGGAATATCGGGGCGCCGATGCTTGACTACCTAGCGGATGCAAGCGCAGAGACCTACTTTGTTCTTGAATTGTCGAGTTATCAGCTCGAAGATCTTCGCACGAGCCCCGCAGTTGCAGTAATGCTCAACATCGTTCCTGAACACCTCGACTATCACGGGAGCTTCGAGAATTACTGCGCTGCAAAGCTCAACATTGCGCGCCATCAGAACCCAAACAATATATGCATTATTAACGACAATTTTCCCTGTGTGACCTCCCTGGCTGAAGCATGTGCCAGCCAACGAATTACCTTTCGAGAAGCTCCCGATTGTGAGGCTCTCGTATCAGTAGTGAATGGTTCAGTAGTACTTCGTGGCAAAGACGAGATACTTCCCGTAAGCGATATTCCACTTTTGGGCCCCGGAAACCTTCAGAATGTCCTGGCGGCGAGCACCTGCTGCGCTGCGTTAGGGGTATCGTCGGATCTCATCCGACGCGGGATCACTACATTTCAATCGTTAGAGCATCGCCTTGAATTTGTTGCCGAGCGAAGAGGGGTGAGATTTTATAATGACTCGCTATCCACAATCCCCGAAGCGCTCGCCCATGCGCTGGTGGCGCTCGGTGATGATGTTGAGACAGTGATTGCTGGCGGGTACGATCGCGGTGTTTCAATGGATCCTGTTGGTCCAGCGCTCGCAGCCTCCAAGGTAAAAACTCTCATTTTACTTCCGACCACTGGCGAGAAGATCTTTGAAGCCGCTGTTCGCGCTGCTCCACACAAGGAATATCAGCGGATCGATGCCCACTCGATGCAGGAAGCTGTTGAGGCGGCCTATAAGCATACGAGCCCCGGAAAGATCTGCGTGATGTCACCGGCGGCTTCAAGCTTTTCGCTCTTTCGAGACTACCGAGAACGAGGGGAGGCTTTTAAGGAGGCGGTGCTGGGACTTGTCGCCCCCTAAAGTCAAGGTAATAGCCTCGTCCCCTTCGCTGGGGGCAGGCAAGGAACACCTACCTGTGAATGGCGCTAGATTAGTGTGAATCCAGAGACATGGATTCACTTCCTTGAAGTGAAACTCATATCGCAGCGCGCGTCGCTTGCTCCGATTCGGCGCTGGATTGAGGCGCGAATTGACTAGGTGCCAACCAGAAACCTTTAGGTAGGATGCCTTGGTCATTGATAACGCGAAGGATCGAAGGTCCGAAGTTACTGGCGACCTTCTCCCCTCCTTGCGCCCTTTGTGTTGAATCCTTAGCGCCACGTATACCAGTACAGAAAATGTGTCACAGTTCGGACCGGGAGTTGCTTAATTATCACAGATTGTTCATCTTTATCGCGATGTCCGACGAGTTTAACTGGCCCTCATTTCTCCCACGCTTTAGTCAGGTCGCCGCGACCCAAGGGTTTGGTCAATGTACCCTGTGCCAAACAGCCGCCGGCCCGCTTCAAGTTTGGCAGCGAGCAGGCGAGGGTCCCACTATCTACCTTTCCGCGGGCATTCACGGTGATGAACCAGCAGGCCCTTTGGCGCTGCTTCAACTGATGAAGGACGGCTTTTTTGCAGACAATATCAACTGGGCGATCTCTCCGTGCATCAATCCTACCGGCTTGGAGGCTGGTTGTAGGAGTAGTCAGTGCGGACAAGACCTCAATCGAGACTACCTCAAGAGACAAACCATCGAGATATCAGCGCACGCCGCGTGGCTCGAATCGTTTGCTGCACCAGATCTCTTTCTCTCGCTTCATGAAGACTCTGACGTTGAGAATTTCTACTTCTACGAGATCAATCAAGGGAGTGATGCTCCGATGATTGCGAAGAGTATCATCACTTCGGTGCGACCGTGGTTTCTTCCAGAGCCAGGACCGACCATCGACGACCACGTGCCACGAGAAGCCGGCTGGATCTTTCACGAGCCCGAGGCAGACGAGCCGGAAGGGTGGCCTGAGGCTATTTTCTTAGCCAAGCGCGGATGCCCGCTTTCATACACCTTTGAAACGCCATCGAGGGCCGCGCTTTCATCGAGGGTGAGTGCCCAGTGTGCAGCAGTTCGAGCGGCGTACCAGGAGGCCACGGCGATAGTTCTTAGAGGGAATTTACTTGTGTCTATGAAACACGAAGTCGATTGAGCGTGGCCCGCATTTTTCGTGAAAAATGCAGGCTAACTTTTGACCTGACACAAAACTGACACGAAGTACTGCTACCTGCTTCAGTGAACAAGCTCGAAATCCCCGTTGTGCACCCTATAAAGCTGCGCTGTACTCTTATTCGCAA
>JBIJBZ010000136.1:0-9395 GCA_044344945.1 Bdellovibrionota bacterium | reverse complement strand
TAACTAGCGGGGGCTGATGCGCCCGGAGGTAGAGGTGTTTCTAGAGGCGGTTGGTTTCGGCGTGGTGCTGAGGGGCCTCGATGAGTTGCTGGCAGAGCCAGCGATTCACAGAGCGTGAGCGATCACGCGTCGGGAGAGTTGTAACTAGCGGGGGCTGATGCGCCCGGAGGTAGAGGTGTTTCTAGAGGCGGTTGGTTTCGGCGTGGTGCGGAGGGGCCTCGATGAGTTGCTGGCAGGGCCAGCGATTCACAGAGCGTGAGCGATCACGCGTCGGGAGAGTTGTGTCCGATGATGAAGCGATGTGGCGATTGGGAAAGCTTGAGGGTCTCGTAGCTCGATGGATAGCTGGTATTCCCAGCAATCCACAGAGGAGCGAGTCGCTGTTTGTGTGACAGAGCCCCGTGTCAGGCGTTTCTGGTACGGAGCGGATATTCGTTCGCTGTAGTTGGTGAGGTGTTGTTGCGAAGAAGTAGTAAAGCGCTGGGGAGGAGTTTCGCTCCAGTAAAGGAGTAGTAAAACTTGTAACTGACGGACGGTACTTCGTGAAAGCCACAATCTGGCTCAAGGATGAGGGGTGAAGTCAGTTGCGTATCAAGGATGAAATGGTATGGCAATTAGTATTAATTCAAATTTGGCGTCGGTTCGAGCTCAGCGGATGTTGGCTAACTCGTCCAATGCGCTTGGTAAGACGTACGAGAAACTATCGTCTGGACAGCGAATTAACAGGGCAAGCGATGATGCTGCCGGTCTCGCGATTGCTTCTTCCCTTCGGGTGAATCAGAAGATCGCGACAGTGGCAATTCGTAATGCTCAGGATGGTATCTCGGCACTCGCGGTGGCAGATGGAGCTTTGAGTTCGATTGGTTCCGTGCTTGATCGTCTCGGCGAACTCGCTGAGCAGTCGGCAAACGGCACGTACTCATCGGTTCAGCGGTCCGCTCTTCACCAGGAGTTCGTAGCTCTTGGATCTGAGCTTGAGCGTATCGCGACAACCACGACGTTTAACGGAGTAAACTTGCTTGCTTCAGGCGCGTCGGCAGTCTCGTTCCAGATCGGTTTTGACAGCTCCTCGTTGTCACAGATCGTATTGGATCCGAGTGGCGGTGCTTCGCTGGAAAAGCTGGGGCTTGCAGAGGCGAATTCCTCGACGTTGACGTTCTCCTTGAACGACACGACGACGGACTTTGCACAATCTGCTGCGCGTTCGGCGTTAGCTGCTGTGAACGGAGCGATCACGTCCCTGACTACCCTTCGAGGTACTCTTGGAACGGTAGAGGCGCGTCTGCAGAGCGCGATTAGCAACCTGACTACAAGCCGTGAGAACATCCAGGCAGCGGAATCCCGCATCATGGATGTAGACGTTGCGGCAGAGGCAGCCGAGTTGACTCGACTGAACATCCTCCAGCAGGCAGGTTCGGCGGTTCTCGCGCAGGCGAACCAACAGCCGTCGCTCGCAGTGTCGTTGCTCAGGTAGTCCTAAAACAATCCTCGGGGGGCTCGAGGAGAGTTTGTTGTCCCGGTTCTGGTCCACCGTCCTGGTGGGCCAGGCCCGGGAATTTTTTTGCCTAGGTGCATCAGTCGCCGGTTTTCTCGGGCGAATCCTCAAAATTTAAACCTCGTTCTCTTTCGTTTGTCCTGCTTATTTATACTATTCAATAGGTTAGCTTTTACCCTCGCTCGGACAAAGCGCAGTTTTTGAGGCACTGCTGGGATTGGTCGCATCTTAAGAGGGTATCACTTCGGAGTTTGGTTTAGGGAAGGTTACGTAGATTCCTGGGTCCCGCTTGTTGTGATGTCGCCGTACCTGCTTTGCAGCTTTCTCTAACGTATATCTACGAGGCTCTCTATGGGCTCCTATAGGTTCCCACGTGGCACATCGCTACTGGTAGTTTTGGTAGCTCATATTCTCGGCCTGCCGCTAGCAAACGCTGGTGAGGCTCGCATCTATGTAGTCCATCAGGCGGATGGTTCGATTCGCTTTACGAATAAACCACCGCAGCCAGGTGAAGCTGCCGAGGTGTTTTCGGCAAAATCTCGGGTAGGAGGTTTTAGGAGAGTCCCCGGTCCGGGGAGACTCTCCTATGCAGCCTCAGGGAACCGAGCATCTCTGCGTCCGTCAGTGTATACCCGCTCGGGCAGCTCAAGTAAGATCTATCCAGAGAAGTACGCCGATGTAATCGATAATGCAGCTGACCTGCACCAGGTTGATCCGGCTTTGGTTCGGGCAGTCATTCACGCCGAATCAGCATTTAATCCCCATGCGGTATCGCCCAAGGGCGCACGCGGCTTGATGCAGCTCATGCCCAGCACAGCTAAGATGCTGGGGGTTCGGAATGCATTTTCTCCCGAGTCTAACATCCACGGCGGTACCCGCTACCTAGCCCAGTTGCTGCGGCGATACAGGAACGAGATACATGCTATCGCTGCCTACAACGCAGGATCGGTGCCTGTTGATCGGTACAACGGGGTCCCGCCCTTCTCCGAGACCCGTGAGTATGTAAGGCGTGTACTCAAGCTCAAAAAACAGTATAGTCGTCAGCGTAATGGCTGACTGGTACAAGAAAATCCCCAATTGGTTGACCTTCCTTAGGCTGGCGTTAATTCCGGTGTTTGTGCTGTTTCTGCTTGAGCCCTCGCGTAGCGGATTGACCATAGCAGCAGTTATATTTGTTTTTGCGGCCATCACCGATTACGCGGATGGAATCCTGGCGCGCCGATATGCAGCGATCTCGGATTTTGGAAAGCTCTTCGACCCGTTAGCCGATAAGATTCTAGTCATGGCTGCGCTGGTCATGCTGGTGGCGGTCCGGGATGACCAGTGCCGGTCGCTGGTGCCTGGCTGGATGGTGGTGCTGATATTAGCCCGTGAATTCTGGGTGACAGGGTTGCGCGCATTTGCGGCCAAGGATGGAACGTTAGTCTCTGCGAAGTCAGGCGGGAAGGTGAAGAGCTTCCTGCAGATGGCGAGCATCTTGGCTCTCCTGCTCAACGACTATTCTTTTTCGTTGTTTGGCCATCGAGTCACCTACCAGTTCGTTGGGCTCAACCTGCTGCTGCTCTCCCTTGCTTTCTCATATGTTTCCGCCGTCGATTATTCGATTTCGATCCTGGCACCCCACAAGGGCACTGTTGGCGAGGTAGTTCGGCCTGTGGTGGACGCACTTCTGGGGGGACGGCCCGCCGCAAGCGGCAGTGCCGAGCCCGCTCAGGAGGCCGAAAGGCCTGGAGAGAATCCTCAAGATCTGAAATAGTAGCTGGCGCTGGCCTCTTTGAAGCAAAGAGGGTAGTGCTTTCTTGTTTTAACAATGTTAAACCTATGACATCGTTAGTCAGATTAGTTCAGTTGTAGAGCGGCACCACACATGCGAGTAGAACGGTTAGAAGTATTCGGCTTTAAATCATTTATGGAGCGCCTCATCCTCCCCCTTGAAGCAGGGATTACGGGCGTTGTCGGGCCGAATGGTTGTGGCAAATCCAACATCATCGACGCCTTGCGATGGGTGCTTGGGGAGACCCGTGCATCGCAGCTCAGAGGCGGGGTACTTGAGGATGTAATCTTCAATGGCACGGAGTCTCTCCGTCCGCTCGGACTTGCAGAGGTTTCTATAGTCATCCGGGCGAATAAGCAAAACCTCTTCGATGAGCTTCTTTCCTACTACGAGCAGTCTGAGCGAGTAGTAGGCAGTGGCGAGGTCTCAGGTCTGCAGCAAGATGTTCAGGAATCAGGTGAGCTGCCGGTTGAGGGGCAGGTCGTATTGGAGTCTGAGATTACTACGGAGATCACTGAAACACCCGAGGTGGCAGAGTATCCTACCTCTGAAGATGGGCAGCCGACCGAGTCAGGAGTTGAGTTCTCCGAGGTCGCAAATGTTGACAGTATTGAGCTCGAACCATCGGTTGAGGATGTTGTTGAAGAGGCAGCGGCTTCAGCCGAGGCTCCGTCGCATGACTTTCTGGCAGATATCCGGGCGTCGCTTTCAAAGTACTCGTGGCTGCGATCTGTTAGCGAGGTTCAGATAACCAGAAGACTGTACCGTTCTGGAGAGTCAGAGTTCTTTATTAACAAGGTTGCATGTCGTCTCAAGGATGTGAAAGAGCTCTTCCGGGTGCTGGGGCTGGCATCTCGTGGGTATACGATCATCGCGCAGGGCGAGATCGGGCGAATCATAACAGCGAAGCCAGATGATAGACGTCTGGTGATTGAGGAGGCCGCGCACATTGCCGGGTTCCGAGAGCACATCAACGCGGTAGCAAAACGACTCGATGATACCAAGGGGCAGGTGGTTCGACTTGAGGACGTTATTAAAGAAGTTACGCGTCAGGTTGGAAACCTAAAGCGGCAGGCGGCCAGAGCAGTCGCGCGTGCTGAACTTAAGCAAGAGCTTTCTCACTCCGAGCGCGAGCTGTTCGTCGATACTGTGGCGCGCCTTGAGAAGCGGGTTGTCGATAATCAGGCCCGAGCAGCAGAGTTGGAGACTGAGGAGCAGGCGGCTGCTTCCGAGCTAAGCTCCGTGCAGGAACAGGAGAATCAAACTCGCGAGCGGTCGATGCAGTTCGACGTTGAGATAGAGCAGCTCCGCGGAAATTCGGATGCCATCAAAGATAATCTGAACAAACGAGCCCGTGAGATTCAGCAACGGGAGTCGCGGCAACGAGAGCTACATTCGCTCCTTCAGTCTCGGAACGCCGAGGTGCTTCGACTTGAAGAGCGAAAGCGAGTGCTCAACCAGCGCTTGGCAGAGTCAAAGGATTCACTATCAAAGCTTGATGCTCGGGCGGCAGATCTGGAGCAAGGGATTCAAAACCTCGATCTCTCCGGAGAGGAGGAGCAGAGGCAGATCGGTCAGCAGCTTTTCGAGCTGCGAGATAAGCAGCGTGAGCTTGATCGTTCTGTGCGTGAGGTTCGTGACAAACTCGTATCAGCGCAGAGTCGTAGGGATGCGTTGCAGTCACAGATGACGGCTGCGTCTCCGCTTGAGCAGCTTAAGCGGGCGCTCGGTAAGGGCGGAGATATTCCGGATAACATTCGGGGTGATTATAAGCTATTGGTTGATGGAATTACGGTTCCGGACCGGTACTCGAAAGCTCTTCAGTCAGTACTTGCGGAGCGTGCATCGTTTCTCGTTGTGGATGAGGTGACCAAGGTCGCGCGTTCGTTCCAAGAGATGGTTTTGAAGGCGGATCCATCAAATAAGCGCGGCCTCGGAATCGGGCTTTTCGCGTCGCTTCCAAAAGCAGGAGAAGAGAAGCTTCCTGAATCAAACTTTGCCGGCGTGACACCTCTTTTGGCGCACGTTCAAACTGCACCATGGTGCGAGGGGATAATCTCAAGGCTTCTTTCCAAGGTATGGGTGGCTGCGGATCTCGATGGCGCTCTGAGGTTTATTGAGGCTGAAGTTGCCAAGGGAACCCCGGATGCCGACACGGTTGTTGTGACTGAGACGGGAGATCTCCTTTCGCCATGGAGTTTCTACAGCCTTCGCCACGAGGGTGGAGTTATCCAGATTAAGAGTAAGGTCGATGAAGCGGCGCGCGCGATAGAAGAAAATCAAGGGGTGTATGATACCTTGGTGAAGGAGCGTGATGCGGTTGCTAACTTTATCTTGGAGAAGGAGCGGCGGCACGCTGAGCTTACTCGCTCAATACAGGAGGCCTCCAGACGGCTGCGTGAGATCTCAAATCAGCAAGCCGAGGTTCGCGGGCGAATTCAGAGCGAGTCGCGCATGCTTGAACAGCTTCGGGCAGACGTAGAGCGTATCGAACCTCAAGCTGAAGAGATCCGGGTTACCATGCAAGGGCTCCAGGAATCCATTTCCCAGGTTACTGCGGAGATAGCTGAGTTGCGTCAGCGTGATAATTCCGAATTAGAGGGAGAGCTTAACCAGGTTACCACGGCACTCAAGGATCTTGAGGATAAACGCCGTGGATTGAGAGACGAATTCTCTCAGCTCTTGCGAACGATCGAGATGAAACGCCGATCTCATGAGGGAGCGCGCGAGCGTTTAATTCGTGAGCGTATGTCGTGCGAGCGTATCAAAGGGGAGTTGCAGAGCGTTGAAGCTTCGGTGCGCGATCGCCACGGTGAGGAGTACTTGGCCGAAATTATGAAAGAGGCCGAGCGCATTGAGCTGTTGGCCAATGAACTCCGCAGTCAGCTTGAGGAGCGTGTCACCTCAATACGTCAACGTCTTGAGCGCGAAGGTGAGGTTGATCCCACCGTAGTTGAACAGCATGAGACAGAGAGCAAGCGCCTCGACGACCTCCAGACGCAGCGCGAGGACCTCGTCAAAGCGAGTCAAACCCTTGAGGTTACCCTTGGTGAGCTATCTGAGGCCTGCACGAAAAGGTTCGTTTCTACCTTTGAGGCTATTCGAGCAAATTTTGCGGTGTTTGGTCCTAAGCTCTATGGCGGAGGGTCTGCTGAGCTACGTTTAGTAGATCCGACTAATCCGCTTGAGTCTGGTGTTGAGATCCTTGTTCGTCCTCCGGGCAAGAAGCCCAAGAGCATTGACCTGCTATCAGGAGGCGAGAAGGCGCTTTGTGCGATCGCTCTTGTGTTTAGTATGTTCATGGTTCGCCCGAGCCCTATCTGCGTTTTGGACGAGGTTGATGCTCCGCTCGATGAGGCTAACGTGCAGCGCTTTGTCGCCTTCATCAAGGAGATGAGTGCTCGCACGCAATTCCTCATGATCACGCACAACAAGGCATCGATGGCGTCGGCTGATACGCTTGTGGGAGTTACGATGCCAACTCCGGGAGCTTCGAAGGTGCTAACGGTTTCGCTGCAGGAAGCAGAGAAGCAGGTAGCGTAGGGCGGCGGTCGCAAAGCGCATAGGAATGCGCACGGTTACAGAGGAAACGTTCATGCACAATGTGCTCTTGCAATTAGAGTTGTGGGCGGAGGCGCTGCGCCAGTATGTCCAAGCTAATCCGGATGAAATCAGTGTGGCGCTGCTCGGCTTGCTCTTCGTTGTCGCCGCTACGTTGTGGCTGGCAGCCAGGGCAGTGCGGCGTGCACGGGAAACTCTTCAGTTACTACAGCACGAGGTTGAGGGGCTTCGCGCTGAGTTGCGCCAAGCTCAAGCGGTTGTGCGACCAGAGCCTCCGTTTCACGTTCTTGAAGAGGCGAAGGTCACTATGCCAGCGCCCGCCGAGGCGCCAACGCCTCTAGCGGTTGCTCCGGCTCCTGCAACGGAGGCGGCTGCGGAGCTCAAGGTGCCGCGAGAGGCGGCGATACGTCGCGGGCTCACCAAGAGCAGGACAGGGTTGCTGGGTCGGCTTGCAAGCTTTTTCACGGGAGCGCGTGGCGTGGATCCGTCCATGCTTGAAGAGCTTGAGGAGGTACTCATCCTGAGTGATGTTGGGGCTCGTACTGCATCTGCATTGGTGGAGGAGGTGCGGGGGCTGGCGGAGAAGCAGGAGGTGGTAGCACCTGCTGAGCTTAAGCAGCTTTTGAAGGACGGGATCCTTCAACGGCTAGTCTCGGTTGATCCAACCCATCCGATGTACGCGCCAACTGGTTGCCCGATGGTAGTGCTGGTCGTTGGGGTCAACGGCGTAGGAAAGACGACTACAGTCGCCAAACTCGCATCTAAGTATCAAGCGATTGGTAAGAAGGTATTGGTTGTCGCTGCGGATACCTTTCGCGCTGCGGCGGTAGAGCAGCTTGCTGAGTGGTCAAACCGAGTTGGTTTCACCTTGGTGCGAGGGCCAGAAGGGGCTAAGCCAGGAGCTGTCGTATTCGATGGAATGGTGGCAGCAAAGGAAGGTAGTTTTGATGTAGTGTTGATCGATACCGCTGGCCGCTTGCACAATAAATCGAATCTGATGCAGGAGCTTGAAGGGGTGCGCAACTCGATTCGCAAGCATATCCCAGATGCTCCCCATGAGACCGTATTGGTTTTAGACGGAGTGAGCGGACAGAATGCGTTAGTACAAGCGCGGGAGTTTAATTCGGCTGTCCAATTGACCGGTATCGTTGTAACCAAGCTTGATGGAACCCCTAAGGGGGGAATTATCGTTGCGATCTCTCAGGAGTTGGAGCTCCCTGTATTCTACATCGGTGTGGGAGAGCGCGTTGATGATCTTATCCCATTTGAACGCCGTGATTTTGTTGAGGCGTTGTTTGAAGAATCTTCTGAGACCGGTGGTAGCTTGTCCCCAGCAGTAACACATATGAGTTCCTCAGTCATGAACCAATAGGGAGAGCGGTATGGAGCAAGCCCGAGTAGTTCCCGTCGACCTGCTGAGACACTTCGAAATTGACGGGGACCTCGTCGGAATCGAAGAGCTGAAGCGGGGCCATATCAATCGCACCTACGTAGGAACATGGGAAGCAGGTGGCGTTCGACATCGCTATGTTCACCAAGTGGTCAATCACCGCATCTTCCACGATATCGAGGCATTGATGGGCAACCTCGAAATTGTAACCACGGCGCTGCGGGATAGTAAGCGCTTGGGCCAGTTGCGCAACGATGATGTTACTCTAACGTTAATTAAAACTCGAAATGGAGCAACCTACCTCAAAGATGAGCAGGGTGAGTTCTGGCGTACATTTGAGTACATAGAGAATACAGTTACGTATGATGTGTGTCCGAGCCCGGGTGTTGCCCGCGAGGCGGCTGCAATCCTTGGGCGCTTTCAGCGCGCGCTCTTAGGGGTGGATCCTGGTTCGCTACAGGATACCATACCCTTCTTTCTTCACGGTGGCCGTCGCTTTGTGGCGTTCCGCGAGGCGATTGAGTTAAATCCACAGGGGCGCGTTTCAGCTTGCCACAAGGAGATTGAATTTGCGCTCAGTCGGGCAGGGGTTGGAACGGCGCTAATCGAAGCTCTTGAAAGCAGCGAGATCCCACGTCGAGTGAGTCATTGCGACATGAAGTTGAACAATGTCTTGTTCGATAGCTCAGGTAATCGAGCAACATGCCTCCTGGATCTCGATACCTGCATGTCAGGAACGGTACTCTTTGACTTCGGGGATCTCGCGCGAAATACAGCGGTTCCGTGTGCTGAGGATGAGCAGGATTTTTCGAAGGTGGTTCTCGATATGGACCTGTATCGGGCTATCTGCGACGGGTACCTGAGCGAGATGCGAGGGGAGCTTACGCTGGCTGAGCTTACTCTGATGCCGGTTGCGCCCCGGGTTTTGGCGCTCATATTAGGGGTTAGATTTTTAACTGACTACTTGGGTGGGGATACGTATTTTCGAATTCACCGTCCCCACCAGAATCTTGAGCGAGCTCGTACCCAATTTCAGATCGTTTCATTGATGGAGCGTTTCGAGGGTGAGATGCGCGCAGCGCTGGTGTAGCTTGATGGAGTGCTGATAATTGAGGCATTGACCCAGTGACCGTTCTCGTAAACGTGAACGCACCCGGGAGGGAAGTTTCCCCGGT
>JBIJBZ010000281.1:0-2553 GCA_044344945.1 Bdellovibrionota bacterium | reverse complement strand
ATCAAAGAGGGCACCACACTCCATGACGGACCCTCGGGCTATTGAGAAATAGCGCCGTTTATCGGCTTGTTTGAGCTTGCCAGCACCTTCGGCGATGTTGAGCACAATCGAAAATGATGCGCGCTTACACTGATCTTGGAGCTCTCCGTTTCCCCTGGGTAGCCGGTCTCGAATCTTAAACTTAGTGACGACGAACTCCAGAGCTATGCGGTAGACATCCAGTTTTTCATAATCAAGCGTACTACTAGATATCGATCGCCGGGGCAGAAAGTTGCTAGATCGGGTACGTTCACGTTCACGAGCACGTTCACGCGGAAATACGTGATTCATCACTAAAAACAATGGGTTATGCCCCATCAGCAGTCATTTGGCACCCACTCGATTCCACGATGAGCCAAAAAAAGTTTCGCGGTCTCCCACGCATACTTGGAGGGATACGGATGATTGATAGGCGGAACCACCATAACTTCACCGTCGGGAAATCCCTATAGATGGTTAGCCCGTGCCAGAGGCAGCGGCAGCGGCACGCCCAACCCAAATGGCCCACACGCAGACCGACTGCAAGGGTTGTTAAGCGAAGAGAGCCCTCCACCGTATCGGCGAAAAGTCGACGAAACACCTTATGCAACACACCGGCTCCTATCCGGCATATCCCTCACTGGTATCGAAAAAAGGGAACTAGCAAACTGATACCAGCTCGACAAGGGGCGCCGCTGTGCTTCACAAGAATTCGAGGTTGAAAAGCGGATACCCGCACGGGGCTCGTTTCGATTGACCACGGGCAGAAGCGTGACTTGTAGAGCGCGTACACCTCAAACCCATTACTCTGTAAGCCACCTATGCGCGGCCATCTAGGGGGCAGAACTTGAACGGTACGATCACGACTATACGGGAGCCTTTTTATGAACCCAGCATTGACGAAAAATCCCATCCAGGAAAACGCCGGAGCAAACAATCAACAGACTCCGGCGAGCGACTCCGCAGAGGGGCTCTCACTTCCACAAAACCAGTCCCGGAGGGATTTTCTTGCAAGCCTTGTTGCCGCGGGCATGTCGGCCATGGTTGCAGACTCTGCTGTCGCGGAACAGGTAGAGCGGCTCAACCCCGGCCGGAGTGGCAGCCAGAGCAGTCAGGTGTGGCTCAAGGTTTTTGATGCTGCTAACGCCGCTCTGCGGCAGGAGCGCGCAGACTTTAGTGGAGAGTGGAAGCTGTCTGAGGATCCTCTCGACATCGCTACAAAGTTACGCTCAAGCGGTGACCACCTGGCGAGGGTCAGTGCGATAGACGGCTACACATTACGGGCGACGGCAGGTTTCGGAAATGACGCGATCAAGGCTGTGAATGCTCTCTTTGCCGAACACCAGCTCAATGCAAGGCTTACGCAGAGAGCCCCCAGCTATAACGGACTTGTTTCGGGAGCGATCGAAGATATCAAATTCCCCTTTGAGCAGAAGGGGCGAGTGGTGATTATGAAGATCGCAGACAGCAGATACGAAGGAGTTGCCAAGAAGGATCCAACCTTCTTCAGATCTCCGAGCTTGACGGAGCCAGTTGTCGGACTCCCAACCTCCAACGGGGTTGGGTTGCTCATGTTCAAGGCATCCGCGGTCGCGGGGCTGAATTCCGAGAACGTACTCAAGCATAGCCGAAACATACTAAACGCCTTGGAACAGAACGCCGTGGATTCACGGACATTTCAAGGTGGTGTCCATTTCCCCAAAGTAGACTTTAGGGCAACCAGTCAACCTACGTGGCTGATCGGTGCCAAACCAGAAGGCATGAATGTGTCGATTGACGAAGCGGTATTGGAAACCCGATTTAGACTAGATGAAAATGGTGGCGAGTCTACTACTGGAGCCGCGGTCGCGACAAGCAGAGGTGTCAGCATTAAAAAGCCGTACGTAATTGATGAGCCGTTTGTGGTGATCACCTACGATAAGAATCAACCGACAACGATATTAAATGCGACGCTTGTCACTCAGGATGCTTTTGTCCGAGCGGATAGTAAGTAGCTTCCCTGATCTAGCCCCGGGCTAGACGAGATCCCAAAATACCGAGTTGTGTTGATACGCTTGCCTCGATGTCATGCGCCACTGCGAGCTGCCATACCCGCTACGGCCTAACTCCCGCCCGGTTAGCACATACGATTCATATGGCACGAATACATCGACATGTAAGGGCTATAGATAGCTGGCCTGTCCCCGCAGAGAGTTGATTGCAATCGCACAATTTTTCGAGTAGGCGACCGACAGAGGTGCACCAATGCGCCCGCGCAGAGAGAATGTGGCAAACCCGCATTCAAGGGGGAGGCTACCAGCGACCTGCTAATCCTCCTGAGCTCTTATCGTCCTTTGAAAGCTGGTCGGGGCAACCGAAAAAGATTCAGTCAAAGGCTCTCCAAGGCCGATGGTGATATCGCATCCACTCCGGGTTAAAGCGAGCGAGGCGCTTGATTTTGTTTCAGTGCGCTGGCAGACCCTCTGAAACCGCAATCCACTCCAAACACTCCCGCTGGAGCTCCTCGTGCGGTCGAATCCGAGACCCTCAAGAAGC
>JBIJBZ010000280.1:0-2555 GCA_044344945.1 Bdellovibrionota bacterium | reverse complement strand
ATTTTGATGAGACCACACTTCCGATCGGACAGTATCGGTGGAGCCCGCCTGAAGCGCCGAAAGAGAAATCAACCTTCATCACCGGCATGCGGACGATGACCATTGCGGGAGACGTCAACTCGCAAACCGGGATGGCAGCGAGCCTCTATTTTGTAAACACCTCGATGGTGGATCAGTACTTTTACAACTCAGACGCCGAGATGCTCGTGGTGCCGCAAGAGGGAGCGCTCCATTTCTTTACAGAGTTGGGAAAGATAGATATCGCACCGGGAGAGATCTGTGTCATTCCACGTGGACTAAAATTCAGAGTAGAGCTTCCCGCGGGCCCAGCACGTGGCTACCTGTGTGAGAACTACGGAGCAAAGTTCACCCTGCCCAATCGGGGACCTATCGGTGCAAACTGCTTAGCAAACCCACGCGACTTCAAAACCCCCGTAGCTGCATTTGAGGATAAGGTTGCTCCATGCACCCTTATCGTAAAGTGGTGTGGAAAATTCTTCGCAACAAAACTAGCAGCATCACCACTCGATGTCGTTGCCTGGCACGGAAACTATGCGCCGTATAAGTACGATCTGCGCACCTTCTCTCCCGTAGGAGCAATTCTCTTCGATCACCCCGATCCATCTATCTTCTCTGTGCTTACGGCACCATCAGGAGAAGAGGGCACCGCCAATATCGATTTTGTAATCTTCCCCGAACGGTGGCTCGTAGCAGAGCATTCCTTTCGTCCACCGTGGTACCACATGAACATCATGTCCGAGTTTATGGGGCTCATTTACGGACAGTACGACGCCAAGCCCGATGGATTCGCTCCTGGTGGAATAAGCCTGCACAACTGCATGCTCCCGCACGGACCCGATTCCACAGCGTTTGCAAAAGCAAGCACCACACCGCTAGAGCCGCACAAGCTCACCAACACGATGGCGTTTATGTTTGAAACTCGCTTCCCGCAGCACGTGACATCGTACGCAGCGACAACACCTGCGTTTCAACCAGATTACCAAGGGTGCTGGACGGGACTTGAGCGACGATTTAATGGAAAACCAGATCCGTGGTGATCTCGTTACGCCAAACGTGAACGGAGTCGCCGCGGAGCTTGCGGAGTTGGTTCTTCAGGATAGATCTCTTCAGCTTTACGCATAACGCGCCCCTGTGCTGCATCAACAAGTGATGGATGCATGGGAGGAAGCGCCTTGAAGTCGCTCTCGATCTGACGCAATTTCGACTCTGAAACATTTCGCAGTATCTTCTCTCTCGCCTCAGGGCTTGCAGCCTTAAGGGAGATAACGAGATCGTGCTGCGGAACCTCGCGCACAAGCTGCTGAACCTCTCGGTCGGGGAGCTCTGTGATCTGTTCAATCGATGCTGCAGGAGGAGTAGGGGATGACTCAGGCTGCTGGACTAGAATAATGGACTCTATTTTGATCGCAGCGGAAGGGTTAAGAACCCGCACCTGCTCCACCATGCGCGAACGCTCCTGAGAAGGAAGCTCGTTTAGTATACGCGCAGCGATCTCCGCCCCGTTAAATTCGATAGTCTCATCCTTGGACATGCTAGTTACGATGCAGCCCAGAGGGGGTAAGAACCACCCCCGCCCCCTGAAAATTGACACAAGCAGAGGCCATAACTGGAAATAAGGCATAAACCCAGGTAGTTAGCTCAACAATGCAAGAGGGGGTCCTTGCTTTTTCTGGCACGTTAGGGCACTCTCTGGGCCACAAATTGCCCCATTTGCCCACGTAGCTCAGCTGGTTAGAGCGCAGAACTCATAATTCTGAGGTCCCTTGTTCGATTCAAGGCGTGGGCACCACTAATTCCAAATAGTTACATTCGATCTGTAACTTAAAACCCTCACAATCTATACTGCTCGTGCCAACTACGTGCCAACGGCCTCAGTTGATACCTAACGGTGCCAACACGAAAAGCTAGTGGCACGCGCACTTCTTGAGAGGGTTTATGGGCAACATTTTCAAGCGAAAAGATGCAAAGGGCCAGGTTTCATACACTGCGCGCATAAGGCGTCGCGGTTATCCGCATATCACAGCAACATTCCGTCGCAAGATCGACGCGGACGCTTGGGTGCAGCAAGAGGAACAGAAGATGCGTAACGGCTTGCACCTCGATCACTCGCAAGCAAAGAAGCATACCCTCAAAGAAGCGATCGCTCGTTACAGATCAGAGTTCACCTGCGACATCAATCGCTCGTGTCACTTGAGACGGTGGGAGGAAGCCCTCGGCCCCCGCTTACTACACACGATAAACGACATAGTGATAAACGACGCCCTCGCTACGATAAAGCCAGAGAAGGGTAGAACTGCTAACGACAAGCTCGCCCCAGGCAGCATCCGAGTGCACCTCTGTAGCCTCTCAGCGATCTTTAAGGAGGCGCGCCGCTGGGGATGGGTGAAACTGAATCCGGTGCGAGATGTAGAGCGACCCTCGCATGCGAAGATCCGAGTCCGCTTTCTAAGCGACGAGGAGCGCAAAGCCCTTCTCGAAGCCTGTAAGATAAGTCGCTATCCTCACCTTCGACTCATAGTCATTCTGGCTATCTC